>MEYT01000023.1:0-19010 GCA_001774105.1 Candidatus Azambacteria bacterium RIFCSPLOWO2_01_FULL_46_26 | reverse complement strand
ACCCCAATTTTTGCGTCCAGAGCGCAACGTCCTACCATTAGACGATCCCCGAATTATTAATGACGTCCTACCCTCTTCGACGAGCTCGTTTCAGCGAAGCGGGCCATTAGACAATCCCCGAATGAAAACGGCAAATGCGGCTATACTTTCAAATATCTCCTTATGGCGATGAAACTGCTCAGCGTTCCAAGGGAGACACCGATCGCGGTCTGAAGCGCGGCAAGCGCCCAAAAATTATCTTTAAAATATTGCCAGATATCAACGCTTTGAGTGAAATTATACAAATAAGGAGCGATGTTGCTCAAAACCGGCGCGAAAATCAGCATCGTTACCAGCGAAGCGACCAGACCGTACAAAATCCCCTCAACCATAAAAGGCCCCTGAATAAACCAATTGCTCGCTCCGACCAGCCGCATAACCGAAATTTCTTCTTTGGCGGAAAAAATGGCGAGCCGGATGGTGTTGAACGTTACCAGCACCGCGATGAAAATGAACGTCAAGCTGACCACGCCGCCGACTTTGCGGCTGGCGCCAACGATGTAAGTCAGCTTGTCTATCATCGCCTGATTTTGCCGGAAATCAACGCCGTCAATCAAATTTTTATATTTTCCGTTCTCCAAAAATAAACTGACGGCTTCGTACTGGGACGCCTGCTTGGTTTTAACGCTAAGAGCGGCTTCAAAAGGATTGTCTCCGACTTCTTCCAGGGACTGAAGCAAAATGGAATTGCCTTTATGCCTTTCCTTAAATTGCGACAGCGCTTCGTCAGCCGAAACGTAATTAACGTCTTTAATTTCGCCCAAAGACATCAACTCGGACCTGACGCTCAGAATGTCTTTCTCCTCGGTGTCTTGTTTGAAATAAACGCTGATGTCAATTTTATTCTCCAAACTGTTCAAAAGGGAATCGGCAACCACGTTCCCCAGCAAAAAACTGCTGATCACGAACAAATTCAAAACCATAATCGCGACCGCCGCGGTTGACAGCCAGACGTTGCGCCAAAAACTCACCGCTCCCGATTTTATAATTCTTTGAAAATTCAGTAACATAAATTAAAAATTTTATTTTATAATACGTATTTTCCTTTTTCTTCGTCCCTTATTATTTTGCCGTTGTCCAGACTGACGACCCGACGTTCCAAACTGTTGATTACTTCCTTGTCGTGCGTGGCCAAAAGAATCGTGGTTCCCAATTCGTTTATCTTCGTCAGCAAGCCGATGATTTCCCATGTGTTGAGCGGATCCAAATTGCCTGTCGGCTCGTCGGCGATAATCACGTCCGGCCTGTGAGCCAGGGCACGGGCGATGGCGACCCGCTGTTTTTCGCCTCCGGAAAGTTCGTGCGGAAAGTTGTCGAATTTGGAAGAAAGGCCGACCAAATCCAGAATTTGAGGCACGTCGCGGTCAATCTCTTCTTTTCCCTTGCCGGCCACCTCCATGACGAAGCCGATATTTTCTTTAACGGTTTTCATGCTCAAAAGCTTCAAATCCTGAAAAACCACCCCGATTCTGCGCCTCAAAAACGGTAGCCGGTTTGATCTTAAAGAATGCACGTCGTCATTTTCAAAAAAAATCTTGCCGAAAGTCGGTCTCTCCTCGGCGATCAAAAGCTTCAGCAAAGTTGATTTGCCGGCGCCCGAACGGCCGACCAGCGAAACAAATTCGCCCTGCTTGACCCGCAAAGTCACGTTATCAAGCGCCAGCATATTCTGACCGTACATTTTTGTTATATTATCAAAAAAAATCATGCGATTTTTAAGTTAAGCCCTTTAACTCCGCCTCAATAAATTCATCCAGCTTGCCGTCCAGGACGTCTTCCGGCCTCGCGCTCTCCATGCCGGTTCTCAAGTCCTTTACCATTTTATACGGATGAAGAACGTACGATCTGATCTGATTGCCCCAGCCGGCCGAAACCGTTTTTCCCTTTAATTTTTGAAGCTCCGCGGCTTCTTTTTCTTTTTGCAAATTGTACAGTTTGCTTCTCAAAAGCTTCATTGCCCGCTCCCTGTTCTGCAATTGGGACCGTTCGCTCTGACAAGCGGCAACCAAGCCGGTCGGCAAGTGCGTTATCCGAATCGCGGTCTCGCGGCGATTCACGTTCTGTCCTCCCGGACCGGAAGAGCGGAAAGTGTCAACCCGCAAATCATCGTTTCTGATTTCAATTTCATGCTCTTCAACCGAGTCCGGCAGGATTTCAATTCTCGCGAAAGACGTGTGCCTCAATTTTTGGGCGGAAAAAGGCGAAATCCGAACCAGACGATGAACCCCGGCCTCACCCTTCAAAAACCCGTAAGCGTACTTGCCGTCAATGTGCAGGGTCGCGCTTTTGAGGCCGCCTTCTTCTCCCGGCGATTCGTGCAGAAAAGACGCGGACCAGCCCCTTAATTCGGCGTACCGGCCGTACATTCTTAAAAGCATCGCGGCCCAATCCTCGGCGTCGCGGCCTCCGACCCCGGAATAAACCGAAAGCATAGCGCCGCCCTTGTCGTGTTTTCCGCCGAGAAACGTCTTCGTTTCCTGCCGGATGATTTCTTTTTCAAGGTTAAAAAATTCTTTCTCCAAACCCTTCTTCAGGCTTTCTTTTTCTTCGCTTTCTTCAAGTTTTTCAAGTTCCGCGAACTCCTCTTTGAAATTCAAATAATTCTGCTCAACTTTCTGCCAGCCGGCGAGTTCTTCTTTCAAATCCCCGAGCCGCTGGCTGACTTTTTGAGCTTGATTTGTGTCCTGCCAGAAATCGGGAGCGACGGTTTTCGCTTCCAATTGCTTTATTTCGTTTAAAATCGTTGGCAGGTCAAAGACGGTCCGACAAAAGTCGGAGCCGACCTTCCAATTCTTCAATTTTCTTCTTTAACTCGGTCATGGCAATCATAAATTAACACGGCGAACAAAAAAAATCAATCTCGGAGCCGACCCCGGGACTTGAACCCGGAACCTACGGTTTACGATACCGTTGCTCTGCCGTTGAGCTAGGTCGGCAAACAATTTGCTTTCTCTTTCATTATAATATTCCGGCCGGCGAAATAAAAGTCCGAGCTGGTCGGACTTTTTATGCATATTTTACGCGCTATTTTTTGGAGGGCGAACCATTTGAAGTTCAAGCCAGAGCACTTCCAAAGAGCTTTGCAAATTTTTCAGTCCGCCATTGAAAACAATCAAACGCTTTGACAAATTCTCCGTGAGAATCTGATTCTCCTTTAAACCTTTTTTTACGACCTCAACCTTTTCCTGCATCTTTTTTCCCGATTCTTCCAATAGCAGATTCGCTTTCTGGCTGAGTTTAATCAGGCCCTCTTCCGTTTCTAATTCCAACGGATTCTCAACCATTTCCGGCCAATGAGTTTTAATATAATTCAGCATCTGTTTGGTTGTCGGATCTTCCGAATTAAACATTTTTCCCATCCTTTCGTTTTTAAAGGTACTGCAAGTTAATCTTTCTTGTTTTATAATAACACGAATCTTAAACTTTTACAAGCCTTGCTCGGCGAGGCAGCTAAAAAACGTAAGGAATGAAAATTTTTAAGCCGATTACCAGCGCCCCCAAAGCGGCCAGCAAAACCGCGGCCGCGGAAATGTCTTTGATTATTTTAATTTCCGGATGCTTTTCCGGATGAAGTAAATCTAAAATTCTTTCAATTGACGTGTTTATCATTTCCAAAGTCAAAACCGAAATAACCGTCAAAATCAAAATTAAAAATTCAAATTTTTGAAGACGAAAATAAAAAGCCAGAGCGAAAACAACGGCGCCAATGACAACCTGTATTCTGAAACTCTGGTCATCCAAGGCCGCCTTCACGCCGTTGACGGCGTGCCCGAAACTTAAAATTAATTTTTTTAAATCAAACATATAAATAAAAAAATGAGCGAGTAGCGGGAATCGGACCCGCGTCTCAACCTTGGGAAGGTCGCATACTACCATTGTACTATACTCGCAAAATTTTAACGGGATTGCGTTTTGTAGCTTCTCCGCCAGCTGGCGGATTCAGACAAAACGGGAAGAAGGTCGCGTACTGCCACTATACGATACCCGCGCGTAATTTAATCTACCATGCCGGTTTCTTTATTCCATTTCCCGACAAAAAATATCCAAATGGTCGTCTGTCGTTTCTGTTCCGAAAGCCAGTTCTCAAAATCAATATTATCCTTTTTTAATTTTTCCGCAAGCGCCTCGCGCCGGGCTTGCGTCTCTAAAAGCCGTTTCCTTGCCTCGGCCAAATCCCAGCCGTATAAAAGCTGCAATCCTTTGGCCAAATCATCGGAATTTCCTTTTACCGATAAGAGATCGTCAACCGTTTTGTCCGCTTCTTCTTCAATTCCTTTAAACTCATCGCCTTTTAAGGCGACTCTGAGAAGCTCGTTTTCAACCATCGTCAAAATCACTTTCTTCTCGATCTCGGCCGATATTTTTTTTCCTTCCTCGCCCGACCAGTCAATCTGAAGAGCCGGCCGTCCGGCGCCCTGAATTTCATAAAACTGTTGGGCCGCCCTGACATTTTCTTTGAAATCAAAATTCCAAACCGGCCGAAAGCCGACCATGGCGACCGGATAAAACTTTTTAAGCGCCGCCGCGTAACCGGCCGCCAAAACGACGATTACGGCGCAAATGATAATTATTTTTTTGCTCATGCTTTTAATTTAAGCAAATCTTAACAGTTCGGTCTGCAGCATTTCCTGAACCCGCGCGAAATAAGTTCTGAATTTCGCGTTTTTTTGGTCAAGCGCTTTTAACTCCGCTTCTTTGTCTTTGAGATCTTCCTCCAGCGCTTTCGCGCCAATGGCCGGTTCCAATTTAACGATTTCTCCCGCTGTTTTCAGCGCTTTCATGTCGGAAATTTCCCTTGGGAGTCGAACTCTTCGTTCGTCAATTTCGTTGACTTGCTCAATAATCCATTTAAGTTCCAGCGCTCTGTTTTGAATTTCGGCGTTCTCCTCAAGCTCTTTTTTAATTCGTTCCGGTTTGTCGGGATTATTGAACAATTCCGGAAGGAGAAAGGATATTTTTCCGATGCCGGCAAGCGACGACTTAATTTCGTCTTTGGAGCCGCCAAGCGAAAAAAATCTGGTTTGATAGCGGGCGATCGTCCGAGGATTTATCCTGTCAAAATCGGCGTCAATCGTGTTTCGCACGCTTCCCGCGCCTTCCAAATAAGCAAGCCGCGAAAACGGAGAGTAAGCCAAAGAATAGCAGTAAGAAACGTCTTCCAGAACTTTTGAATGGTGTTTGGCGATTTTTTCCTGTTCCTGGGTCAAGCTGAAATTGAGATGAAGATTTGAATGGGGATACCCGGGAAATTTCTCGGGATTATTTTTTCTGAACTCCTCAAACTTTTGATTTGTCAAAACCGAAAAATCGGCAAAAAATCGCAGGAGCGGCTGAATGTTTTCCTGGCTGACGATGGGTAGACGAATTTCCGCGTTGTTGTTGTTCAGAACTTCTATCTCCGCGCCGACGGTTGAAAGCCCTTCGGCAGGCGTTAGTCCGAGATAATTTTCGGCGAGAAGCTGAAGGTCTTTTTTCAGATCGCCGAGTTCCTCATCGGACAACGCGAACGAAAGGCCGGTTTCATTTTCGTGAAAGCCGTTTTTAATCACCTCCATTCCGGAATTTGACATAAACCGTAGGTGCGCTTCGGGCGATAAATCGGGAAACACTTCGGGACGCGCCGTTTTCAATTTTTCGTAGAAATACCTGTTGCACAAAAACAGATCCGAGGCGAATGCGGAATTTCGTTCAAAATAGCGCTTAAGCGCATCCATGTCAATCAAATCCAAAACCTTCTCGGAAGCGGCGCGGCGGCAAATTTGAAGCATTTTTACCGGGGTATCCAGCAAATATTTTTTAAGGGATTCTTTATCCAAAAGATTAAAGAATTCATCGTCGGGGTTTCCGCAATAAGCGGAAAGAGCCAGTTCTGGTCTTTCGCGCGAAAATCCGGCAATCGCCTCTTTGTCAAACAAATCCCGAATTTTTTCGGAATGCGATTCGGCAAACATGGCAAGCTGGGCCTTGGGAGAATGCGTCGATATATATTTCCGGAGCGCCTCTTGGTCGCAAAAATCCAAAAATTTTTCAGAACCGGTCATTTGAAAAATTGTAAGCGCCAACCCGGCGTTATCGGCGGAATATTTCTTAACCGCTTCTTTGTCAAGCAAATCCAAAAATCGTTCGGAGCGGGTGTAAAGAAAAACTTGAAAAGCAAGAGACGGGTCATCTTTTACGTAGCGGCCCAAAACGTCTTTGTCCAGCAAATCCAGAAACTTTTCAGAGCCGGTGTGATGAAAAAAATGTACGCCAAGATAGGGGTCATTTTGAGAAAGCCGCTTGACTTTTTCTTTGTCAAAAATTGAAGAAAAATCCAGCGCGGTAATTATGTTCGGATAGCGGCTCCTGCGAACTTTCCATTCCGCGACCAATTCTTCTCCGCCAAATTCAAACAACAAATTAAGCGCTCCGGCGATTCCCTTTTGTTCCTTTAAATATCCGGTCTTGGCGGCCTCTTCCTCCTTTGCGGAGTATCCCTGCCTTTCAAAATAACGCTTAAACAATTCCCCTTTTTGGGACAACAAAACCGGCTCGGAAATTGAAAATAATTCTTCCTTTGAATCAATCTCTCCGGAATCGATTTTTTGCTTATATTCTTCCGCCGCGTCATTAAAAGAACCGTAAACGGTTTTTTCTTCGGGTTCTTTCTCAATTCGCTCCTGCCTCGCCGAGTCAAGGCGGGCCGGATAAAATTCCGACTTAGATTGTTCGGGATTTGACATATAATAAAACTATTCGCCGAAAAAATAATTCCACCATTTTGAAAGATTCCGGTTTTTCGGTTCTCCGCTCACATCCGCGATTTTTGATTCCGGTTTTGAATCCGGCGACGGATTGTCGGCCGAAGATTTGTTTTCCGGCCGCGGTTCTGATTCGGGCGGCACTATCACGACCACGTTCTCTCCCGGCTTTTTTAAATTAAGCCGCCGCCGGGCCTCTTTCTCCAGATTGCTTTCTTTGTTCAAATATTCAAGCATGGAAGCCAAGTCCTGATTCTTGTTCTCCAATTTGTCAATTTCGGATTTCAAGGAATCAAATTCTTTCTGAAGCCGGTATTTGCGGTAAAATTCCCGGCCCAAAGACGAACCCAAAATCAGCAAAATGACGAGAAGGGAAAAAAGAAAAATTTTTGAGGAAAAAATCCCGGGAAACCTTGTTTCTTTCATAAAATTAGCATATCATAAAAAGGAATTATCGTACTATATGCTATTAAAACAAAAACGCCTGATAAAAACAATCTGGACGATTTCGGTGATTCTCGTCACTTTGAGCATGGTCGCTTTTCTGCTGATTCCCATTCTTTAGGTTTTAACTGCTTTTTCTTCTCAGCACTTGCATGAATACCTCAGGCGCGAGCTCAATGCGGCCGCGGGCTTTTAATTTTTTCTTTCCTTTTTTCTGTTTCTCAAGCAATTTTCTTTTGCGGCTGTAATCGCCGCCGTAAAGATAACCGGTCACGTCTTTTCTCATCGCCGGAATGTCTTCGCGGGCGATTACTTTTCCGCCCAAGGCCGCCTGAATTGCCACGGCGAAAAGCTGTCTCGGAACCACCTCTTTCAATTTTTCAACCATCGCGCGGCCCTCTGCTTGAGCTTTTTCTTTCGGCACGATTCTGGAAAACTGCTCAACGCGCTCGCCGGCGATCAAAATATCGAGCTTCGTCAAATCCGACTTGCGGTAACCGACCGGCTCGTAGCTCATTGAAGCGTAGCCCTCGCTGACGCTTTTCAAATTGTCGTAAAAATCGACGATTATTTCGGCCAAAGGAACCTCGTAAAACAAAAACAATTTTTCGGGCCCCAGATACTCGGTATGCTTGTATTCTCCCCTGCGATTTTCCAAAAGATTTATCACGTCGCCCATGAATTTCGGATGAGTGATTATCTCCATTCTCACCCACGGTTCTCGCGTTTCCTCAATTTTCGTCGGATCGGGCCAATGGCTGACGGAATCGATGTTTTTTGGAGCATCCGAATTTTTTAAAACGACCTGATAGGCGACCGTCGGCGTAGTCGCGATTAAATTCAAACCGTACTCGCGGCGCAAGCGTTCGTGGACGATTTCAAGATGCAGCATGCCCAAAAAACCGAGCTGAAAACCGCGGCCGAGCGCTTCGGACGTTTCCGGTTCAAAAGTCAAAGAAGCGTCGTTCAGCTTAAGCTTTGACAAAGCGTCTTTCAAAAGATTAAAATCATCGGCCGCCTCGGGATAAAAACTGGCGAAAACCGTCGGCTTGGGCTCTTGATAGCCCTCAAGCGGCTCAACTTCGTAAGGATTTTTCAGAAGCGTGACGGTGTCTCCGACTTTGATTAAATCCGGGTTTTTTATGCCCGTGGCGAGATACCCGATTTCGCCGGCTTCAAGGGAGTCAAGACGGGTCGGTTCCGGCCTGAAGACGCCTACTTCAAAAACCTCGGCACGGCTGCCGGCGACCATCATCTTTATCTCGTCGCCGCGCTTGATCTTTCCGTCGACGACCCGGATGTGAGCGATGACTCCCATGTAAGAATCAAAATGAGAATCAAAAATCAGCGCCCTTAGCGGACTTTTCAAACGGCCTTTCGGGGCCGGTACTTTTTTGACGATCATTTCCAAAACCTTATCAACCCCAAGGCCGGTTTTCGCCGAAACGGTCAAAATTTCTTCGTCGGGCCGGAGTATCTTTAAAAGTTCGGCCAATTCTTTTTTAACTTCCTCGGTTCTGGCGTTCGGCAGATCAACTTTATTGATAACGGGAATAATCGCCAGATGTTCGCGCTCGGCCAAATAAAGATTGGCGAGCGTTTGCGCTTGAACGCCCTGGGTCGCGTCAACCAGAAGAATCGCTCCTTCAACCGCGGCGAGGGACCGCGAGACCTCGTAATTGAAATCAACGTGTCCAGGAGTATCAATCAAATTCAGCGTAAATTGATAATCTTTCAGCGACGAAACGGCCGGCTGATAAAGCATCTTAACCGGCTGCATTTTGATCGTGATTCCCCGCTCGCGCTCAATATCCATCTGATCCAAAAATTGTTCTTTCATCTTCCGCTTTTCGATCGTTCCGGTAAGTTCAAGAAGCCGATCGGCCAGCGTTGACTTACCGTGGTCAATGTGGGCGATGATGCAAAAATTTCTGATTCTTGTTTGAAAATCCATATTTTTAGTATAACTCAAATTTTATTTCTTTCCCATTTTTAGCATATCTCTTATTCTCGCCGCTTTTTCAAAATCAAGTTCTTTGGCGGCCTTTTTCATCTGCCGTTCCAATTCCGCGACCGTGGCTTTGTATATCTCCGGGGCTTCTCTCACCGTCCAATCGTCTTCCTTTTTAAACGGCGAATCCCCCACCGGCTTGACGATTGTTTGCGGTGTAATGCCGTTCTTTTGATTATATTCTTCCTGAATTTTGCGCCGCCTTTCGGTCTCTTTAATCGCCGTTCTCATTGAACCGGTAACGTTATCCGCGTACATTATCACTTTTCCCTCGGCATGGCGAGCAACGCGGCCGATCGTCTGAATCAGGGTTGTCGCGTTTCTCAAAAATCCTTCCTTGTCCGCGTCAAAAATCGCGACCAAAGAAACCTCGGGCAGGTCAAGTCCCTCGCGCAACAAATTGACTCCGACTATGACGTCATATGCTCCCAGCCGCAAATTGCGCAAAATTTCCGGCCTTTCCAACGTCTTAATTTCCGAATGAAGATAATTGACTTTAACGCCCTCGTTTTTTAAATAGTCGCTCAATTCTTCGGCCAGCCGCTTCGTCAAAACAGTCGCCAGGACCCTCTGCTTTTTCGCGACCCGCGCTTTTATTTCTTTGATGAAGCCGTTGATTTGATTTTTCGTCTGACGAACCTCAACAAGCGGATCCAAAAGACCGGTTGGCCGGATGAGCTGTTCCGCGGGCCGGCCGTCCGATTTTTGCAACTCATACAAAGCGGGCGTTGCCGAAACGAAAATCGCCTGAGGAACTTTTTTCTCAAACTCCTCAAAGCGCAAAGGCCGGTTGTCCAAAGCCGAGGGCAGGCGGAATCCGTAATTTATCAACGTTTCTTTCCGGCTTCTATCGCCGTGATACATTCCTCTTATTTGAGGAACGCTCATGTGCGACTCGTCAATAAAAATCAGCCAGTCATTCCGGACCGCCTTAAAATAATCCAAAAGCGCGAAAGGCGGAGAATCCGGTTCTCTGAATTCAAGATGCCGTGAATAATTTTCAATGCCGTGGCAATAGCCGCTTTCTTTGAGCATTTCCATGTCAAAATTCGTCCTTTGTGTCAGGCGCTCGGCCTCAAGAAGCTTGCCTTGTTTTTTCAATTCTTTCAACCGTCCCCGAAGTTCGGCCCGGATGTTGGCAAGAGCCGAAGTAATGTTTTCCTGAGGCGCGACCCAGAACTTGGCGGGAAAAATTTTGTAAGCGTTTAGTGTGCGGGATTTGGCGTTTAGATAACTGTTTTTTTCAACCGTAGACGCCGAAATACTTTTAATCTCGTCTTTCGGAATTTCAATCTTAATCACTTCTTCGCCTGTGCTGGGCCTGACCTCAATAATTTCTCCCTTGGCTGAAAATGTTCCGGCCCGCTTATCAAACTCGTTTCGTTCATACTGCAAATTTACCAAACGCGAAAGCAATTCTTTTCTCTTTATTTTTTGTCCTTCAAAAATTTCAAGCGACAAATTTTTATACTCTTGAGGCGAGCCGATATTGTAAATGCACGAAACCGAAGCGACGATGATAGTGTCCGGCCGCGACAAAAGCGATTGAGTGGCGGCGTGCCTCATGCGGTCAAGCTCCTCGTTAATCGCCGCGTCCTTTTCAATATACGTGTCGCTTTGAGGAATGTAGGCCTCGGGCTGATAATAATCGTAATAGCTGACGAAATAATGAACCGCGTTTTCCGGAAAGAATTCTTTGAACTCCTGATAAAGCTGGGCCGCCAGCGTCTTGTTGTGCGAAATAATCAGCGTCGGTTTTTGAACGCGGTTAATGACATTCGCCATGGTGAATGTTTTTCCGGAGCCGGTGACGCCGAGCAGGGTTTGATATTTCTTTCCGGCCGAAATTCCGGCCGTCAATTTTTCTATCGCCCGCGGCTGGTCGCCGGTCGGTTTGAATTTTGAAACAAGATTAAACTGTGTCATAAAAATAACACTATATTTTACCACGATTTTAAAATTTGTCCATCATTATGGGGTAAATTAAAAACTTCTCGTTAGAACGAGAAGTTTGAATTTTTAGAATATTCATCGCGGAACCAAACCGGAAGCGGACTCGCATTTGTTTTTGCCGACCGAAAAATCCAGAACCTGAGCAATGAACGTCCGTGAAAAATCGTTCGCCCAGGGCGTTGAAAAAATCGCGAACGCGTAATGCCCGAACCAGGAATGTTGGCGTTCCGGCTTTCCCAAAGCGAGCCAAAGCTTTTCGCTCGCAGACGGGGGTATAATTTGGTCGCGCGCGGCGTTAATCATCAAAACCCTGCCCCGTAATTTTTCGGCCCTTTCGGCGTTGAGATAAGTCAGAGGGTCAATGTCTTTAAAAATCGGCTGCAATTTCCGATAAGCGGTTTCTTTGTCCCAGCCCAAATTTTTCAATATGCCCTCGCGAACTCCTTTAATGCCCTTCTCTTCGGTCTCAAGCAAAATCTTGGTAAAATCGCCGCCGGCTAAAATTAAAACTCCAGCCGCGAAACGGGGCTCAATGGCCAAAATCGCCGCCGCTTGAATGCCGCCAAAACTGAACCCCTCTATGACGATTTTTGAAGAGTCAACTTCCGGCCTTTCCGAAAGCCAGTCAACGATGCGGCGCGTATCTATGTATGTTTGCCGTAAAATGTCTCTGGTGTAAACGGCTTCCGCCAAAAAATCTTCTTTGTTCTTTATTTCTCTCCACTTGACCTTGCGGATTTCTTTGGCGTCGCGGTAAAGAATAAAAACGTTCATATCCCCGCAGGAAACGAAATTTCGCGCCGCCAGTTCCGAAAATTTCAACTGATTTGAAATCACGGGCAAAATAACAATAGTCGGCCGGGGCTTTCCGTCTTTCTGATACCAGAACTCGCCCTCAACAATGTCGTTGGCGTAACCAAGTTTCAGAGCCGAAGGAAAACTGACGCGAACGACGCCGTAACGGCCGTTACTCTCCGCCTCTTTCTCCGGCAAAACCGTAACCGTCGCTTCAATCGTTTGTTTTTGATAATCAAAAACGTCGGCATGAACCAAAGACGCCGGAAAGGGCAATAAAAACAGTAAAATTACCGACAATGCTTTAATCATTCTCTCTCCTTTTGCGTGAGCGGTTGACCCATAAGCCGACTTAATTCTTCATACAGCTGATGGCCAATTTTGCAGCTGACCGCCATTGAACGTTCATAATCGTACAATTTCTTGCGGCAGTCGTTTTCAAACATAACGTATCCCAATTCGTGTTCGCCAAACTGAAAATAAAGTTCGGCACGCCCGACATGCGGCGCCGCAGAAGTTCGGCGAAAGCCGGATACGGTTCGCCCGGAACCGTAACAATCCATGCCGGGCCCAAACGCCAAAAATTAATTTCGCTCGTAATGCGGCCGTCCGCCAAGCGTTCGGGAATTAAACCGAACGCCATCGCCAGCCGGAAACGGAAATTCAGAAGAGGAATTTTTAAGATTTCACGGCTTACTTTTATGTCCGGATTTTCAACACGTTTTCCCTCTCGCGCGGTTATGATGACAGCTTCGGCAAAACGCCGCCCGTATTTTTCCATTGACTCCCAATCGCTCTTAACACGCTTTCCGTTTTCCGCCGGACCGACCATCGCCCCCAAGGCGCCGTTCACAAAAATCGCCGTGCCTCCGAACTCTTGTTCAACTTCGCGATAAACCGGGCCGAGAAAATCGGCCGATATTTCTTTTTTCCCCTTCAGAACTTCGGCGTGCGCTCCAAAATTAAACAAAACGGCTATGGTTTTGCCTTCCTTATTAACCGCCCTTAAAACGGCCATTGTCGGATCAAGCGAATCCGGAACGCGGGAATTGCGGGAAAGATCCCATTGATTGCTTTGAGAAAGATAGAGTTCGGCGGGCTGAAGATTTTGAATCGCGCCGTTGACGCAATTTATCGCCCCGGATCTTAAATAAGCCATATATCGTTCGTCGCGCCCGGAAGCAACCGGAATGTTTGAAAATCTTTTGCTCAAGCTTTTGCCGTACAATCCGATTGTGTCGGGTCCTGAATGGTTGTGAGTCGCGGTTATCAAAATATTTTCTTTCGGAAGAGGAACTCCCGAACGAACGGCCTCAACATCTATAAAAGAAAGACCGAGAACGTCCAGCGAGGCGATGACAACCGTCGTGTCTCCGCTTTTCATCGCAAGAGCCCTGCAGGAAAGCGGGTCATGAACCCCTTGGCTTTTCCGGTCAAGACTTTGTCCGCCCATATAAACGCTTCTTAACGGCGTAATGTCAACCTTATGACTGCCGGCGTAGAAATCGTTTGCCGATGAACCTGCCTCGACGGCAGGCAAGAAACCGAACGACAGCAAACAAAGAAATAGCGCCAAAGAAAGCCAAATCCTCATTTTCACCTCATTTGTCAAAGAACTTCACGTCTAAGTTCAGCTTTGCTCACGTTTTAATATTTGTCAAACCCCAAACAAAAATCCCTCAAATGTTTTGAGGGAAATTTTTTTTATTTTCTTTAACCGATAACGCCAATGCCGTACAGATGCCTTAAATCAACCAGCATGTGCGCCAGCGCGGCCGGAACGATTTTGCCGGTCGTAATGTAAGCGCCTCCGTAAAAAAGACCCGCGACGCCAGCCAAAACGAGATAGCGGGGATCTCCGCTGTGAAGGGCACCGAAGAGCACGGACGCCGACACGAGCGCCAGCAATCGGCCGTGCTTAAAATTGAATTTCTGCGTCAGATAATTCTGGAAAAGACCCCGAAATATGATTTCTTCAACCAGCGCCGGACTCAAAAATATTCTGACCGCGCTCATCAAAACAAAAGAAGGCGAAGGCAGAATAAATTCAAAATGAATGTAACCGCTGAAATAACCCAACGGAATGCCGACGGCCGCGAAACCGAGATAATATAAAACGACGATCTTCAAATCCCTTTTGTTCAGATTAAAAGTGTATCCGAATCCCTGAAGCTGGCGCATGCAGACGTTGATCAGAAGCAAACTGACGAGCGTCAGATAGCCGTAAGCGCCTTTCAGCATCGGCAAGCCAGAACCATAAGCAAGGCCGATGACGCCGATTGTCAAGACGTCTTGCCAGCCGACGGTTTTCTTCAGCGGCCTCCAAAAATGATAAAGCGCGGCGAGCGAAATGATTGTTCCGTAAACGCCGAGAAAGTTGAGTAAAGAAAAATGATCTCTGGTCAAAAATTCGCAAAGTCCGGCCATTCCGGACAAAAAAGAGAAAAAACCGAAAACCGTCAGAAACGATTGATTGCAGAGAAGAACAAAATATCGTTTTATCTTTTCAACGCCCAAACCGACGAACATGAAAAGAAGAACGGAAGCGGCGAAAAGCACGATCCAAAAGTTGAGATCTGCCGCGCTTAGCGGGGCCAATTTTCTTCCGAACACCGCCCAGACGCACAAAAAGACGAAAAAAACGAAACAGATTGTCTTTTTCACGCGATCCCCCGATTTTTAAAGATCTTATCCTTACAACAAAATTACAATTATAATCGCGGTTCGTCAATCCTACATACACTTGACAATCTGTATAAAAAAAGATATAATTTTTTTAAATTTTGTTTGAACCTTAACAAGGAGGAAAGGCATTGGATAAGAACGAACGTCTTGAAATGTCATTCAGCGTTAAGAGCGCGGAAAACGAAATAATCCGCGAAGCAAGGATTTATTTGCTGCCGTCGGCAACCGAGCCCGGCAAGCATCAGCCGATGATCGCGGTAAAAAACAACAAAACCGGTTTTTCGATTGAAACGACGCTGAAGCCGATTGACGCGTCAAATTTGGAAAAACTCGTATCTCATCTTGAAGAAAAGCTGAAAAGCTCGGACGTGGCCGAACAGGCGGAAAAATTTCTGCGCCGCCTTACGTTTATAATGTCTTTCGTGAAATGACCAAAGGAGGAAAAATGACAGAAAGGGAACGTGTCAAACCGAAGATATTTTTGAAGCCGACCATAATCATCGCGTTGATATGTCTGGTCGCGCTGATGTTAATTGCCCTCTTCACGGCCATAGTGCGCCAAAGCGAAAGAAAGGATTTGCAATACAAACAGACGCTGTTTCTCGCGCTTCAAGGCAAAGAAGCGGAAGCGAAATATCAGATTGCCGAAGCGATCTCGGACGGCCGATATCTTCGCCGGCTTTACGCTCAAAGCGCGGACCGGGAAAATTTCTGGTACAAAGAATGGCTGTATCGCGTCATAATGACGGAAGCGGACGATTCCGATGAAAGAAAAGCATATCAAGAAGTGATTCTGAAAAGGGATAAAGACGCGGCCGAAATTTTTACGCTCCTTGAGCGTTCCGGCTGGCTTGAACTGGATAGAGAAGACCGAAATCTTATTCCTTTAATATTGGCCGGCAAAGCAACGGCGCCGGCAATAAGCGTTGAGGGTCCGCTTTTTCCCGGCAGTCAGTTTTGGATAGTCGGGATTATATTGAGCCAATTAGCTTGTTTCCTGGCGTATCTGATTTACTGGGACGAATGTGAACGCAGCGACGCCCCGTGGTATCGACTTCCTTGGGGAGTGCCGGCCGTGACGATTGTTTTTCTTTTATTACAGCCGGGAGCTTTAATCATTATGGTGCCTTATGTCGTCATTAAAATTCTCGCAACGGATTTTGTCGCTCGGTTTAAGCAGAGAAAGATGCGGAAAGAGTCCGCGCCCAAAACGCCGTCCGGTTCCAATTTTGACAAGACGACCGCGGACGCTCAGGCGTTTGCCAAACGGTTGCGCAACCGCCTGAAGGGCGGAAACAATGGTTGACTGGAGATTCATTAAAACTTTTGACGACATTCTCGCTTCTCTAAAAACCGAGCGGGTTGAAAAAGAAATATATCTGCTGGCCGGCGAAACGCTGGTGAAAATTAAACTGACGGCGGAGAAGAATGAAACGCGCGGCGCGATCGGTTTCTCGTGCGCGGTCGTTGAGATTGAAGGCAAAAAGATTTCCGGTGAAGAACAGCAAGACAAAATTGTCAAAATCAAACTGCGGGGCGGACCGCCGACGGCCGAAGAACAGATAAAAGCGGTGAAAGAGGCACTCGGACATTGGCAAATTTTTGAACCGCCGACCCGGGTTAGCCAGGGTTACGCGGATTCGCATCTGAAAGCGATCCATCTGAAGGAAAAACTCAATAAAGGAGGAAAAATAGATGTTTATATTTGATCTGGTCTGGGGGGCCGCGCAGATTGTTCTGGCGGCAGGCATCGGATTGTTTGTTTACCGCGATTATCGAAAAGGTTTTCCGAAAAGCAGGGCAATTTTGAAGAAAGCGGAAAACGCCGTCTTGCGGCTGACCGGGCAAGTCAATAACGATCCTACCTCTAAAGCCGAGGAAGCCGTGCAAAAATACGCCCGGATTCTGGGCAGTTTAAAAGAAGCGGTGGCTTCAATTCAGGCAAGCTATCAGCAAAACAGCCGCCTGGCGCAGGAACAGCATAAACTCTCGCGGGATTTCAGAACAATCGAAGAAATGGCTCTACGGAAAGGCGATGAAGTAGCGGCGGCTCAAGCGGCGATTGCCAAAATCAACTGCGAAAAACGGGCCGTGATGTTCGCCGAAAACGCCAAAAAACAATTCACGGCCGCGAAGATGTTATTGGAAGAACTGGACGGGGTTGAGGCGGAGTTTGAGATAATCAAAACCCAATCCGAGACCATAAGGGTCCAGTATGAAATCGCCGAAGCGAACAAACAGCTTTACGCCTTGATTTCACAGGTTGAAAGCAAGGCAGGGCTGACTCCGCGGGGCGAAATGGACAAACTGCTTTTAGCCACCGAACACGCGCAATTACAGTCGGAAGCGTTGCTGGACATAACTTATAACCGCGGTAGCGGCGTTATGAATAAATTCATGGAAGACGCAACTGTCCGGGCAGAGATAGAAGACGCCAGAAAACGAATCGCTCTGCCGGCTCCCGAAAAGGATGACGGCATGGATTCCGACGATGAAATTAAATTATTTGAATAACGACAGCGAAAAAATGCGGCTCCGAAAAAATCGGAGCCGTTTTTTATTTGTAAGAGCGGTATTTTTGAGGTATGCTTAAAATATGATTTCACGTCTCAAAGGCATTTTGGAAACGAAGGCGGAAAAATATGTCATCATGGATATAGGCGGCATCGGATTCAAAGTTTTTGTTTCGGCGGCAACTCTGGAAAATCTGCCCGCCGCCGGCCAATCCGCCACTTTACATACTCATTTAAATGTTCGGGAAGACGCGCTTGAACTTTACGGTTTTCTTACTCAGGAAGAGCTGAATTTTTTTGAACTTCTCATTACCGTTTCAGGGGTCGGACCGAGAGTCGCCTTGGGCGTTTTAAGCATCGCGCCGGTAAAAACGCTGGCGCCGGCAATCGCCCGGGGAGAAGTTGAATTTCTGACAAAGGTTTCGGGCATAGGAACAAAAATCGCCCAGAAAATCATTCTGGAACTCAAAGATAAAATCATAAAACTCGGATTTGAAGCCGGAGAAGCGGCGACGCTGGAGGATTACGAAGTTATAGACGCCTTAATCGGCCTCGGTTACACTCCAAGCCAGGCCCGCCGGGCCGTCCGCAATCTGCCTAAAGAAATAAAGGGCGTTGAAAAAAGAATCAAAGAGGCGCTTAAAACGCTCGGGAAATAATATGCCTTGGTTTATTGCCGATGACAATTTAAAAGAATATTGGAACCGTTTTGTGATTGAACACGACGGTTCTTTTCTTCAAAGTTGGGAATGGGGGGAATTTCAGAAAAAAACGGGGCGAAAAATTTGGCCATTGTGGTATAAAGATGGTGACGAAATACAAGCCGTTGCTTTAATAATTCGCCATGGCCTGCCGTTCGGGTTCAGCTATTTATATTGTCCGAGGGGACCTCTGTTCAATTTTCAATTTTCTCCGCCAGCTGGCGGATTCAATTTTCAAAAAAAGTCAAAAATCTTTGAAGGACTCTTAGAAAAAATAAAAGAAATCAATGCAAAAGAAAAGGCGATTTTTTTTAAAATTGAACCCGGCGCCGATTTTCCGTTCAATCTCTCGGATTTTGGATTTATGAAATCAAAAAAAGAAATCCAGCCTTCTCAAACCGTGATTTTGGATTTGACGAAAACCGAAGAAGAACTTTTGGCGGAGATGAAATCCAAGACGCGATATAACATCAATCTTGCCGAACGGAAAGATATTAAAATCACACAACAGACAACTCACAACTCACAACTCACGACTTTTTTGGAGCTCCTTAAAGAAACTGCGGAGCGGGAAGGGTTTCGGCTTCATCCCAAAGAATATTATGAAAAGTTGTTCGCGGCGCATTCGCCGAACTTTTCCGTTAAATTATTTTTGGCTGAATATAACGGAAAGACAATCGCCGCGCACTTGCTTGTGTTTTTTGGAAACCCCGCCCGAACGACTGATGTCATTCAGTCGGGCGGGCAAGCCGTCTATCTTCACGGCGCGTCTTCAAGAGAACATAAAGACGCGATGGCACCTTATTTGCTTCATTGGGAAGCGATTAAAGAGGCAAAGCGGCGAGGATACCTAACTTACGATTTTTGGGGAATTTCCGAAAAAAAATGGCCCGGCCTTACCCGCTTCAAAAAAGGTTTCGGCGGCGCGGAAAAAGAATACCCCGGTGCCTTTGACCTCGTTTTTGCTCAATTTTGGTATTGGGTTTATAATATAGTTAGAAAAATAATATGAATCCCCTCTTGGAAAAACTTTTAAATTTCGGGCGATTGATTATTCCTCAGCAGGTTTTTGACGCGCTTCAGCCGTATTATCATCAAGGGCTCGCGTATCTGGCCGCGATTTGGTACG
>MEYT01000022.1:245-8041 GCA_001774105.1 Candidatus Azambacteria bacterium RIFCSPLOWO2_01_FULL_46_26 | reverse complement strand
CCGCGTCATCGGACATTCTTAAAAATCCCGTTTTCAAAGAAATTCTTGGTTGGATAGACCGCGCCTATGTTGACAAAGATCCTGATAAAGAAAAAATGCTGGAAGGCGCGCTCAACGGCCTGTTGCAGTCTCTGGACCCTAACAGCCGCTACATCAGTCCGGAAGAAGCAAAAATGGAGCAGGATGAAATGCGCGGTAAATTTTACGGCATTGGACTGCAAATCGACAAAAAAGACGCTGAGCGGATAACGGTGGTGAGCGTTTTTGAGGGAAGTCCGGCCGAAAAAGCCGGTATCAAAGCCGGCGATGTGATAATTAAAATCAGGGACGATGCGGGGGAACTCACAATCGTAAAATCAACCACTCTTCAAACCATCGTCAAAAAAATCCGCGGCGCGAAAGGAACGAAAGTCGTTCTGACAATTTACAGAAGCGGAGCGGCCGAATATTCAAAAATAGAAGTGACCAGGGACGAAATCAAAATACAAAATGTCATTTTCAAAAAAATCGGGAACACCGGTTACGTGAGATTAAATATGTTCAACGGAACGGCGGCGCGGGACGTAAAAAAAGCGATTGACGAATTAAAGACGCTTGGCGCCAAAAACATGATTTTAGACCTGCGCGACAATCCCGGCGGACTGCTTGACGCCGTCGACTTCATCGCCTCGGGCTTTCTGCCTGCCGGCAAGACGATCGTTTCGATCAAAAACAGAGACGGCGCGGCGGAAACAACGTTTTCCGACGGTTACGGATTTTACGAGGAAGGTCCGCTCGTCGTTTTGGTGAACGGCGGCTCGGCTTCGGCTTCCGAACTTCTCGCGGCCGCGATTAAGGAAAACGGGCGAGGAAAACTCGTCGGTACGACGACTTTCGGCAAAGGAAGCGTACAAAGGGGGTTTCCGCTTTCAAACGGCGGACAGCTCCGTCTGACCGTGGCAAAATTCTATTCCCCAAACGGCAACGTAATTCACGGGAAAGGAGTTGAACCCGACATCGAGGTTGAGATAACCGATCCGGCGAACTTCAAACCCGGCGAGCCTGAAAAGGATCCGCAATTGAAAAAAGCGCTTAAAATTTTAAACGGTAACTAAAAATAAACCGAACGAAAGCGGCTGAAAAACAGCCGCTTTTAATTTTGTCCGTCATTCATAAACAGTTGATGGTTCGTCAAGCTCACCATCAATCCTGAGCTTGCCGAAGGATTGATTTTAAACTGAAAATCGGCTATTATTATATTAGTATGACTATTGAATGGTACGGGCAATCCTGCTTTAAAATTTCGCTGAGCGGAGCCCAGCCGACGACAATTCTGACCGAGCCATTTTCCAAAGAAACCGGCCTAAATCCTCCAAGATTCAAGCCGGATATTTTAATTTTATCGCGAGAAGTGGAAAAAGAAATGGCGCAAGAGGCCCAAAAAGAAGGTATGGTTCTTGTGAAAGATCCGGGCGAATATGAAATAAAAGGGGTGGAAATCAACGGCTTCGCGGTTCCAAACGGCGAAAACGCGCTGATTACCGTTTATAAGCTGGAAATAGAAGGAATTAAAATCTGTTATTTGAACGGCTTGAAAAAAGCGGCGCTTCCGGACGACGTGATTGAAGCGATGAGCGACGCCGACATATTGCTGATTCCGGTCGGCGGAAAAGAAACCATTGGGCCGGAAGAAGCGGTTGAACTGATTAACGACATGGAGCCGAAAATCGTCATTCCGATGAATTATAAAATTCCGGGCTTGAAAGCAAACATTGAAACGGTTGATAAATTTTTGAAAGCGATGGGACACGACAAAGTTGAACCGGCGGAAAGATTAACCGTCAAAAAGAAAGATTTTCAGGAAATGAAGGAAAAAATGGAAATTAAAATTTTAAAAATTTAAGCGTTCATATGCCGGCCAATAATTTCATCCGAAATCTTCAAAACAAACCGGAGGGCGTGAAAAAGCAGGTCGTCTGGCTGATGACTTTCGCCGCGGGTTTGGCAATTGCCGCGCTCTGGGTGATGTCCGCCCAATCAAAGCTTGCCGAGCTTTCGCGAAATTCCGACACAGCTTTGGGCAAACCGCTTCCGAACGAATTTAAAGAAGAAGTAAAAAACGTAAATCAGGAATTGCCGACAATCGGCTCTTCTTTGAAAACCATTCTTGAGGTGATGACCAAAAAAGACGCGTCCAAAAAAGAAGACACAGAAGAAGAAACGGCAAACACGGAAACGCAAAACAAAGAATCTTCCGCCGAAGAATCAAAACCGGCGAGATTGCCGGTAGAGTAGTTCGTAACTTTATGGAGATAGGCAAAATAAAACCAAAGGAGATTACCGAGGAAATGCAGGATTCCTACCTGGATTACGCCATGTCGGTAATCGTTTCAAGAGCCCTGCCGGACGTCCGGGACGGGCTTAAACCCGTTCATCGCCGAATTTTGTACGCGATGTCCGAGATCGGCCTTAATCACACGGCGAAATTCCGCAAATCGGCGGCCGTGGTCGGCGAAGTGATGGCCAAATACCATCCCCACGGCGACGCGTCAATCTATGAAGCGCTTGTCAGAATGGCTCAAAATTTTTCCCTGCGCTATCCCCTTGTCAATGGACAGGGAAACTTCGGTTCAATCGACGGCGATAACGCGGCGGCGATGAGATACACGGAATGCCGGTTAACGCAAATGGGCGAAGAATTGCTGGCCGACATAGAAAAGGAAACTGTTGACTGGCAGCCGAATTACGATAGCACAAAACAAGAGCCGAAATTCCTTCCCAGCAAAATTCCCCAGCTTCTTTTGAACGGAACGACCGGCATCGCGGTCGGAATGGCGACCAGCGTCCCGCCGCATAATTTGGGAGAACTCACGGACGGATTGATACATTTAATTGACCACCCCAAAGCGGTCGTGGAAGATCTGCTCAACTTCGTCAAAGGGCCGGATTTTCCGACCGGCGGCGCGATTTACAACAAAAAAGACGTGCTCGCCGCTTATTCGACCGGCCGGGGACCGATTACCACGCGCGGCACGGTTGAAATCTTGGAGAAAAAAGCGGGCCAGCAATTCCAAATCATCGTTACCGAAATTCCTTTTCTGGTCAACAAATCGGCCTTGATCGAACATATCGCCGATTTGGTGAAAGACAAAAGAATTGAAGGAATCAAAAATCTCCGCGACGAATCGGACAGGGAAGGAATGAGAATCGTGATTGAACTCAAAAGCGACGCCGCCCCGCAAAAAGTCCTCAATTCGCTTTACAAGCTGACCGACCTGCAAAAGACGTTTCATTTGAACATGCTGGCTCTGGTTGAAGGCATCCAGCCGCAGGTTCTTTCGCTGAAAAGCATTCTGGAAAACTTTATAAAACACCGCCAGGAAGTCGTCGTAAAAAGATCAAAATTCGATCTGGCCAGAGCCAAAGAACGCGCCCACATTTTGGAAGGCATGGACAAAGCGCTTGATCAAATTGACGCGATCATCAAAGCAATCAAAAAATCGGCCGATAGGGACGAAGCCAGGCAGAATCTGCTCAAAAAATTCAAATTCACCGAAGTCCAGGCCAACGCCATTCTGGAAATAAAACTGCAAACGCTCGCCGGACTTGAAAGAAAAAAAATAGAAGACGAACTCAAGGAAAAGAAACAGTTCATCAAAGAGTTGACTCTGCTTCTCGCGGATCCGAAGAAAATTTTGGAGGCGATAAAAAAAGAACTTCTGGAACTCAAAGGTAAATACGGGGACGACAGGAGAACCAAAGTTTTTGCTTCCCCGATCGGAGAATTCAAAGAAGAGGATTTGATTCCCCAGGAAGAAACGGTCATCATTTTGACTCACGGCGGCTACGTCAAGCGGCTGAAACCCTCGGCTTACCGGATGCAGAAACGCGGCGGCAAAGGAACGATCGGCATCACCACGCGCGAAGAGGACGCGGTGGAACATTTCCTGTCCGGCTACACCCACGACAACGTTTTATTCTTTACAACTCAGGGCAGGGTTTTTCAATCCCATGTCTATGAAATTCCGGAGGCGACGCGGCAGGCCCGAGGCAAAGCGGTCGTTAATTTTTTGAACTTGGGCCCCCATGAAACCGTAACCGCGGTCGTAACCTACGGAAAAACGACGGAAAATATTTTTAAACATTTAGTAATGGCCACGAAAAATGGTATAATTAAGAAAACGCCTGTTGAAGATTTCGCCTCGGTCAGGCGAAGCGGTCTGATTGCCATTAAATTGAAAAGGGACGATATTTTAAAATGGGTGAAATTTTCAAGCGGCGAAGACGAGGTTGTTCTGATTACGTCTCTTGGCCAGGCAATCCGATTCAACGAAAAAGACATCAGGCCGATGGGACGCAACGCGGCCGGAGTGACGGGAATGCGAATTAAAAAAGGCGATGAACTGGTCGGAATGGACATTGTGGCGAAAAAACGGGAAATCGCGAAAAAAGGATATCTTTTAATCATCACGGAGAACGGTTTCGGAAAAAGAACCGCGCTTAAGGCGTACCGGCTCCAGCGAAGGGGCGGCAGCGGCATAAAAACCGCTAAAATCACTTCCAAAACCGGCCGCATCGTTTCGGCCAGAATCGTTTCCGAGGAAGAAAAAGAGCTGATCGCCATATCCCAAAAAGGCCAGGTTTTAAGAACCGACTTCCAAAACATTAAAATCGCCGGCCGCCAAACGCAGGGAGTAACGATAATGCGGCTTGAAAAAGGAGACAAAGTAGCGACCATCACATGTTTGTAAAAGGTTTTGTAACCCCGCTAAGCGGGGACAAAACCTTTACCCCACCAAGGCGGGGTGCTCAGTTTTAACACCAAAAATTGTTCTCAGCCCAGGGCTGATTCAATTTTTGGATAAAAATGGCATGGAATTTATCCATCCGGAAGAAATAATTAAAGAGCTCAACCTAAAGCCGGGAATAAAAATTGCCGATTTCGGCAGCGGCTCGGGCGTTTTCACTATTCTGCTTGCCAAAGCAATCGCGCCGGAAGGAAAAATTTACGCCTTGGACGTTCTCAAAGAAACGCTTGACGTGATTCAAACAAAAGCGAAATCCGAGGGTCTTTTTAATGTTGAAACGATTTGGGCGAATCTGGAAGCGAAAGGCGGCTCCAAACTTCCGGACGATTCTCAGGATCTCGTGATGATTGCCAATGTGCTGTTTCAATCAACCATGAAATCAAACATCTTGTCGGAGGCAAAAAGAATTTTATCGCCTGCCGGAAAATTGGCGGTCATTGACTGGCGGCCGGATGCAAAAGGAGTCGGGCCAGAAGAAGGGTATCGCCTCTCTCCGCAAGAATGCGTCAAAATCGCCTCGGAACTTGGCTTTAAATTGGATAAAGAATTTGTCGCGGGAGCATATCATTGGGGACTAATTCTTACTAAATAAAATATTTTGATTTTAGCACCATGGATCGCTTAAAAATCATCGCTATCGCGCTTATCGGCTTGGTGGTAATCATTATTGCTTTCATAGCCATCACCGGTATCGGACTTCAACCGACAGGGCCGTCAGCCCAGCCGGTTGAATTGACTTTTTGGGGCGTATTTGACGACTCTGACGCTTATGAGACCATAATCAGCGACTATCAAAAAACAAACAAAAACGTCAAGATCACCTATCGCAAGCAAACGGTCGGAACTTATGAAAAAGACCTGTTAAACGCCATGGCGGCCGGACGGGGACCGGACATTTTTATGCTCCATAACACCTGGCTGCCGAAACACGCCGACAAAATTGTCTCTCTTCCTTCCGAATTGATGTCTTTGAAAGATTTTCAAAACACGTTCGTTGACGCGGCCTATGATGATTTCGTAGAGGACGGAAAAATATACGGACTGCCTATTTCGGTTGACACCCTTGCCCTTTTCTACAACAAAGACATTTTCAACAGCGCCGGCCTGACAAGCCCTCCGCAAACTTGGGAAAATTTCGTCGAGGCCTCCAACCAAACCGTGAAAGCCGACAATCAGGGAAACATTCTGCGTGCCGGAGCGGCTCTCGGAACCGCCCGAAACGTCAATCGGGCAAGCGACATTTTGATGCTTTTAATGCTTCAGTCCGGAGTGGAAATGGTTGACCCAGAAACCGGAGAAGCGGCTTTTGATCAGTCGGTTGTTTTAGAAGGCGCTCCTTACGCCGCCGGCCAGACGGCTTTGCAATTTTACACGGATTTCGCCAACCCTAAAAAACGCGCCTACACATGGAACAGCTTAATGCCTTACTCAATCGACGCTTTTACCGAAGGCCGCGCCGCGATGATGCTCAATTATTCTTATCAAATACCGACGATCAGGGCAAAGTCACCTCAACTGAATTTCGGCGTAAGTTTCGCGCCCCAGCCGGCCGGAGCGGCCAAAAAAATCAATTTCCCGAATTATTGGGCGTACACGGTGGCGGCCAAATCGCCAAACGGCGCCGCGGCATGGAATTTTCTGACTTTTCTGACGAATCGCGAAGAGGCGACAAATTACATAAACAAAACCCAAAAACCCGCGGCTCGGCGCGATTTGATTAATCTTCAAAAAACCGGTGCGGAACTTGGCGTGTTCGCCGAACAAGCGCTTTCGGCCAAGAACTGGCGGCAAGTTGACAATCTGGCCATTGAAAACATCTTCAATGATATGATAGAATCAGTAGTGTTGGGTCGTTCAACCGTAAGCGAAGCGCTGAAAACCGCGGCCGATCAAGTAACGATACTGATGAGATAATAAAATTATGCAGAAACGTTTATTATTTATTCTCTCCGCCTTTGTTATCTTTTTAATGTTTTCCGCGTTTGCTTTGACGGCAAACGCAGGAGGCCTTGTCCCTTGCGGCGGACCGGACGAAGCCCAGTGCACCCTCTGTGATTTCTTCAGACTCGGACAAAACATAATTAATTTCTTATTAGAGGATGTCGCGCTTCCTTTGACGACCGTGATGATCGCCGTCGGCGGCGTGACGCTTGCGATTTCGGGCGGTTCACCGAAACGGCTGGAATTGGGGAAAAAAATACTGACCAGCGCGGTTATCGGGTTGGTTGTGGTACTGGCTTCATGGCTCATAATAAATACTATCATTAACCTCCTCGCGGGCGGAGAACAACCGACAGGTTTTCCCTGGCCGTGGAATGAAATACAATGTTAAAAAATAAAACCGCGTATTTGTTTTCAAAACTATTTTTTGCTATAATTATATTAGCCGTTCCGGTTGTCGGTCGGGCAGTCCAAATTGAGAATCCCCTTGGCGAGACAACCACTATCGCTGGTTTAGTCGACAATATCGCGACTTTTCTGATTCAAATCGGCATTCCGATTACGACGATAATGATTTTAGTGGCGGCAATTCAGTTTATGTTCGCCGGCGGCAGCGAAAAAAGAGTTACCGCGGCAAGACAAACCCTGACTTACGCCGTTATCGGCCTTGGCGTTCTCTTGTTGGCAAAAGGAGTGTCAAGCGTAATCACCAGCTTTTTGGGCGGCTGACAATCGCTTTAATCGCATAATTCCAAAAGGTCGAAAAAAACATAATTTTTAAAATTACAAAAAAATGAACAAAATTAATTCAACACTTAACCGCTGGTTAATCAGAGCCGCGTTGTTCTTACCCGCGGGAGCCGTGTTGGCCGTTGAAACATTACCGGACGCGCCGATCAAATCAAAAGAAGATATCGCTAAATTCGTCACTTCGATTTTTAACTGGATGTCCGGCATTGTCTTTACCTTGGGAGTCATAGCTATTTTAATTGCCGCCATTACTTACATGGCTGCTCCGGCCTCCGAAGAAGCGGTTAAAAACGCCAAAACATGGCTTTTGTACGCCAT
>MEYT01000022.1:0-117 GCA_001774105.1 Candidatus Azambacteria bacterium RIFCSPLOWO2_01_FULL_46_26 | reverse complement strand
ATTATCTTGACGCTAAAGTAAGTGAGAGAATGCTTCACCTGACCGCAGAGAGCCCCCGTGGCGGAATTGGCATACGCGTACGGCTTAGGACCGTATCCCGCAAGGGTTGCAGGTTCA
>MEYT01000021.1:8911-11621 GCA_001774105.1 Candidatus Azambacteria bacterium RIFCSPLOWO2_01_FULL_46_26 | reverse complement strand
CCGACAATCCTTTGATTTCTCATCGCCTGATTTTACCTGACTTTTTTAAAGAACTTGCTTCTAAAATAGCACGGCGCGAAAAATTGTCAAAACAAAAAGAGAGCTTTAACGGCTCTCTTTAATAATTTAATTTGTTTTTTCTTATTTGGCGGCGGGTCTGAATTGCTCGGGAATTTCGTCAATAATCTTATGAAATTTGAGTACCTCGTCGTATCCGGGCGGCAAGCGGCGCTCGTAGGGATTCGGAAATTCAAATGTTAGGTTTAAAAAACGGTTGGCATATTTCTCCACGTCGGAAAGCTGTTCGATTTTCATTAAATTATCCTGTAGACAACAATAATTCCAGTTAAAAGTCATGTCATAGATTTCCCCGTATTGTTTGAATTCCTTGACCAAAAAGCCGCGGAGTTCGGCCCGGGCGCCTTTGGGCGCGTCATCTATCATTGAATCAACGTCTTCTTTTGAAACAAGCGTTTCGTCGTTTTTGGAAACCAGATAAAACAGGCCTTTGTCCTGGCGAATGTCGTGATATTGATAATGCATCGCCATCGCCAAATCCGCCGGGGAAACAAACTGGTTCGGTTTAATCTCAACGCGTTTCCCGCAATAATCGAAAAAAGGGTCCAAAAAAACGTCACCTTCAAAATACTTGCAGATTTTCCGGATTTTTTCCGAAATTAGATATTTTTTCGTAATCCAGTCAATCTTTCCGACCAATAATTCCGGTTCGGTCGCGTATCTGGAAAGAGCGTCCAAAACCTCCTGCCAGCGGGAAACGACTTCTTTGTCTTCCTTACTGCCGTTTTGCTCAACGTATCTTGCCGCTGTCTCACAAAACATCTTCTGAAATTCAAGGGCCGTGTACTCCAAATAATCGGAACAAACGGAAACTGCTTTCAGTTTTGAGTCCCCGGAAATGTAACGCAATGACTCAATCGGATCTCTTAAAACCATGTTTCGGCCGAACAAGCGCGGGTTCGTTTCAAGCATCTCAAGGATTATTGAAGCTGTGCCGAATTTCAGATAAACGGCCAAGGGACTCATGTTTGAGTCGCGGGCGATGAGATGAAGCCGGCGCCACTCTTCTGTCTTCGCGTGCGCTTCATCCCGCGAATTTATCAGCGGCCGATTGCTCGTGGTTGAATTTGAAAAAATCCTCGTTATGCTTTTGGCGCGCTGAGAAACGTGAAAAGCCAAAGAATTATTGGACAATTTCACCACGTCGCCGCTTCCGGTGTAAATGATGCTGGAAATCAAATAACTGATGAAAATGTTCCTTAACTCGTTCTTGTCAAGGGGGCTGGTTAACTCTGAAAACAAACGCGGCTTTATTAAATAATTCTCGTGACAGCCCCATGTCTCACCCCGATTGTCGGTATTGTTTTTGTAAAGACGGATTTGATAAGTTTGATAAGCCGGTTTTCTCTCTTTTAGAATCCGATTCGCCTGCGACTGAATTTGTTCCAAAAAGCGATCACCCGCCTGTTCGGCGCAGACCAATTGCTTCGGGCCAAGGCACTCCGGCGTCGCGTATTCCGGATGGCCGCCGGTATCGCAATATAATCTCGCTCCGTTGGGTAAAAACTGCGACAAAAGCCGATCCGAGTTTTCAAAAACGCGCTCTCTAATCGTGTCAAAAAAACATTTGGCGGCGTCGCTGCGAATCAGGGTATCGGGCAAGGCATAAGGAATGGTCGCAAGGGCGTATTCAACTTCCTGGCCGATAATTCTTGGTTTTTTCATTTTTCCTGCCTTTTAATTTTTCAAAGAACTTGAATATAAAATAACAAATCGGCGCAAATTGGCAAGCCCTAACTTGTATGATATTATTGTTTCATAAAATCTTTATATGTGCGGAATTGTCGGATACATAGGCAAACAAGAAGCGGCGCCGATTCTGCTTGAAGGGCTTAAGGCGCTGGAATACCGCGGTTATGATTCCGCGGGCATTGCCGTTTTCTCAAAAAAACGGGAAATCTTGGCGCTAAAAGCGGTGGGCAAGGTGGCCTCGCTTGAAGAAAAAATATTGTCTCAAAAAAAACCGCTTAGCGGCGGCCTTGGAATAGCCCACACACGCTGGGCCACTCACGGCGGGGTCTGCGAGAAAAATGCCCATCCTCACTCCGACTGCGAAAAAGAAATTTGGCTCGCGCACAACGGAATCGTGGAAAATTACGCCGAACTGAGAAAAGCGTTAATCAAAAAAGGCCACGTTTTTAAATCGGAAACCGATACCGAAGTAATTGGCCATTTAATTGAAGAGGAACAAAAACGCGGCGGCGCGTTTGAAGAAGCCGTCAGACGGGCTCTAAAAAAAATAAGAGGCACTTACGGATTGGCGATTTTTAACGCGAAAGAGCCGGAAAAACTGATTGCCGCGCGAAATTTCAGCCCTTTGCTGGTCGGCTTGGGAAAAGACGAGTATTTCATAGCTTCCGATCCTTCGGCGGTCATCAGGCATACGCGGGACGTCATTTATCTGCGCGACGGTGAAATCGCGATTTTAAGCCGCGGAGGGTTTCGCATCATCAATCTGGACAAAGAACTCGTTCATCACGCCCCGCAAACCGTCAACTGGACTTTTGAACAGGCACAGAAAGGGGGCTACAAACACTTTATGCTGAAAGAAATTTTTGAACAGCCCCAGGCGATTGAGAACGCGCTTCGTGGCCGGCTGATCGCGGGCGAAGGACTGGCCAAACTCGGCGGG
>MEYT01000021.1:0-8902 GCA_001774105.1 Candidatus Azambacteria bacterium RIFCSPLOWO2_01_FULL_46_26 | reverse complement strand
TTACGCCGGATTAGTCGGAAAATACATGATTGAAGAATATGCCGGCTTGCCGACCGAAGTTGATGTTGCCTCCGAATTTCGCTATCGTCAGCCGATTATCGGGCCGAAAACGGGCGTATTGGTCATTTCGCAATCCGGCGAAACGGCGGACACGCTCGCGGCCTTGAGGGAAGCGAAAAGAAAAGGCGCGCTGACTTTGGGCATAGTGAACGTCATCGGTTCAACGGTCGCGAGAGAAGTTGACGCCGGAATTTACAATTACGCAGGGCCGGAAATCGGCGTTGCCACGACCAAGGCCTTTATTTCGCAATTGACCGTGCTTGCCCTTTTGGCGCTGTTTTTCGGCAGACAAAGAAAAATGTCGCCGGTAACCGGCCAGCGGATAGTAAAAGAATTAAAAAATCTGCCGGCGCTGGTTCGCGCAATCTTAAAACAAAACAATGAAATCAAAAAACTGGCTCGGAAATACAAAAAATATTCTAATTTTCTGTATCTGGGACGAAAATATAACTTCCCAATAGCTCTTGAAGGCGCTTTGAAATTGAAAGAGATTTCTTACCGCCACGCCGAGGCGTACGCGGCCGGAGAGATGAAGCACGGCCCGATTGCTTTGATTGATAAAAATTTTCCTTCGTTGTTCATCGTTCCTCAAGACAGCGTTTATGAAAAAATGATATCCAACATCCAGGAAATCAAGGCGCGAGGGGGTCCAGTTATCGCCGTCGCCACGCGGGGCGACAAAAAAATCGGCCAAATGGCCGACGACGTGATCTACATTCCCAAAACGCTTGAAATGCTCACCCCGATAATAAGCGCTATTCCGCTCCAGCTTTTTGCCTATCACATAGGAACTTTGAGCGGCTGTGATGTTGACAAGCCCCGCAACTTGGCAAAAAGCGTTACCGTTGAATAAAACGCGGACAAGTAAAAAGAGACCGTTCGCGGTCTCTTTGTTTTAATTTATTTTCCTTTATTTCATTAAATAAGATTTGAGCGCCAGGTTTACCGCGCATTTGACCAATACGGCGCAGTGAAGTTTGTCTGGGCCAAACCTGAGCGCTCGCACGATCGCGGTGGTTTTCAATTTCCTTGCCTCCGCGATCGTTTTTCCCTTCAGCCATTCGCTTGCCCAGGAAAAACCTGCAACGATGAATTTGCAGCCGTTTGTTTCAAATCTGGCATCAACGATTGTTTCCGGCGTTTTACGCCCTTCGCACCGCGGACAAATTATTGAGGACTCATCAAATGAATTTGAGTCCTCAAATACATTTTCCTCTTTTTCAATCCTGCCGGTGCCTTCGCAAACGTAACATTCTTTTTCCGTTATTTTCAAATAAAGCGCGGTTTTGTCGCCGCATCCCGAATCAACCACTTTTCCGACGCCAATGGTCGGATCGTTTTTATCCAAAATTCCGATATTTTGCGGACAATCGTAATGATCAATCCCTCCGCCCAAAAGATTGAAAGTCAGCATCAAACCCCCTTTTAAATTGTTAAAAAATCTTACCTTATCTTATTCACATCCGAAAAATTTGTCAAATATTAAAAAAAGTGCTTTAATGAAAAAAATGTCTGAAGCAACCAAAGAAAAAAGAATAGTTGTAATCGGCGGCGGAACCGGCGTCTTTACGGTGCTGTCCGGCTTAAAGAAATATCCGCTTCATCTTTCGGCAATCGTTTCAATGGCCGATGACGGCGGCTCAACCGGCCTTTTGCGGGAAGAGTTCGGAATTTTGCCCCCGGGCGACGTGCGACGGGCGCTGGTGGCTCTTGCCAAAACGGATTACCGTTTAATGTCCGAGCTTTTTAATTATCGTTTTTCCGAGGGTTTGCTTAGCGGCCACAATTTCGGCAATCTTTTCATCACCGCTTTGGAGCGGCTGACCGGCAATTTTGAAAAAGCGATTTACGAGGCGGGCAAGGTTTTGGCGATTCAAGGAGAAGTCATTCCAGTCACTCTTGACAGCGCCAAACTTTACGCCGAATTGGAAAACGGCGTCATAGTTTCCGGCGAAACCAACATTGACATTCCCAAACACGATCCATCGCTGAAAATAAAGAAGGTTTTTTTAAGACCGGTTTGCGAGGCGAATACAAAGGCGATTGAGGCGGTTAAAAAAGCGGACCTGATTGTTTTGGGGCCCGGCGATCTTTACACAAGCTTAATTCCGAATCTTCTGGTCAAAGGCATTCTTTCGGCCATCAGGGCGTCAAAAGCGAAAAAAGTTTATCTTTGCAATTTAATGACGAAATTAGGCGAGACGAATAAGTTCGCCGCTTTGGACTTCGCCGATGAAATTGAAAATTATCTCGGCAAGGCCGTTTTGAATTATTTTGTCGTGAATAAAACCCAGCCGGCCGAGGATCGGCTCAGAAGATACTCCGAAGAAAAGGCGATTCTCGTTGAGCACAAAAAAAGCGATTTCAAAGGAAAGAAATATAAAACGATCTCCGCCGATCTTTTAAGAAAAAACGGATTTATCCGCCACGACCCCGATAAATTGGCCAAACTTCTTTTGTCTTTAATTTAATGGATCTAGCCCTATTCAATTTCATTCACGGCTTTGCCGACAACTCGTTTTTGTTGGACTGGCTGACGATTTTTTTCGCGCAATATTTTCAGTATTTTTTGGTCGTTCTACTTTTGTCTTTCTGGATTTACGGCAAAAACGAACCACGACTTAAAAATCGGATGGCGGTGATCGCCGGTTTTGCTTCGGCAATTCTGTCCAGAATCGTTTTCGTCGGACTGTTCCGAATCTTTTATTTCCGGCCCCGGCCTTTTTTTACTTTAGATTTCCAGCCCCTTTTCAATCACGCCAACGAATCATCCTTTCCCTCGGGACACGCCGCGACTTTCTTCGCTCTGGCCGCGGGGGTTTATTTTTACGACAAAAAGCTCGGGGCTTTGTTTTTCGCGGGCGCGGTTTTGATAAGCGGGGCAAGAATTCTGGGCGGAGTACACTGGCCCTCGGACATTTTGGCCGGCGCGATTCTCGGCATTTTCTCCGCGTATTTGATAAAACGTTTCGCGGGTTCCGCGATTCGCCGTCTCGTCTCAAAAGGAAATTGACACTCGGGTTTTTATTTGCTATCTTGTTCGTATATTCGTAATCATTCGTACTTCGTAAAGTTATGCCAATTACCAAAGCAGCGCAAAAAGCGTTGCGGCAAAGCAAAAAAAGACGGATAACAAACATCGTCAGAAAAGAAGCGTTAAAAAAAGCGATTAAAGAATTTCGCGGTTTGCTTGGCGAGAAAAAGACCGAGGAAGCGAAGAAAATGCTGGCAGGCGTTTATAAAGTTTTAGACAAATCAACCAAAACGAACATAATCAAAGCAAACACGGCCTCAAGAATAAAAGCGCGACTTACTCGCGGTTTAAACAAGCTCGCCGCGAAATAAATTTATATTAAAATTAAAAATCACCCCCGCCATGGCGGGGGTGATTTTTTTATTCCGGAAACAAGCGTTAAATTTCCAAAATCAGCATCTCAAGCGCCAATTCGGGCTGCAGTCGTCCGGTCTTCACGGCCAAATCAAACGAAAATAATTTCTGATAAATTCTTCTTAAGTCCGGGCCGGAAAAATTTTTCAGCTGCGCCAAAGTTTTCTTGACGACGTAGGGATGCATTTTTAATTCCTTCGGGATCCGCAAACCGTCTTTTAATCCGCAGGAAGCGACTTTAATCAAATTTCTGAATTGATAGGCAATCATCGTCATCAAATAAATTTCGCCGCTGCCGGCCTCAAGCTCCCTTTTGACCAGCGCGAAAGCCGCTCGTTTGTCGCGGACAGCGATCGCGTCAACCAATTCAAAAACGTTCGAATCGATTTTCGCTTTAACCAACGCTTGCGCGTCCTTAAGTTCTATCACGCCGTCTTTCTTGTAATTTGCCAGTTTGGCGATTTCCTGCTCCATTCGCCAAAGATCCGAACCAACAGCCAGCGCCAAAAACCGAATTGCCGGCGGCGCAATCTTTGCTCCGCGCGAACGAGCTTCTTTCTCTATCCAATCCTCAAGCGAACGACCTTCCGGCAGATCGAATTTCTGAACCAAATTCGGTTTTTTAATCAATTCCTTTAATAAAAGATTCGCCGCCGACGGCTCTCCCTCCTGCCAAAACGTTAAAATCGCGTTTGAGTCATCCGAAAAATTATTTCGTTTTAAAAAACTTACTATTTCTTCCTCCTGCGGATTTTTGCCTTTTGGCAAAGAAAAAACGTTTTTCAAAACAAAAAATTTTTTCTCCGGAAACATTGAAACGCTTAACGCTCCGTTTTGCAATTCGCCGAAAGCGTTTTTTGATTCAAAATCAATCTGATAAAAATTAAAACTCCCCGGATTTTTCATCCGATATTGTTCAATTATTTCGTTCAATTTCCGGCGCGAACCGAAGTCATCGCCGCCGTAGAGAAAAATAATCATGGTTGTGTTTCCCATTTCACTTCCTGGCCCGGCTCAACAACTTCTATCCAGATTTGGCCCGAAGTAAATTTAATCTCGCCGTCGCTGTTGAAAAAATAGAGCTTGCTTTTCGGATCGCTTTTGTCCTTCTCCCAATAGCCGACGATTTCTTCTCCGTTTTTGTAAATCGCCGCCTTGCCGCGGCCTTCAACCGCCACGTCGTTGTATTGGCCTTCGATTTGCCGCGATTCGGCTCGCATCACGACGACATTTTTCGCCTCAACCTGCCTGCCAATCAATTTATCGATCTCCGGCGTTCCGCCGCGAAAGCGAAGATAACTGTTCGTTTTCGCGTTATATCGGTATTTAACTTTATAGGGCCCGGGGAAGCCGATTTCCAGAACCCCGTCTTTTGTTTGGCTAGGCGCGGAATCGTCGTGCAAATAACCTTCAAATTGATTTTCCAAACGATAACCCAACTTCCCAGCCGCGCGGCTCAGACGCTCCATCGACGAAAAGCCATTATGAGGGGGGAGTATTCCTTCTTTCCGCCAATAGGCCTGATAAGGATTGGTCAGTGCGTCAATGTTGTCAATCACGCCTTTATTTAATTTGTCCAAAGCGAAATGGGAACCGCCCCAATGAGAATAAATCGCGTCAAACCCTTGGGCCAAAGTGATAAAATCGTGCCTTGCCGAACGGATGGAACCGATTTCTTCGGGGTCACTGCAAACGTAGACCGCCATCAACCGGGTGATGCTGTCGGTAATCACGGGCATTTCAACCACTAAATCGGCGAAGCTGATTCCCGAAAGCGGCCGGACAATGACATCGCCGGCAAGCATTACGGCCACCGGACGGCGATTATAATTTGGGCAGCCAAGGCCGCTGATAGGACTTAAGTTGTTCGCGGTTTTTTCCTGCGGCTCGGCTTGAGAGATTGGGGTGGTGGAAGCGGTTGAAGTGTTGTTTATGATTGAAGCCTGGTTGGATTCAATCATAAAACTCCTTCCGGATTGAGTGAAAAAAAACGCACCGACGGCAAAAAAAACGCCGGCTAAAATGAGTGATATTTTCAAAAATTTGGAACCCATAAAATTTGTTATTATTTAGTTGTTTGTTAACCTTTGGCAGGTTGGACAATAATGCCCGCTTCTGCCCCCGAGTTTGAATCTTTTAATCGTGGTCCCGTCCCGAAAACACGGCTCGCCGGTCCTTTGATAGGCCTTATGAAATTCTTGATAGCGGCCTTTTCTTCCGGCGGTGTCGCGAAAATCGCTCATACTGTCGCCCCTCAAACCGATCGCTTTTTTAAAAATATCCCGCATTGACCGATAAATCGCTTTTAATTCGTTTTCTTTCAGTTTTTGAACTTCTTTCAAAGGATAAACCCCGGCTTGCCACAAAATCTCGTCCGAATAAATATTGCCGATTCCGGCGATTATCTTTTGATTCATTAAAACCTGTTTTATTTTGCCTTTTTTGCCGGAGAACCTATCTTTAAATCTCTCAAAAGTAAATTTTTTGTCAAGCGGCTCGCTTCCTAAATTTTTTAAATCGGGAAATTTTTTTATTTCGTCTTCCGCGCCGGCCATTATTTTGGCGAATTTTCTTAAATCGGACAACGCCAGTTGATTTTCGTCGTCCAAGAAAAAAATGAAGTGGATATAATTGTTTACCTTGTCCTCCAAAGCCCCTTTCATGAGTGGCCGAGGGATGTTGTCTTCAATTTTCCATCTGCCAACCAAAAGATGGCCGGTTAATTTCTGATGAACCAAAAGCAATTTGCCGCCGCTTAAAAAAATCAAAATGTTTTTGCCGCGACGCTCAATTTTTTCTATTTTCCGGCCGATGATTTCCCGTTTGAATTTGTCCATTTTTTTGGGAAATTTGACGGTTTTCGGCCAATCGGTCCAAACATCAATGATTTTCCGGCCGACAATCTTTTTCTTCAAATCGCGGACTATTGTTTCCACTTCCGGTAATTCGGGCATATTCTTAATTATACCAAAAAATAACAGCCCCTGAAACCGGAGCTGTTAAAATGCCGAATCTGCGAACGGAATAAAAAGTTCAAACTTACAAATAACTCTCCTTAATCACCGCCTTGATTTTGTCCACGATCTCCGAGGGGGTGAAGTGGGCTTTGATGAGATAGCCTTTGGCTCCGAGCCGTAAACCGCGCTCAATGTCTTCCTGCTGGCCGAGATTGGTCAAAAGCATGATCGGAATTTTGCTCAACTCCGGATCGGCCTGCATTTTTTTAAGTATCTCAAACCCGTCGATGCCCGGCAAAATGATGTCCAAAAGAACGACATCCGGTTTTTCTTGCGCGATCTTTTCCATACCCTCGTTGCCGTCAGCCGCGATCGATACGTCAAAACCCTCATTATCAAGCTTTTGGGTCAACAAACCGCGAAGAAACCTGTCATCTTCAACGACTAAAATTCTTATTCCGGCGCCCGGCCCGGTTTTCGGTTGTGGTTGAGCCGGTACAGAGGATACCCCCTGTTCTTGGTTGCTTGTTTGATCTGTCATAAGTGAAACACTTAACACTTGAAATTTGGCCTCAATCGTCGTCTACCGTTCGCCAAACGTCAATTGTTAAATGTTTCATTCCGCCTCCTAAAGAGATTTCGAATAAAAATTCGAAATCTCTTTAGGAAATGCCGAAAAATGAAACATCATCCGCGTCGCCATAGAGACGCGTTCAGCGGAAGGAATTATCTTACCAGCTTCAAAACCGGGCCGACGACATAACAGTCATACACCATAAAACTGATAACGATTATCAGAATATTCAAAATCAAGCCCAAAATAAACTCTCTCCAGCTAAACCAAGTATTTTTTTCGTCCATGGTAAATTAAGAGTTTTATAAAATAAATAATCGACCTTTCAGAGACGTCCTTAAAACCTATTAATTGCTCTTTAATTCAAGTATAACATATTTTGGCAATTAAGAGCAAAGCAACCCTGTGGATAAATCCTTACGCGATCAATTCCTCAAACGGACTTTCTATCGCGGGAATCATTTTCGCGTCTAAAGGCAGAGTAAAAGAAAAAGTCGTGCCCTTGCCCTCCTCGGACTCAACCCAGATGTCTCCGCCGTGCCGGCGGACGATGTTTTTCACGATAAACATTCCTAAACCGGTGCCCTCGGTTTGAAACCGGATAACGTTATCGCCCCGGAAAAATTTCGTAAAAACCCGGGGGACTTGATGGGACGGAATGCCTATCCCACTATCTTTAATTGAAACAAGAAGAAAAGGGCGATCTTTATACGGCTCGGCTTTAAGTTCAATCCTGCCGCCGGGCAAGCTGTATTTAATGGCGTTATCAATCAAATTCTGAAAGACCAGATCAATTTTGGAAGAATCAATCGTCACCCGATGCGTTTCAACGGCCGGTTTCTCGAAAATTAAAGAAATGTTCTTGGAACGGGCCGCCAATTGAAAATTCGCGACGTTCTTTTCAATTAAAGCGATTAAATCGGTTTCGACGAATTCATAACCGAACCGGCCCTCTTCAATCCGCGCGACGTTTAAAAGATCGTTTATCAAAAAAATCATCCGGTCGTTGCTCGCGTACCCCTGCTCCAAAAAGGTCTTTTGTTCGGAAGTTATTTGGCCGACGTCGCCGTCCAAAATCATCCGCAGCGTCCATTTGATGGCCGCTAAAGGAGTTCTTAATTGATGCGCGACGATGGAAATGAATTCGGATTTCATTCTCGCAACGACGCGCTCTCTTGAAACGTCGTGGATAACTTTGATGAAACCGGCGGTTTTTCCCTGATAATCGGCGATGGGAACCGTCGCTATTTTAAGCCAGCGCTCCTGGGGTTCCTTCAAAACAACTTCGACAAGCGGGTATTTTTCTTTAAACGCTCCTTTTTTTTCTTTATCATCGCCGGGTTCCGCGAATATAACCGACGCCAGCGCCTTAAATTTGGCGTTTCGCGTCACAATGTCAAAATCACGGGTGACGATTTTATCTTTAACCTCGTCCTCTTTAATCCCCAGCATTTCTTCCGCCCGCGGATTCATTAATTGAATCCGAAAATCCGGATCGTATTGAATCAAGCCGTCGGTCAGATTGGAAACGATCGCCGAAATCCTGTCCCGCTCTTTTTCCAAGGCGGCGCTTGTTCTTCCCAGCGCCAAAAAGTTAATATTCAAAACAATGATCAGAACAAGCCCGATGCCGAGAGAAATCAAACCGAAAGTTAAAATTTGGTTGGAAGACGTTTGAATTTCAAAAAACGGCTGTTCAACAACTACTCCCCAGCCAAATTCCGGCACCGGCAGGCCGGCGGCCTGAACTTCCAGGCCCGCGTCGTTGAAATAACGGTCATCCGCGTTTAGGCCGTCAACGGTTTCCCGATTTTGAACGATTTTTTGGACAATTGGGCGGCTCAGCCAATCGCTTCCGGAAATGACCAAAAAATAATTGCTGTGGCTGATAATCCGACCGGCCTGATCAACGACATAGGTTTG
>MEYT01000020.1 GCA_001774105.1 Candidatus Azambacteria bacterium RIFCSPLOWO2_01_FULL_46_26 | reverse complement strand
CATTGTCCGGGCGGCCAGGGTCTCAACCGGCCGTCATCTTGAGGACGTGACCGACGAAAAACTGAAGGGAATGGTAAATTTTCTTTACCGCGACCATCACTTAACTCCGTTTCAAAAAATCGTTTTTCGCTTCCACGTCAAGGCCTCAATCAGGACGGCCCGACAATTCTTTTGCGTACTTTTTTCTTCCCACAACGAATTTTCCGGCAGATATTCGGTATTTCCGGAAAACGATTTTTACGTTCCTTCCTTATATTCTCCGGGAATTCAAGAAATCGTCCGCTCCTCCCAAAATCGGGCTTACAAAAATTATAGAAATTTACTTGAAGCGGGCGTGGCCAAAGAGCAGGCGCGTCTCGCTCTCCCATACAGCTTTTTCACCCAATTTTACTGGACGGTTGATTTAAGGACGTTATTTGAATTTTTTGACGCGGCCGAAGTAAATCAGAATTGCGCGACCGAAGATTTTCAAACGCTTCTCGCGCGATTAAAAGAGATAGTCGCCGAACAAGCGCCAGTTGCCTACGAAACTTATCAACGCTGGAACGATGAAAATCAAACAAGGGAATGCGAGTGGGCGGCGGTTTTGAAAAGCCGAGTCGGGCCATCGGACAAACGTTGCGAAAAAGAAAAAATTCTGGGCGGTTTTGTCGGTTTGCGGGAAATAAGCGGCGACGCGGGAATGATTGTGAAGTGTTTAAGCGACCGTTTCAGTCCGGACAGGGCCTTGGATCAAATGATCGTTCATTGGGATTTGGAAGTTCCGATTTTCGTCTGGCGCCAGCTTGTCCGCCACCGCAAAGGCTACCCCGCCGAAATTGAAGACGATTTTGAAGGAGCGCTTGAACGCCAGCGGCTGTACATTCCCGCGATTTTCCGCAGTCAAAAAGGCAAGGTCGGGCATTACGAATTTGAAATTTTTTCGGGCGAGGAAAATCTTCGGGTTTGGCGGATTTTGAACGACTCCCAGGAAAAAAGCATCGAAGAAGCAAAACGTCTGTTGGAAGAAACGGGCAGTTTGGAAGACGCGTCTCTTCTGCTTCCCTACGCTTTTTACACCCACGTTTCATGGGTGACGCCTTTAAGTTCATTAACCAACGTCTTTTTGCTCCGGCTTGACAGCCACACCCAATGGGAAACCGGTCAATACGTTCGGGCTATGTATTGCCTTTTTAAAGCCAAAGAGCCCCTGCTTGCCGAAATCATTGAAAACTATTTTTGGCCGAAATTTTGGAGAAGCAAGTCCTTTCCGCTTTTAGACAGATTTTAAACTGAACAACCCCGAAAAAATCGGGGTTTTGTTTTTGGACAAAACGCGAAATTTTATATATCATATATTATATGTTTGACGCAAAAAATAAAAAAATCGGCGAGTTGGAAAAAGAAGTTTTGATGTTCTGGGAAAATAATCAAATTTTTCAGAAATCAATCAAACAAAGAAAAAAAGCCAAAAGCTACAGCTTTTATGACGGCCCACCGTTCGCCAGCGGCCTGCCGCATTACGGCCATATTTTGGCGACGACCATCAAAGACGCCGTAACCCGCTATTGGACGATGCGGGGTTTTAAGGTTGAGCGAAGGGTCGGTTGGGACTGCCACGGCCTGCCGGTTGAAAATTTGATTGAAAAGGAACTGGGCGTCGGCGACAAAAAGGCGATTGAAAAAATGGGCATCGCCGTTTTTAACCGCGCCTGCCGCGCTTCGGTTTTCCGCTGCGTCAAGGATTTTGAACAGACCTTAAAACGAGTCGGTCGCTGGGCCGAGTATTCCAAGGCCTACGCGACTTTGGACAATGATTACATGGAATCGGTCTGGTGGGTTTTTAAAAAACTCTGGGATAACGGGCTCGTGAAAAATGATTTCAGAATCACTCCCTACTGCTCCCGCTGCGGCACCGGCCTTTCCAATTTTGAAGTCAATCAGGGTTATAAGGACGTCGGCGAAGATTCCGTCTACGTCAAATTCAAAATTAAACGGGCTGCTAACAACTTCTTCTTGGTTTGGACAACAACTCCCTGGACCTTGCCTGCCAACACCGCTTTGGCCGTAAACCCAAAGCTTAATTACGTGGCGGTTAAATATGACAATGAATTTTTAATTTTGGCAGAGAATCGGCTTAGCGTTCTAAACGGAAATTATGAAGTCGTAAAAAAATACAAAGGAAAGGATTTGACGGATACGGAATACGAGCCGCTTTATCGATTTATGCCCCTTGAAAAAAAAGCGCATTATGTCGTCACGGCCGATTATGTTTCGGCCAAAGACGGCTCGGGCATCGTCCACATCGCTCCGGCTTTTGGCGAAGAGGACTTAAAGCTCGGCAAAAAATATAATTTGCCGTTTTTGCTGACCGTCGACAAAGAAGGCAAATTTATTAAAGAAGTCGAGCCCTTCGCCGGCATGTTCGTCAAACAAGCCGATCCTTTGATCGTCGCCAATTTAAAAGAACGCGGCCTTTTGTTCAAAACCGAAAAAATCACCCATAGCTATCCTTTCTGCTGGCGATGCGACACTCCCCTGCTTTATTATCCGCTGAATAGCTGGTACGTCGGAGTTACAAAAATCAAAAGACAACTCGTTGACAACAATAAAAAAATCCGATGGGTGCCCGGACATCTCAAAGAAGGAAGATTCGGCAAATGGCTGAAAGAAGCGAGGGATTGGGCCGTTTCCCGCAATCGTTTCTGGGGCGCGGCCATCCCGATTTGGCAATGCGAAAAATGCGGACGTCTTGAAGTCGTCGGCGGCCTTGAGGAGTTGGACAAAAAAGCCGTTTCAAGCGGCAACAAATATTTCATCGTCCGCCACGGCAAAGCCGTCTCAAACCACGAACAATTTATGAGCTGCTGGCCGGAAAGCACGACAAAGGAAGTTCACCTCGTGCCCGAAGGAATCAAGCAGGTTGAAAAGACCGCCCAAAAACTCAAAAAAGAAAAAATTGATTTTGTATTCGCTTCCGATCTTTTACGGACAAAACAAACCGCCCAAATCATCGCGGACGTTTTGAGGCTTAAAGTCGAGCACGACGCCCGCCTGCGGGAAGTGAATTTCGGCGTTTTAAACGGCCGGCCGATTGAAGAATACAAAGCGTTATTTGCCGGCCGTCTGGAAAAATTCGGCAAAGCGCCGGAAGGCGGAGAAAATCATTCGGACATTAAGAAACGAATAATGGAATTTTTGCTTGAAATCGACAAAAAACACAAAAATAAAAACATTCTCATCGTCAGCCACGGAGACCCCCTCTGGATTTTGGCCGGCGCGGCTCAAGGAATGAACAATGAAGAGATAGTCGCGAATTACGAAAAAATTTATCTGGCAAACGGCGACTACAAAAAATTGGAATTAAAAAATCTGCCTTTCAGCGAATCGGGCGAGGTTGACCTGCATCGGCCTTATATTGACGAAATCAAACTGGCTTGCCAAAAATGCGGCTCGCGAATGAGTCGAATTGAAGAGGTTTTTGACTGCTGGTTTGAATCCGGCTCAATGCCTTACGCTCAATGGCACTATCCTTTTGAAAATAAAAAATCCGTTGAGAGTTCGTTTCCGGCCGATTTCATCGCCGAAGGACTGGACCAGACCCGCGGCTGGTTTTACACGCTTCACGTTCTGGCTTCGGCCCTGACTCAAAAGAACACCGGCATCGGAAAAAACAAACCGGCCTTTAAAAATGTCATCGTCAACGGCTTGATTTTGGACGAAAAAGGACAAAAATTGAGCAAAAAATTGCGCAATTATCCCGAGCCGGAATTGATTTTTGAAAAATACGGAGCCGACGCTTTGCGCTATTTCCTGCTCGCTTCAACCCCGATCGGCGAGGATTACAAATTTTCGGAAAAAGGAGTGCAGGAGGTCTACCGGAAACTCATTTCCACGGTTTTGAACACTTTGTCTTTTTTGCGGCTCTACTCCGGCAAAATGAAAATCAGCGCCTCGAAAGCGCCCGCAAAGCCGAAACACGTTCTTGACCGCTGGATTCTCTCGCGCCTCCAATCCTTGATTGAGCAAATCAACAAAGAAATGGAAAGATACGAACTGACCCGCGCCTCAAGACCGCTTGAGGAATTCGTTGAAGATCTTTCCAATTGGTATGTCAGAAGATCGCGGGCAAGATTCCAGCATCCAAAGAGCCGCTCAGAATATCTGGAGGCGGCCGGAACTCTGGCTTTTGTTTTGGCCGAATTCGCGAAAGCCGCGGCGCCTTTCACCCCGTTTCTGGCCGAAATTATTTATAAAAATCTCTCAAACGAAAAAGAGAGCGCGCATCTTGAAAATTATCCGGAAGTCAACAAGAAATTTATTGATAAAAAGTTAAACGAACTGATGGATTTAACGAGAAAAATCGCCGCTTTGGGACTGAAAGCTAGGGCCGCGGCCGGAATCAAAGTCAGGCAACCGCTGCAAAAATTGAGAATTTTAAATTTAAAATTGCGAATTGAAAAAGAATTAATTGAACTGTTGAAAGACGAACTCAATATAAAAGAAGTGGAGAGCGCGAAAAAATTGCCGGAAGGACCCGGATGGTTAATTGAGACCGACGGCCGAATTTCCGTTGCCCTGAATACGGAGTTAACCGCCGAACTGAAAGAAGAAGGACTGATAAGGGAGCTTGTCAGAAACATTCAGGAAATGAGGCGCGACGCGGGCTTGAAGCCGCAGGAGAAAATCGCCGCGCGATATTCCTGCTCGGGCGGACTTGAAGAAATAATCGGCAAACATCGCGATAATTTAAAACAAGCGATAAGCGCGGACAAGTTGGAAGCCGGACTGAAAGAAAAACAGGTCTTTGCCGCGGAAAAAACCTTTGACCTTGAAACAGGGCCGGGGGACACGAAGAATATTTGGATAGGAATAAAAAAATTGTAAATTTAAAGCTTAACTTGATATGCATCAAACTCTCGGTGTTGTCATTAAAAAACGTGATATCGGAGAAGCGGACCGTTTTTTAACGATCCTTACCAGGGACTTCGGCAAGATTGAAACGACGGCAAGAGGCATCAGGAAGATTGAAGCGAAATTGCTCGGCCATTCCGAGCTGTTTTGTTACAGCCATTTTATGTTCAGCGACGGCCGGACGAGACCGGTTCTGACCGGCGCTCTCGCGATTGAAAATTTTTCATCGCTCCGCTCAAATTTGGAAAAATTGGCCGCGGCGTTTCAAATGGCCGAAATTCTGAATGATTCAATCGCCGGACCCCGCAAGGACTTATCCATTTGGGATCTTACCCTCTCAACGCTGAAAGAACTTGATTCGGCTCCGGCTTCGTCCGCCAAAAAATTTTTCTGTTTTTTTCAGACAAATCTCCTGAAACACCTCGGACATCAGCCCGAGCTTTGGAAATGCGTTGTCTGCCGGAAAAAAATCAAGCCGGAAAACAACTTTTTCAGTCCGTCCAAAGGCGGCATTATCTGTGAAAACTGCCCGAAAACCGGCAATAAAACTATTCCGATTTCCGCGGAAGCGATTAAAATTTTGCGGACTTTTCTCGCCAAAGAAGCCGCTTTTTTAAGAAAATTGCGCCTTAAAAAAACGGAAATCGAAGAATTGGAATTAATTTTGAATCGCTTTACCGCCTATCATTTTGAGTAGAAATTTGGTATAATAATTATATGCCTTTAGAAGAACTGGAGAAAAAATTATACCGGCCCGAAGAACCGAAAAGACCTCTTGAACCGTCGTACCGGAAATTCCGACCGGTCGTTGAAGAACCGACCCACGAAGAAGAAAAGGCCGCCAAAGAATGGCTGGAAGAAACGAAAAAACCGCCGGTTTTCACGCCCAAGCAGAAAAAAATTTCTAAAATCTTTTTTATAATCTTTATTTTGCTTGCTCTCGGCGGAGGCGCCGCGTTTTACTTCCTGCGCCAGCCCTTCCTTACGGAACAGGTTGTTTTCACTTTGACCGGACCGTCCGAAGTCCGCGTCGGTGAAAAAGTCGTTTTCACAGTCAACTACAAAAACAACACGCCGGTCGTTCTTTCCGGGGCCGAGCTTGTTTTTTCGTATCAGGCGGGCGTTGTTCTGATCGGCGGACCGGCGGTTGAACCGGGCAAATCCGGCGCGATCAGCTACTCGCTCGGAAACATCGGAATCGGCGGCGAAAAAAAGCAGGAGTTCCCGTTGAGGATAATCGGCGAAGTTGACAACACTAAGCAGATAGAAGCAAAACTCGTTTATCGGCCGGAAAATTCTTCGGCCAAGTTTGAAAACGCGGCGAAAGCCAACGTAACCATCGCGGCTCACGGATTGGTGCTGGACCTGGAGGCGCCGCAAAAAGTTCTTGACGGAGAAAAAGTGAATTACGTCATCAGATATTCAAACGTTTCCCAGGGGCCGTTCGAAAACGTGAGAATCGAAGCCGCGTATCCGGAAAATTTTTATTTTGAATCCGCGGATCCGAAGCCGGTCATCGGAAGCAACGTTTGGCTGATTGACGACGTTGACGCCGACGCCGGCGGCCAGATTTTCATCAAAGGAATTTTAAGAGGAAATGAGGGAGAAAACAAAACGCTGAAAGCAAGTATCGGTATTGAAGAGAATCAAACTTTCATCGCTTTCAGGGAAGCCAAAGCTTCTTCTCAAATCGCCTCGTCGCCCATTCTGATCGCCTCTTCGGTGAACGAAGTTGCCGATTATATCGCTTTTCCGAGCGATACCTTGAAATACAAAATCACCTATAAAAACAATTCAAACATCGGCTTGCGCGAAATCGTCTTAAAAGCGCAATTAAGCGGAGCAATGCTTGATTTCAGCGGTTTAAGCAACCCGACAGGTTCGTTCGACGGCCGAACCGGCACTATAACATGGAGCGCCGGCAATGTTCCCGAATTCCTGGTGTTAAATCCAGGGGAAGGCGGCGAATTGACCTTCTCCGTCAAATTAAAGGGCAATTATCCGATCGCGACTTTCACCGATAAAAATTTTACCGTCAAAATGGCGGCAACGATTGAAACAAGAAGCACGGGCTTGTTCCTGGCGCAGGAAAAAATATCCCAAACGAGCGAAATAACGACGAAAATCGGCGGACGCTTGAGCGTGAGATCAAAAGCGTATTTCAACGACCAGACCGCTCCAATCGCGAATACCGGCCCTCTTCCGCCGCGGGTGAATCAAACTACGACTTACACGATTCACTGGCAAGTCGTCAATTTTTCGAACGATTCCGAAAACGTCACGGTCAAAACGGCCTTGCCCCAGGGGGTGAACTGGACCGGCAAAGTTTTCAATTTACGAAGCGAAACGAGTCCTGAATACAACGAGCGAACAGGAGAAGTGACGTGGGACATCGGCAAAGTTCAGCCGGGAATCGGAGTTATTCTGCCCGCCCAGGAAGTTGTTTTCCAAATTTCTTTAACCCCGACCCTGACCCAAGCCGGCCGCATTGTTCCAATTTTCAATCCGACGACAATCTCCGGCAAAGATGAATTTACCGGCGTCAGTCTGAGCGAAACGACAATTCCGATTCCTTCCGATCTGCCCGACGATCCGACCGTGGGCTATGACCAAGGAACGGTGTTGCAATGATTGAACGACAAACTTGAAAATTAAAAAACGCCCCCGCCAAGGCGGGGCGTTTTCATATTTATGATTTATAAAGCTTGCGGCTTAAACCAAATAGGGCCAGCACGGCTGCGGACATCAAAATAAGAAACAGTTCATTCCTGCCGTAAAACAAAGAACTAATTCTGGCTTCAAGAGCTTGCAAAGTTTTCGGTTCGCCATTAATCGGAGCGCCTGCTTCGTCTTCCGCGGCTTCCTTGCCGCTTTCGGCGGCGATTTCTTCGTCAAAAGCCGAAACGATTTTTGCTTGCGCCGATTTGATCAAAAGATTCGAGAAATTTATTTTATCCGCGGCCGAGACCCCGACGCTTTTGCCCGCGACTGGAACGAACGCGCTTATTTTCAAATTTTCTTGAACAACTTTTTCGGAAGAACGCGCGGAAGAAGTTGTTTTAAGCGAATCGCTGAGCAGGATGTTGTTCATTCCCGGAGTCGGATTTTTCGTCCAGACGAACGCTCCGTCGCTTTTTCTCGCGGCAGAATAACCATCTTTTGCCGGAATTTTATACTTCACTTCTTCGGCAAGCTCGCCGTTCGGATACAAAAGTTTTACCGAACCCTT
>MEYT01000019.1 GCA_001774105.1 Candidatus Azambacteria bacterium RIFCSPLOWO2_01_FULL_46_26 | reverse complement strand
CGGAACGCGGTTGAAAGTCGTGAAAAACGGAGAGGGAAGAAATTTTTGCCCGTGAGCGAAATAAAATAGAGGCCGTCCCAGCCGCCCTGCTCGTTGAGAGCAGAGTCCACCAAAAAGCACCCCATCCCGTGTGAGGTGCTTTTTGGTGGGAAATTCTGAACCTTGGACGAACCCATTTTGAGCAAAACCCCCAATGAAGCCGTCCCGCCGCCGTGCCGGAAACCGGCACGCCCCACAAAAAAGTTTTCTTTGCATTTCTAGATTTGCGCGCGCCCGATTTTTTCTTCTAAAAGGATGAGAACATTTTTCTGCGGGGCACGCGAGCGGAGCGAGCGGCGGCGGGGCTTTCGTTCATCACGAATTTTTGATAAATAGGTTCTATCGAGGTCATAAATATACTCAATAAAAACAATCCCGCCGCGGCGGGATTGTTTTTATTGTCGGGATTGACTTGTTTTACCGAATTGCTAATATAACCATAAGTTCTTTAATTTGTCCAAAAGGAGAGAGAAATGAGTAATTGTATTCATGAGTGCGGCTGCGATTGCCACCTGATCAGCGGCGACAATAGCGATATGCACATCAGGCCTTGCTGTGACGTTTGTCCTTTGTGCAGACGACGCATTGCCGCGACATTTACGCGAACGCATCAGTCGCTCTGCCATGAAAGAGGCGGCGGCGCGTCTTTCGGCCCTTCCGGCCGCGTGGACTTGGAATGAAAAAGAAAGCGCGGCTTGAGACGCTTCTGATTTCGGGCGGCTATGACGGCGACGAGAAAACCGGGTCCCTCGCGATTCCGATATACCGGACCGCCGCTTACGCTTTTAAAGACACCGAGGATGCCCGCCGACTTTTCGCGGGCGAAAAGGAAGGCTTCATTTACTCGCGCATAAACAACCCGACGGTGGATATATTAGAAAAGCGCATGGCGCTTGCCGAAGGGGGCGAGGCCGGACTCGCGGCTTCAAGCGGCATGGCTGCGATTTTGCTCGTTGCCGCGCATCTTGCCAAAAACGGAGGCGAAATCGTTTCTTCGGACAGGATTTACGGCGGCACCTTTAATCTTTTCAACAAAACCTTGCGAGGACTCAATGTCTGTGCGAGATTCGTGAAGAATCCTTACCAAATTGACGACTGGGCGCGAGAAATTTCCGCGAACACCCGTTTCCTTTACGTTGAAACACCGTCCAATCCCACGCTTGATATCCTTGATATTCAAAAATTGGCGGGATTGGCGAAGGAACGGCGCCTCATTTTGGTGGTTGACAACACGGTCGCCACCCCGGCTCTTCAAACTCCGCTGAAATTGGGCGCGGACATCGTCATCCATTCCCTGACCAAATATATTGCCGGAAACGGGACGGACATTGGCGGAATGATTGTAGGCAAGAAAGAATTGATTGACAAAATAAGGCAGGAAGAATATCGCGATTTCGGCCCCTGTCTCAATCCGGAAGCGGCGTGGCTCTTTCTCTTGGGGCTTGAAACGCTGACCTTAAGAATGAGAAAACACTGCCAAAACGCTTTGAAAGTCGCAAAATTTCTCCGGAAGCATCCGAAAGTTCTGAAAGTCAATTATCCGGGACTTCCCGAACACCCGCTCCACGCCATCGGCAAAAAACAGATGAAAGGGTTCAGCGGCTTGCTCTCGTTTGAACTCAAAGGCACTTTTGAACAGGCAAAAAAATTCATTGAATCGCTCTCGCTCTGCCGGCACGTTGCCAATTTGGGCGATTCAAAAACCCTTGCCATTCATCCGGCTTCAACCACTCACGAACAGCTCGGGATAGAAGGCAGAAAACAGGCAAAAATTCCTGAAACGATGATAAGAATGTCAATCGGTTTGGAAAACGCCGCGGATATAATAGAAGACGTCAAATCGGCTCTCTCAAAAATTTAAAAAACAAATCCCCTCACAAACATGAGGGGATTTATTGTTGTCTTCGAAGACAAAAATGAGATCCCTCGGACGCCTTCAGCGGCCTCGGGATAAAGGTTTGGTTTCTAAAATTCGTTCGCGCTTTGCGCTCCGAATTTTAGACCAAGCCCTTTACTTTACCGCATCCTTCAAGCCCTTGCCGGCTTTGAATTTCGGAACGGTCGTCGCGGCAATCTGAATCTTTTCTCCGGTCCGCGGATTCACTCCCTGGCGAGCCGCTCTTTTGCTGACCTTGAAAGTTCCAAAACCGGTGATTGCCACGTCTTCGCCTTTGGAGAGAGACGAGGTGATCGCGTCAAAAACCGCTTCCACGCCTTCCTGAACGTGCTTTTTTGAATACTCGGAGCCCACTTTCGCTTGAACCGCTTCAATGAGTTGCTCTTTGTTCATTTTTTTATTTTGTATAAATTAATGTTTCGACCTTTGTCAGCTTCTTGCTTTATGAGCTTTATCTCCATTATACCAAATTATTTCAATCCGCGACAACTCCGGTCTCTCTCAAGCGCTCAATTTTGACGGCCAAGCCCGTTTTAAAATCAATTTCAACGAGAACGGCGTTGACTTCAACCGGCCCGGAGGCCACGTCTGCTTTAACTTTAATCTGTTTTAAAAAACCTTCCAAAATCGGTTCTCTCTCAACTCCGATTATCGAATTCTCGGGTCCGACCATTCCGACATCGCTGACAAAAGCCGTTCCTTTGGGCAAAATTTTAGCGTCGGCGGTCGGAACGTGCGTATGAGTCCCCAAAACCGCCGAGACCCGGCCGTCCAGATACCAGCCCAGCGCCGCTTTCTCCGAAGTGGCCTCGGCATGCCAGTCAACGATAATCGCGCCGTATTTTTCGGCCGCCTCGTCGTCGGAACCGTTTAAATGCCGCTCGCGCAAAATTTCATCGGCGGCCCGAAACGGATCGTCGTAATGAGAATACATGAAAACGCGGCCGATTAAATTGATTATCAAAACCCGCGACACTCCGGCTTCAAGCTCCAAAAAACCCCTGCCGGGTAAACTCGGAGGAAAATTATAGGGCCTCAGCAAAGGCAATTTTTTATTTTCCAAAAGAGAGATTGCTTCTTTGTGGCGCCAAATGTGATTGCCGGAAGTGACGGCGTCAACTCCGGCCGCCAAAAGCTCTTGAAAAGTCCTCTCAGTGACTCCTTTGCCGTGAGCGATGTTTTCGCCGTTCGCTACCGCCAAATCCGGGGAGTATTTTTCCCGCCACGCCGGCAGAATTTTCGCGAGCGCCTTTCTGCCGGGAGCGCCGATAATGTCGCCAAAAAAAAGAATTTTCATATTATCTGGCGTATTCAACCGCACGGGTTTCGCGGATAACATTAACTTTAATCTCGCCCGGATATTTCAACTCCTGCTCGATTTTGTCCGCGACGTCTTTTGCCAATTTTATCGCGCCCAAATCGTCAATAACCGTCGGAGTGACGAAAATCCTGATCTCCCGACCGGCCTGAATCGCGTACGTCTTTTCTATGCCCGGGAAAGAGTTGGCGATCTTTTCCAAATTCTCAAGCCGCTTCAGGTAATTTTCAACGGTATCGCGCCTGGCCCCGGGACGCGCCGCGGATACCGCTTCGGCCGCGGTCACGATAAACGACTCGGGCGTTGAAAAAGGATATTCTTCGTGATGCGCCTCCATTGCCCGGATAATCTCCTCGCGAATTCCGTATTTTTTCAAAATTTTCCGACCGATTTCAACGTGCGTTCCCTCAATTTCATGGTCAACCGCTTTTCCGATGTCATGCAATAGAGCGCCTTTTTTGGCCACTTCCACGTTTAAGCCCAGTTCCTTGGCCAGAATTCCGGCGATATGGGCCGCCTCAATGGAATGCAATAAAACATTCTGGCCGAAACTGGTTCGAAAAGCCAAACGCCCGATCAAATGAACGATTTCTTTGGGCAAGTCCAAAATGCCGGTTTCGTACGCCGCCGCCTCTCCGGCTTTTTTAATTCTCTCCTGGATTTCTTTTTGGGCCTCGGCCACTTTTTCTTCAATCTTGGCCGGTTGGATCCTGCCGTCCTGAATCAATTTTTCAAGAGCCGTTTTCGCGACTTCACGGCGAATGGGATCGTAACCCGAGATAGTTATGGCGTCCGGAGTTTCATCAACAATGATTTCAACGCCGGTCAGCCGCTCCAAAGTCCTGATGTTTCTGCCCTCGCGTCCGATAATCTTGCCTTTGAGGTCTTCATTCGGCAAACTCACCATGCTTGTCATCACGTCGGAGACGTGGGAACGAGAATAGCGATGAATCGCCGTAACCATGAGTTCCAGCGCCTTTCTCTCAAGCTCTTCGCCGCGAAGTTTTTCCAGGCGAACGGTTGAGTCAAGAATGTCCTGGCGGTATTTTTCTTCTACGGTTTTTAAGAGATTTTCTTTGGCCTGCTCAAGAGTGAAGCCGGCGATTTTTTCCAACGTCTCGCGCTCTCTCTCGCGCAAGGCCTCTATTTCCGATTTGATCTGCTTGACCTTCTCTATTTTTTCCTGCAAATCGCCTTCTTTCGCTTCGTAAGATTCTATTCTCCTGTCCAAATTCTCCTGTCTTTTGACCAAACGATCTTCCAATTCATCCAGCTTCTTAAGGCCTTCCTTTTCTTCCAGTTTAACGGCTTCAAGCGCTTTTTCCGCTTTATCCTTGGCCGCGATTATAATTTCCCGGGCCTTGGTTTCGGCCTCGGCCGTCGCTTTCGTGATTTTTTGCTCAATTGAACCGAGCTGTCCTCTGGCAATCGTTTGCCTGGCGTAATATCCCAGAATTGAACCGACAACAACCAAAAACATTGACCCAAAAACCAAAAATATGTCGTTTAACATAAGTTATTAAATTCATTCCCAAGCCGTCGGGGTCAAACTTTAAATACGGCGATTTTCTTGAAATATCACCGAAATCGAAATCTCTTTCGATTTTTTCGGCAATCCAAAATAGCCTCTTGCCCGGCCATGTCCGAAGAGTTTGTCCCTGACGGAAGCAAAATAAATTTCCAATGGTTAAAATTAAATTCATGATATGAAATTTAACTTTTTCAAGCGTATCAAAAATATGTCATTTTGTCAAAATTTGTCTGAAAATGATATAATAAAAAACATGAAACCAATAATATTGATTATTTTTGACGGATTCGGAATGGCTCCAGCAAGGGAAAACAATGCAATTACCAAGGCAAAAACGCCGGTTTTGAACGAAATTCAGGCCAATTTTCCTTCAACTGCCCTTCAGGCCTCGGGCGCGGCGGTCGGTTTGCCGTGGGGAGAGGCCGGAAATTCTGAAGTCGGCCACCTGACCATCGGCAGCGGCCGAAACATTTTCCAGCATCTGCCCAGAATCATATTCGCCATCCGCGACGGCTCTTTTTTCAAAAATCCCGCTTTTCTGGGCGCGGTCAAACACGTAAAAGAAAAAAAATCCAATCTGCATCTGGTCGGTTTGATCGGTTCGGGCAGCGTTCACAGCTACATTGATCATCTTTACGCGCTTTTGGATCTCGCCCAAAAAGAAAACCTTTCCCAAAAAACCTATCTTCATCTTTTTACGGACGGCAAAGACAGCCCCCCGCACGAGGCGGCGAAATTCGTCTATAACATCAGACAGCGCCTGGAAAGTTTGGACGTCGGAGAAATATCCACCATAATGGGACGTTTTTACGCCATGGATCGCGACAATAATTGGGACAGGACGGAAGCCGCTTACCGGCTATTAACCGAAGGCGCCGGCGAAGTATTGGAAGATCCGGTCGCTGCGCTGGAAAAGGCCTACCAAGAAAATTCAAGCGACGAACGCGTAAAACCGGTTGTTATTCGAAGAGCGGATAAGGCGGCGAACGCAATCTCCGACAACGACGCCGTGATTTTTTTCAATTTCAGGGAGGACTCCGAGCGGCAATTGACGAAGGCCTTTGTCCAGCCGCGATTTGACAAATTTCCCCGCCGGCAATTGAACAATCTTTATTTCGTCGCCATGACCGAATACGAAAAAGGCCTGCCGTTTGAAGTCGCGTTTCCGCCGATTGGAGTGGAAAACGCGCTTGGAGAGGTTTTCAGCAATACGCAAAAAAAGCAGGTCAGAATCGCCGAAACGGAAAAATACGCCCATGTGACTTATTTTTTCAACGGCGGCAAAGAAATCGCCTTTCCCGGCGAAGACAGAATTTTGATACCTTCAATCACGACTCCTCATTTGGAACAGCAGCCGGCGATGGCGGCTTACGAAATAACGGATAAATTGCTGGACGCTTTGGAAAAAAAGATTTACGATTTGGCGGTCGTCAATTACGCCAACTCCGACATGGTCGGCCATACCGGAAATTTTGACGCAACGGTGAAAGCGGTGGAGGTTCTGGACCGATGCCTGGGCATGATTTATAAATGGGTGCTGGCAAACGACGTGATTTTAATCCTGACTTCGGATCACGGCAATGCCGAAGAAAAATTCGACCTTTTGACCGGCGAAACAAGAACCGAGCATAGCACCAATCCCGTGCCTTTTTACTTGATAGCCAAGCCGTACAAACGGACAAAAACCAGCGAGGAAATCATCAGATCAAACATAGAAATCGGCGGACTTTTGGCCGACGTCGCGCCGACGATTCTTGAATTGGCCGGTTTGGCCCAGCCGAAAGAAATGACCGGCAAAAGTTTATTAAAAATACTTATTTGATAAAAAAACCGCCGACGAATCGACGGTTTTTTTATTTTCTGCTTTCTATTTTCTAAATTCTATTTACTTCTTTATAATCTTATCAATTATCCCGTAGTCCTTCGCTTCTTCGGCGCTCATGTAAAAATCGCGGTCCGTGTCTTTTTCAATCTTGGCAAGCGGCTGGCCGGTATGTTTTGCCAAAATTTGATTCAATTTGTCCTTGATTTTAATTATGTGACGGGCGGTGATTTCTATCTCAACGGCCTGCCCTTCGGCTCCGCCCATAACCTGATGAAGCAAAACCTCGGAATTAGGCAAAGAAAAACGCTTGCCTTTCGTTCCGGCGGTCAGCAAAACCGCGCCCATTGAAGCCGCCACGCCGATGCAAATGGTTGAAACGTCGGGCTTCACGTACTGCATCGTGTCATAAATCGCCAAACCGGCAGTCACCGAGCCTCCGGGCGAATTAACGTAAAGCTGAATGTCTTTCTTCGGATCCTCGTGCTCCAAAAATAAAAGCTGGGCGATGACGACATTGGCCACCGCGTCGTTAATCGGTCCGCCGAGAAAAATAATCCTCTCTTTCAGCAGGCGGGAATAAATGTCGTAAGCCCGCTCGCCCATGGGCGATTTTTCAACAACCGTGGGAATTAAGTAACTCATATTTTTTCCAATAATTGAAATACTTTTTCGTTCCTGATTACGCCTTTAGTATAATCTTTCAGTTGCTCGGGGTCAATGTCTTTTTTCGCCCCCCCGTCGGCCGGATAATGCTTCAGGGTTTCATTCATCCGCTCTTCAATTTCATTTTCGGAAACATTGACGTCTTCTTTCTTCGCAATCGCTTTCAAAACCAGCGCGATCCGCACTCTTTTTTCCGCCGAAGGCGCCATCTCTTTTTTTAATTCCTCCGCGGTTTTTTTAATTTGCGAAAGGTATTGGTCGAAAGAAAGCCCCAGCCGGCCGACGCTTTGGTTCAGTTCTGACATCATTTTTTCCAATTCGTAATCAATCAAAATTTGAGGCGTTTCAAAATTCGTTTGCTCGGCTATCGCTTCGATTGTTTTTATTCTCGCGCGCTCTTTTTCTTTCTGTTCTTTTTCCGCCATGATTCCGTCTTTCACGTTTTTTTTCAACGCCTCAAGACCGTCGAAATTTCCAAGACCTTTGGCGAAATCGTCGTCAAGCGCCGGCAATTCCCTTTGCTGAAGAACGTTCAACCGCGCTTTGAAATCAAGCGATTTTCCGGCCAAATTCTTGGCAAAGTAGTCGTCCGGAGCTTTTAAAGAGAATTCTTTTTCCCGGCCGACTTCCATTCCGACCAGATTATCTTCAAAACCGGGCATAAAACCGCCCTCGCCGATGATTAGGCCGTGATTTTTGCTTTCTCCGTTTTCTATTTTCACGCCGGCAAGCAGGGTTTCAAAATCAATTTCAACAAAATCGCCTTTCTGAACCGGCCGGTTGACGGCAACGTATTTTGCCCGAGATTTTTGAAGCCAGGCCAAAGCATCA
>MEYT01000018.1 GCA_001774105.1 Candidatus Azambacteria bacterium RIFCSPLOWO2_01_FULL_46_26 | reverse complement strand
CTGGGTCTTTAACAAGAGGGAAATCATGGAAGACAAAAAAACCGCGCTCGTTACAGGCGCTTGCGGCTTTATCGGCTCGCACATGGTGGATTTTTTGCTGGATCAGGGATATTCCGTCGTCGCGACCGACACCGAGCAGGCCTATAAAGGAAAACATCATCTTGATCCGAATGTCTGCTTCATCCCGGCCGACATCACCGAAAAAACCGGTTTGATTCAGGTTTTTTACAATCCGGATCGGCATTTCGATTATGTGTTCCATATCGCCGCGATTTTTGATTACACCAAACCGCCGCATTTGTTATATAAGGTAAACGTTGAAGGAACTTATAATCTGCTAAACATGATCCACAAAACAAGGCAGAAGCCCGCCATCATTGTTTGGAGCTCCGGTTCGGTATATGGAGTGACCGGCGAAATGCCGGCTTACGAAACCACGCCCGTTTCGCCGAAAAACAATTACGAAAGATCAAAATTGGAACAGGAACGGCTTGCCTTAAGTTTCGCGAAAGCGAACGACCTGCCGCTCGCGGTAATCAGGCCGGCGGCGGTCTACGGGCCGCGTTCAAAATACGGAGTCGCGATACCGGTTCTGATGGTCGCTTCGGGACAGATTCCTTTCATCATCGGCCCCGGCAAATACAGCCAGTCCTTCGTTCACGTGCAGGACGTTTGCCAGGCGGCGGAATTTCTGGCGACGCGCATCACGGCGACTCACGGCGAAATCTATAATATCTGCGACTCTTCCCGCTATACGGCTGAGGAAATGTTTCTGTGGGTGGAAAAGTGTCTGCGGGAAACCGGCCGGAACGACGTCAAATTTCTGAGAATTTCCGGACGGGCGTTCCATTATCCTCTTTGGGGGTTAAAACCGCTGCTCTGGTGGAACGACTTCCGCTACACCAAACGGGGATTGCGGCCGAAAATCGAGCGCGATTTGGTTGATTACTTGAACGCGCCATTTCTGATGTCCAACCTGAAAATTCGGCTTCTAAATTTTGAACTCGCTTATCCGGACGCCAGAGAAGGGGTCAAAAAAACGATAGAGTGGTACGCAAAGGAGGGCCTGATATGACGGCAACTTTTCTGATTGACAGTTTAATGCTTTTGCCCGGTTTCGCTTTTTTGATTGTCGCCTTGAGTTTTGGTTTGCCGTACAAACTGCGGAAAGAAACTATTATCATCTTTTGCGTCCTGGTCACGCTTGGTTTTTGGCTGATTGCCGGAGGATTTTATTTTAACATCCTTCAAATCTCCGACCTGCCCGTTGCCGGCCATTGGTTCAAACAATTCGGCGACGCGAATAATTTTATGTGGAATTTTGAAAGAAATTTCGCGCGCTGGTCATACGACGAAACGATTTATTTCTGGAGATGGAATCACGCGGCGCCGTTTTACGGCATTGCCGCTCCGAGCTATCAGGATTTTTGGGGATTGAAAAATCTGACCGGAATGTTCCTGATTTTTATCGGTTATCCTTTGATGCTTTTATTCTGGATTCAGGTCAGGTATCTCGTATTCGGACGATCTCCGAAACAAAAAGGATTGCGCGGCAATTTTTAAAAATTCTTCGCGCGTTCAAACAGACCCCGAAAAAAACGGGGTCTTTGATTTTTTAAAGATATGTGGTATAGTCATTGAATCGGAATAAACCGCGGGGGAGAAAAGAATGGACTCAATAACGATTGTCAATCCGGCCACCGGATGTCAAGAACGGCGGGTGCGGATAACGCCTCCGGACGAGCTCCTTAAAATGTTTGAAAACGCGAAGATTGCCCAGAAGCAATGGGCGGCGGTTCCTTTAAAAGAGCGCAAAAAGGCGCTAAGGCGCCTCCAGCGTTATCTTCAGAATAATTATCAAGAATTCATTGACGCGGTTCAGCGGGAAACCGGCAAGGTCTGGGCCGACGCGATGCTTGATCCTTTGTCCGCCGTCGGCGAACTCAGCTTTTGGTGCGGCAGAAGCGAAAAACTTCTAAAGCAAAAACTGGCGCCGTGGCCTCATTGGGTTCTTTTCAACAACGAATTCACGATTAGGCGCAAGCCTCTGCCCGTTGTCGGCATAATATCGCCGTGGAATCTGCCTTTGGCAATTCCGGCGGCTGATTTCGTTCCGGCGCTTTTTGCCGGCTCGGCCGTTGTCTGGAAGCCGTCGGAATATACGCCCCTGACCGCTCTTAAATTTAAGGAGGTCTTCGACTCTCTCGGTTGTTTTCCGGAAAACCTGCTTCAAGTCGCCGTGGGCGGAGGAGAAGCCGGCCGGATAGTGTCGGAAAACGCCGACGTCGTTCTTTTCACCGGCTCATGCAAAACCGGCGGCGCGATTGAAGAAATCTGCCGCGAGCGACGCGTTCCTTATCATCTGGAAATGGGCGGCAAAGCGCCTTTCATAGTCTGGCCCCCGGCTAACATTGAACGGGCGGCCAATTGTTTCGTCTGGAACGCCTGCGCGAACGCCGGTCATTATTGTAAAGCGGCCGAAAGAGGCATAGTTGCGTCGTCAATCAGCTCCGATTTTATCAAGCGAGTCCTAAAAAAAGCGGCGGCGCTACGTCCGGAAATCGATTACGGACCGGTTATCACGGAATTCCAATTGAAGATCATCGAGGCGCAGGTCGCGGACGCCGTTCGTAAAGGCGCGAAAATTCTTTGCGGCGGCAAACGACTTGAGAGAAACGGCCGTTGGTTTCCTCCGACCGTTCTGATTGACGTAAATTACGACATGGACGTAATGACGAAAGAAACATTCGGGCCTTTGATGCCGATAATGGCGGTTAAAACTTTGAACGCCGCGATAAACGCCGCGAACAATTCTCATTTGAGTTTGAATGCCGCGATATTCTGCGACGACAAAATGGCCGTAAAAACGATTCTTGAAGGATTGGAGGCGGGTAATCCGAACGTCAACACGGCAATGCTCAATTGGATGGCGGTTTCTGCGCCTCAATGCGCGGCGAAATGGAGTACCGGCCCCCGCTGCAACGTCTTCAGGCACGGCGAGGCGAGCATTGACAGAACTTGCGAATCGCAAACCGTCGTTAAACACAAATTTTCTTTGCCGCTTTTAAAGAACCGCGAACTTTTCTGGTATCCTTACACCGATTTAACCAAATTGACTATGCGCTTCTTTATCCACGCGTTCTATCCGTTTTTTTAAAACGCGCAACCCCTCAAAAACGAGGGGTTTTGTTTTTGTTGACTAAAATCGCCATTCGGTTTATGCTGTAGTCAGAGATTTAGTCCTTTAAAAATAGAAAGGAAGCAGATGCGAGTCGGGACTATCCTAAACACTTTCAAGATCGTGCCTAAAATAGTGCACGACATTCAGTTTCCAAAAACGTTTCCGAAACACCCCAAGGTTAGCCGCAAAATAGCCGACAATACGCTTTATATTTTCGGAAAACTGCTAAGCGACATCAATGCCGGCCGGCAATTATCGCCGGAACAGTTGCTTTCCATGTTTGAAATTGAAGCGCAAATCCATGAACTTCGGGACGCCGGAGCGGAACATTTCGAGCTTACGGCGGATCTCATTTTCTTGAGGCCCGAAGTTACCGAATGGTGGCGGCAAAAAATGCCTTATTTGAGCAAATTACGAAAGGAGGAAAACGTAACCTTCAGCGTCCATTTGCCGCAATTCGGCGGCGTTCAGATTAATTCTTATTTGCCGGAAATCAAGCAGGCGTCGCTTGATGTGATTAAAAGAACCGCGAATTTTTTCGCGCCGCTTGAACCGACCGGTTTTGCCACTCATCTGGGAGGCGAGCGATTTTTCCGTTATCTTAGCATGCATTCCATCGGCCCTGTTTTAAGCCAGGAACTCGATAAAATGTTTCCGAAATCCTGGTGGGGAAAAACAAAAAAACAATCTTTATATCAATTCATACGGCTTTTGATCTGGTGGCTTAAACATCACGTTAACGATACTGTCAGCGTTCCGGCAATCATGGAAAGTCTGGAAGAAATCGAAAAAATCATTCCTCTAGAAAAAATTTGTCTGGAAAATCTTGAGCACAGCGATTTTGAGATGATGGCCGACATGGTAACCAAAAAAAAGAACGTCAAAATTTGTTTTGACGTTGGCCACCTCGCGCTTCAGAGCGGAATCAAAGACGCGCCGCGTTTCATACAAAAATATAATCGTAAAATCGGCCAACTGCATCTTCACGACATCGCCGTTATCGCGGCTACGATTTATCCCAACGGAGAAAAAGAATTGGTTTTACAGGACCACAAACCGCTGGGCGCCGGACTTTTAAATCTAAAAGAGGACATTCTGCTGCCGCTGAAAAAAATTGATTTCCGCGGGCCGATCATTATTGAGGATTACTATCATGATCCGGTGCCGTCGGTCAAAATGTTAAAGCAAGCAATTGAAGAAATTCGCAACACCCCGAAATAAAATGGGGTGTTTTTTTATTGTTTTTGATTGTCATATATGTTATTTTTAAATATGTCAGGATTCAATTTTTTTCCATGCCAATCTACACCAAAGCCGGCGATAAAGGACAAACGTCTCTTTTCGGCGGAAAACGGGTTTCAAAAGCGGACGCGACAATCGCCGCCGTCGGCGAGATTGACGAGTTTAACGGCTGCCTCGGCTTGATTATCGCCAAATTTGAAAATCTCCCGCGGTTCGATAAACTCACCGAATTTTTTCCCGCGCTCCAAAACGATTTGTTCGCGATAGGCACTGTTTTGACGGGAGGAAAATCGAAACTTGATTATCTTGACGCCCGCGTTTCCGAAATGGAAGCGAAAATCGACGAAATGGAAAAACAACTGCCGCCGCTTTCAAATTTCATTCTGCCGGGCGGCTCCGAAATTGCCGCCTGCGTCCACGTCGGCCGAAGCGTCTGCCGCCGGGCGGAGCGGGGGATAGTCGCTCTCGCGGAAAAACAAACCGTTGATCCGTCAATCATAAAATATTTTAACCGCTTGTCCGATTTGCTGTTTATGACGGCCCGTCTCGTCAACGACCGCGCCGGCATCAAAGAGAAAATTTGGAAAGAATCATAATAGGGACATATCAATATGCGAAATTACGCGAAAGTCGGAGCAAGGCCGGGCAGGCCGGCGTATAGAACGCCGGCGCTTTTCCGTTACCGAAAATACGTTGAAACGGTCAAATCGAAAATACGCAGAACCAAAAATTCTCACAAACAAAAAAGCCGCTAAGAGCGGTTTTTTTGTTTGACGTTTTCTTTAAATTACGGGTATATTTGATTTCCCTGTTCGTCGTAGACAAAGATGGCGTTGGTCGGACAGGATTTCGCGGCCAGCAAAAGCATGTCGTCGGCGATTTGCTGATCGGTCAATTCCGCCTTATTCACGGGGCCGGAATTTTTCGTTCCGTCTTTACGAAGCATGACCGCCTTATTTTCTCCGTTTAATTCAAACACGCTCGGGGCGACGGCCACGCAACTCGCCGCGCCGATGCACAAATTGCGGTCAACGACTACTTTTGAAATCTTAATTTCCTTGTTTTGATCGCTCATATTTATTAATTTTTATTATTCATACAATAATTTTAACTCCCGACAAACGGCCTGTCAAATCAGCGAAACAACTTGACACCTGCGTCTCTTTATTTAATAATAACATCAGATTCTTTAAAAACGTTAAAAACGAGGTAAAAATGGCGCAAGTGGTTTTGATAGGAGGAATAAGAACCCCGTACGTAAAAATGGGGAACGCGTTTAAGGACTTGACCGCGGACGATCTCGGCGTTTCGGTTATCAAAGAACTGCTAAATTGTTTCAATTTGGGCGGCAGAGAAATTGATGAGGTCATCATCGGTAACGTATCCCAGCCGGCCGAGGCGGCGAACGTAGCCAGGGTAATCGCCCTGCGGGCCGGTTTGCCGAAATCGATTTCGGCTTACACCGTCCATCGCAATTGCGCGTCCGGTCTTCAGGCGATCGCCGACGGTTACGATAAAATCGCGCTCGGTTTGGCGGACATCGTCATCGCCGGAGGCGTTGAATCAATGTCCAACATTCCGTTTCTTTACGGCAAGGAATTGAGAGAGCTTGTCGCCGGAATAATGTCGGCAAAAACCGTGTCGGCAAAAATAAAACTGCTGGCGGGCCTTAAATTGAAATATTTGAAACCGGTAGTCGGATTACTCGCCGGACTTAGCGATCCTTTGATTGGCATGAACATGGGACAGACCGCCGAGGTCCTGGCGGAAACTTACGACATCAGCCGAAAGGAGCAGGATGAATTCGCTTTGGCAAGCCATCAAAAAGCCGAAGCGGCGATAAAATCAGGACGATTGAAGCGGGAAATAATGACGATGTTTCTGGCGGATAAAAATGCGGTTGTAAATGAAGACATCGGGCCGCGCTTCGGTCAGACAATGGAGGCGCTCACGAAGCTTAAACCGGTTTTCAAAAAACCGCACGGAACCGTTACGGCCGGAAATTCCTCGCAAATTACCGACGGAGCGGCCGCGGTGCTGATGATGTCGAAAGACGCCGCAAAAGCGCTGGGATTTGAAACCGACGTCAGAGTTTACGGCTACGCTTTCGCCGGCTGTGAACCCAAAACCATGGGGCTCGGCCCTGTTTATGCGACCCAAAAACTTTTCAATCGCGATGGATGGCGGCTCGATCAGATGCTTCGCGTTGAAATCAACGAGGCGTTCGCGGCCCAGGTTCTCGCTTGTCTGCGGGTTTTTGAAGAAGAGGGGATGGGCGCGCTAAATCCTGACATTCTGAACGTGAACGGCGGAGCCATTGCTCTCGGACACCCGGTCGGCTCAAGCGGTACACGGCTCGTCCTGACTTTAATGAACGAATTGCGGCTCAACGACCTCACGGGTCCGGCTTTGGCAACGCTCTGCATCGGCGGGGGACAGGGCGGCGCCATGGTAATCATGCGGTAGTAACATACAAAAGGGGGAATAAAGCATGGCCGTAAAAAAAGAAGATTTTGTTAAGAAAATGGCTGATCTTTTTGAGCAGGCAATAGATAAAAAATTAAATCAAAGTGAAAAGAAAATTGATTTAATCAGTACAGATAGGGTTATGGTCCAATTGCCCAAAAAGCTGAAGAATCGTGAAGTCGAAAATGAACTTAAAAAACGATACAAAAAAGCAGGTTGGAAATTGGTTGATTTTTATGTTGACTCTACAACCAATGAATGTTATGCTATAGTCCTTCTAACATAATAATGCAACACAAAGTCCGGATAAAAAGCCGGGCTTTTTTAATTTTCAAAACTAAGAAGTTGACCAATTTAATGAAATATGGTATTTGTTAATCATCGGATCTTTGAAAAAACGCTAATAATAAAGAGGTGAGGAGATGAACGATTTAATAAAAGTGTCGGAGCAGGACGGCGTTCTTGTTTGCGTTTTCGACAAAAAGGACTCGTCGCAAAACGTTCTGGATAAAAATTTTTTTGAGGAGCTTGAAGAGATTTTGCGCCATTACGGCAATAAAATGCCGATTGTTTTTGCCAGCGCCAAAAAAGATTTTTTGGCCGGAGCCGACGTCAAACTGATGATCGGCATCAGTCAGGAACAAGCGGAGCGTTTTATATACCAAGCTACGAATGTCTTGAATCGGCTCGCAAGTTTAAAGGTTCCGACAATCGCGGCAATCAACGGCCAGTGCCTCGGCGGAGGGCTTGAATTCGCGCTCTCCTGCAAAATCCGAATCGCGGCCGAAGACGCGCAGCTCGGCCTTCCTGAAGTCAAATTAGGCATTATCCCGGGCTTCGGAGGAACTCAACGGCTTCCGCGCTTGATCGGATTGAGAAACGCCGCGGAAATGATCGCGTCAGGCAAATCCGTTGACGCAAAAAAAGCCAGAAAATCCGAACTTGTCGACGACATCGCACCGAAAAACGCGCTGATTCAACGCGCCGTATCTTTGGCGTGCGAGGGTAAAATACCGGAAAGGAAACGCCGCAAACTCTGGCTTGAAAAATTGTACATTCTGCCAATTGTCAAAAAGGAGGTGGCCAAGCGCGTCAACCCGAATCATTACCCGGCGCCTTTCAAAGCTCTTGAAGTGCTGGCAAAGACATCCTTCAGGGCCGATTATGAATTGGAAAAAAGAGCGTTTTGCGGCCTCGTGATCTCTTCTCAGGCGCAAAATTTGCTGAGGGTTTTTCTGCTTCAGCAGAACGCCAAGAAAAGATGGCCGAAAGAAACGAGAATCAAGCGAACGGCCGTCATCGGCGCCGGGGCCATGGGGGCGGGGA
>MEYT01000017.1 GCA_001774105.1 Candidatus Azambacteria bacterium RIFCSPLOWO2_01_FULL_46_26 | reverse complement strand
GAAACGAGAATCAAGCGAACGGCCGTCATCGGCGCCGGGGCCATGGGGGCGGGGATTGCTTACGCGCTCTCCAAAGCCGGCTTTCCCGTGCGGCTTGTCGAAAAAGACGAAAAGAATCTTTTGAAAGGCCTGCGCCAAATCTCGGCGCTCTACAAGAAAGACGTTGAACGCAGACGGCTTAAAAAGCACGAGGCGAAAAGGTGCTTTGAACTGATTTCGCCGACCAAAGAATTTTCATTGAGCGCAGCCGATCTGGTGATAGAAGCGGTTTATGAAGATTACTTAATCAAAGAAGAAGTGCTGAGGACGATTGAAAATAACGCGTCGCCGGGGACGATCATCGCGACGAACACGTCTTCGCTTTCGGTTGAAAAACTCGGCCACGCTTTACAGCGGCCGGAACGTTTCGTCGGAATGCATTTTTTCAATCCGGTTGACAAAATGCCGCTGGTTGAAATCATTCCGTCGGAAAAAACCGAAGAAAAAGTCGTTCAGGAAGCCGGAGCAATCGTGAAAATGATGGGCAAAATTCCGGTTCGCGCGAAAGACGCGCCCGGATTCGTCGTCAACAACATCTTGGCCCATTATTTTCTGGTCGCTTTTCATCTGTTTTCCGTAACCCGCGATTTTGAACTGATAGACAGGGCAATGCTTGAATTCGGAATGCCGATGGGGCCATTTGAGCTCGGCGACCAGGTCGGAATCGACATCCTTTATCACGTTCAGAAAAACATACTCTCCGACGTTTTTTCGGCGGGAATGCTTGAGGAAATGATTAAAGCAAATTTGCTCGGCAAAAAAACCGGCAAAGGATTTTACGACTGGAGCGGAAAAGAGAAAAAGCGAAATCCCGCGATCGATTCCATTTTATCCGCTTTGCCTTTGGATTCTAAACAGAATATGAGCGAAGAGCGCGTCGTGAAATTTTTGAGTTCAATGATGAAAGAAGCGGCGAGAAAAATCACGGAATCGAAGGTCGCTTCGGAGGACGACGTTGACATAGCAATGATCTTCGGGACCGGTTATCCGCCGTTCCGCGGCTCTTTATTTTCTCACGAATAAATTTAATTTAAACAAAACCGCCTGTTTTAAAAAGGCGGTTTTTTGTTTATTATTTTTGTTTCCTTAATTTTAAACGAACGGCTCTGCGTTGATCGGCTTCTTCATAACGGCGATGTTCCGCGTACGTATCCGGTATCAGCGGGGGAACGGCCGTCGGACGATTATTCTCGTCCAAAGCGACGAACGTCAGATAAGCCGAAGCGACGTGCCGGCGCTCGCCGTTATAAGGATTTTCGGCGAAAATTTTTACGCCCACTTCAAGCGAAGTTTTCCAGGCACGATTGACCGTGGCGTAAAGCACGATGTCTTCTTTCAAATAAATTGGACTGATAAAATGAAGGCTGTCAATGGAAGCGGTAACGCACGGCCTGCCGGCATGGCGCCTCGCCGCCATCGCGGCGGTTACGTCCGTCAAACTCATGACATGTCCGCCGAATACCGTTCCCTGATCGTTCAAATCTTCCGGCCGCACCGCTTGCCTTTGATTGTCCAAAGCCGATTCGGAGACCAGTTTTCCTCGCATTATTTCACCTCTTTTGTAAAAGAATCTTTATCGTTATATTATACAATACGGCTAATTAATGTCAATTTTTGCGGCGTTTATCCGCGGCGCGGACGCACTTGTTTTTGACAAAACGATAAAAATATAGTAGATTAAAAACAATCGTAGTTATTTCAAAATTTAAAAAGGGGAGTGAGAAATGTCCGAAGACGGCCTCAAAGACGTCGTGGCCTGCCATTCCGGCATCTGCTTCATAGACGGCGAAAAAGGACGACTTTTGTATCGCGGCTACGATATCCGCGATCTTGCAAAATATTCAACTTTTGAAGAAACGGCTTATTTGCTTTTATACGGAAAACTGCCGAACCGCTGCGAACTTGGAATTTTTTCGCGACGCGTCGCGGACGAAAGGCATCTCGAAAAACCGATTGAAAATTTGATAAAAGAATTCGCCGATATCGCCCCGGCGATGACGATTTTAAGAACGGCGGTATCGGCTTCGGCAATGTTTGATTGCAACCACGACGCGGATAAAATCTGTCGATTAAAGAGTCAGGCCATGCGGCTGATCGGCCAGCTTCCGGTAATAGTCGCGCAATTTTACAATCGTAAGAAAGGCGTTGAAATGATTCGGCCGGGCCCGAACGTCTCGCACGCCGAAGCGCTTTTTACGATGTTGAAAGGCCGCAAGCCGAGCGATTACGAACGAAAAATATTCGACGAGTGCCTGATCTTGCACGCGGAACACGAGCTGAACGCTTCAACGTTCGCCGCGAGAGTCGTGACCTCAACCGACGCGGATATGTACGCGGCAATGACGGCCGCGATAGGCGCTTTGAGCGGCCCGCGCCACGGCGGAGCCAACGAACAGGTGGCTCTGATGATGCAGGCGGCTGAAGACGAAACCGGAATCGCGCAAATCATTGTTAAAATTTTGATGCAAAAAAAGAAAATTCCGGGCTTCGGCCACAGAGTTTATCAGCGGACAACCGATCCGAGAGCGCTGATTCTCAAAGACCGGGCAAGAGAATTGGCTGAAAAAACCGGCAAAATGGATTTTTACAAGATGTTTGAAACGGCCGAAGAGATGGTCTACGAGCAGAAAGGGCTCAGGCCGAACGTTGATTTTTATTCCGCCTGCGTTTACCGGTGCCTTGAAATTCCAACCGAGCTTTTCACGCCGATGTTCGCGATAAGCCGGGCGGCGGGGTGGTCGGCCCACGTTCTGGAACAATGCCGCGACGACAAAAATAAAATCATGAGGCCCCGCGCCGAATATGTCGGAGAAGCGGAACAACCGTACGCGCCTCTGCACTTTAGAAAAAATTAAACTTCAGTCCCAAACCGAACAAAAAAATACAAAAAGGGCTCCTTAAAAGCCCTTTTATTATTTGCGGTTATTTATACGTCGTAAAACATATATTGTGCGACGTGTGATAATAAACAAAAAGCCGAGTTTTAGCTTTATTCCCCGCTAAGGGATGCGTAATCTCTCGGCTTTTTTTATATTTTACTTTTTAGCCCAATGTTCAATTTCCGCAAGACATTCTTCGTCGTCCGGCGATTTCGGAAAAAATTTTGGAATGCCGCGCTCCGTTGCCCGCCGTTCTTCGTTGCGCGCTCCTGACGAATTTTCCCATCCCGGAATCAAAACCACCCCGTCGCACGCCCTGTCGTAAATCACCATATCAAGTTCTTTGTAAAATTCTTCCGATGCGTTTGCTTTTGCTTCAAAATGACTTGTGTGGAGATGCGGGCAAAAAAATCCGATATTTCTGTTTGCCAGCGCGATGGCGTATTTTTCCGCGTGCCGGATATTATATTCAATCTTTTCAGGATCGCCTCCAGAATAATATGGTCCGGCAATCAGTACGATTTTCATTACCGCTCCTCCTTTTTGGGGTGAATATATTTGTCAAACAAGATGCTGGTTATCACTCCGGCGGAGGCGCCAAATCCGTAAAAGATTAGGCTGAGAAAAGTTCTGGCATTTGAGGCAATAATCACGACGGCCATTCCCCATGTTATCGCGATGAGAAATGAAGTCGCGGCCGCGGCGCGGATTCGTCCTGTTGAGATGTTTCTAATGTTTAAAGCGACCAGAAATTGCTGGGCAAAAGCGACGAAAAACAATATGATGGCCAAGGTCGGTTCCCCTTTCGTCAAATTTTTAATGTTCGGTTCGCTAATGAAATAGTAAAATAAAAATCCCGCCTTGTCAAAATCCGGCAAGCGGCTGTTTTTCCGCCATCATGTACCGCCATCTGCCATACTGATCTTTATAAAAATTAATATTTCCGTAGCCGCGGCGCTTTAAAATTCCGGCAATTTCATTCTTTTGACGCGAATCAAATTCCATGTAAATTTTTCCTTCCGGCTTTAAATAGCCCCGCGCCTGTTTCAAAAATTTATTGATATAAAACAAGCCGTTCCGCCCTCCGAAAATCGCGCAGGGCGCTTCCCATTTCAGGGCCGATTTTTGCACTTTCGCCCTTCTTGTTTCCGCCACGTACGGCGGATTGGCAAAAATATAATCATACCCCCCGTCGTCGCTAATGTTTGAAAAAATGTCGGATTGAATAAATTTGCGTCTTTTCGGAGACAAATTATTTAAACGCGCGTTTAATTTTATCTGCTCAAGAAACTTTTTCTCCTTTTCCGCGAAATCAACAACCGCGACCGGTGCGTGCTTTAAAACCGCGACGCCGATACATCCGGAGCCGGCGAAAATATCAAGACACCGAACTTTTTTCCGGCCTGATTTTTTGATATCCTCTATCGCCTTTTCCGTCCAAAACTCGGTCTCGGGTCTCGGAATAAGCGGCCGAAAGGACAGGTCTATCTTGCAGCCCAAAAAATCAACAAAACCGATGACGTAAGCCACCGGCTCCCCTTTTTGAAGACGCTGAATATCGCGCTCAAACTCGGCTAAACGCGCGAAGCCGTATTTTTCCTTCAAAATCCAGCCGATTTCTTTAATAAATTTGTCTTTTTTAATCACTGCTTTATGCTCAGCTCCACCTCTCTTAAAATCTCTTCAGGCAGCGGTTCTCCGGGCTTGGTAGTTCCCGGATATCTCCAAGCGCTGATAATTTTCCGGTGCTTGTCCGTATCCTGAACCATCACCCAAATCTCATAAGGATGCTTTAAAGTGCCTGCTCTCTGCATCATTGCCGCGGTATCGGGCGCGATCCCCTGCTCCACGCGTTTGGGCGTATGCAGCACTCTCTTGACCCGACTCTCCGATAACCGGTAAAATCTCATCTTTCTTTGCGCGTGATTGGTCCAAAAAAATTCTTTTGCTTTTCTAAAATTCTTCATTCTCAATTGACTTATATCACTCTATTCTCCGCCAGAAAATTTTTCACCTTTTCAAATTATTTTTTTCATAAATTCTCCGCCACCAATATTTCCCCTGCCAAAAACCAAGCGCAGTGCCGGCAATTAAAAGTATTACCGAGGCAACATGGTGGACAAGAAACCACTGGCGCCATGTGAAACCGAGGCCGTATGCCGGAAAATCACGGATAAGCAAATTGATGTACCAAATCTCAGTAAACGCGTGAATGAGAAATTGAAGCTCAATTCCTAAAATCGTAAACGTAATAATATAGATTGTTTTTTTCATATATCCGTCAGAACTTATTATGTATTAACGGCTACATTAATTATACCACAAACATTGAATCGTCATTGGTAACTTAAAATACTACTCCAACTTCTCCACTCTCACGCCAAGGAGGCGGAAGGGTTTGTTGCGCGGGTTTTGGCGGCGGTCGAGGAAGGGCATGATGAGTTTCATGGCTTCAAATTGGAAAATTTGGGCTGTATTTGTCGGCGCGGACAGGGTTTGAGAGCGGGTGAATGTCTGAAAGTCGGCAAAGCGGACGGTAAGGGTTACGGTGCGAAAACTCTGAAAGCCGCTTTCGGAAAAACGGCGGAAGACGTTCTGGCAGATGACTTTGAGGCGACTGAAGATGAAGTCGGCGTTCAGGGTGTCTTTCTCAAAGGTCTCCTGCTCTCCTATTGATTTTGGAATCCAGACCTCCTGAAGGGGCGATTCGTCGCGGCCCCGAACTTTTTCGTAAAGTTCAATCCCCCATTTTCCGAGCATTTCTTCCAGCTGTTTCCGCGAAAACTTCTTCAGATCTTTGACGGTTTTGATTTCCAAGGCGTGGAATCTCGCCTCGGTTTTTGGGCCGATGCCGGGGATTTTCCGAATTGAAAGCGGCTCCAAAAACCGTTCGACAAGCTCACGGCAAGTTGTTTCATCATCAGAACCAATAATAGTTAGGCCATCCGGTTTTTGACTGTCCGAGGCGATTTTAGCAATCAACTTATTGGGTCCGATGCCAATGGAGGCGGTAATGCGTTCTTTTTCTTTGATTTCTTTTTTAATTTTTTCGCAAACTTCTTTTGCCCGTTCATAAGAGCCGGCTAAGCTTAAATCCAAATACGCTTCATCAATACTCGCCTCTTCAACAACTGAACTATATCCGTGAATAATTGCCATGATTTCTTCGGAAACCCGGCTGTATTTGTCAAAATCAACCGGCAAAAACGCGGCTCTCGGTTTGCCTTTACGGGCGGCTTCTTCCGAAAACAACCACGCTTTGGAAATCGGCAAGGCCGAGCGGATGCCGTATTCGCGGGCTTTGTAGTTCGCGGTTGAAACAATTCCCCTGCCCCGGCCGCCTTTTGGGTCGGCGCCGACGACAATCGGCAGTCCCTTGAATTGAGGGTTGTCCCGCTCTTCAATCGCCGCGAAAAAAGCGTCCATGTCTAAATGTGCGATTATTCTCATAATCATATCTTGCCATATTATAAACAAATACTCCAAAATATAAAACACCGCCGCGTTTGGCGCGACGGCGATATTTTTAAATTATTCACTCCTTGCTGAATTGCAATGAATATAATTTGCGATATGTGGGACTTTTTTCAAGCAGTTCCTCGTGCTTTCCCATCGCCTCTATTTCCCCGTTGTTGAAAACGAGAATTCTGTCGGCGCCGAGAACCGTGGAAAGGCGATGAGCGATGATGAAGGTCGTCCGGCTCTGAATCAGCGTGTCGGTCGCTTTCGCGATTAACTTCTCGCTCTCGGTGTCAAGATGGCTGGTCGCTTCGTCAAGAATGAGAATCTTTGGGTCGCGAAGAACGGCGCGGGCGATCCCGATTCTTTGCCGCTCTCCTCCCGAGAGCTTAATTCCCCGCTCCCCGACCAATGTGTCGTATCCCCGCTCGGCGCGCGTGATAAAATCGTGCGCGAGGGCGGTTTTCGCGGCCCGCACGACCTCTTCCTTGTTCGCCTCCGGTTTTCCGTAAGCGATGTTCTCAAAAATCGTGCGGGAAAAAAGATCAACTTCCTGCGGCACGACCGCGGTTTGGTTCAGCAAACTCTCGCGGGTCACGTCGCGCAGATCATGGCCGTCAATAAGAACCGATCCATTTTCAGGGTCAAAAGAACGAAGGAGCAAATTGACGAAAGTCGTCTTGCCGCTTCCGCTTCTTCCAACAAGCGCCACGCGCTCTCCCGCTTTAATCGCGACGTTCACGTTCTTTAAAGCCGTCCGGTGCCCTTTCCCATAGCAAAAAGTTACTTGTTTAAACTCAATCTTTTGGCCGTGATAAGGCAAAGGAACGGCGCCGGGCTTGTCGGTCACCAGTACCGGTTCGTCAAGAAGAGCAAAGAGCCGTTCCACCCGCGGGAGATTTCTCCGAAGCCGCGGAAGAATGTTGGCGAGATTCGCCGTCGGGACGTAAACCATGTTATTCAACGCGATGTAAAGCACAAATTCTCCAAGAGTGCTTCTGCCGTTTATCACGAACATGCCGCCGACAATAATGACCCCGATTCTGCCGGCGGTCGCGAGAAAGGTCTGAAGATTCTCCATAATTTTCCAGAGACGCTCCGCGCTGTATTGCGTCGCGCGGGCCTTTCGCAGAAGCTTCATCTGGTTGTCCAACTCCGGTTTTTCCTGAAAGAATTTTTTGACCGTCAAAATGTTTGCCGCGATGTCATACGACTCCTTGGACACCGCCTCAAATTCTTCGTTAACTTTCCGTTCAATTTCATAAATTCTGTTCATTATGCGCTGAATGCTCGCAATATACACCGGCAGGGGCCAAAAGACCGCAAGCGCGATAAGCGGATCCTTATAAATCAAAGCCGCGGCCACTCCGACGAAAATAACAACCGGCGGAACGAAATTTTGGCCAAGAATGTCGTGAAGAATGGTGTAAATCGCGCTCGCTCCCCGTTCAATCCTTCCGATAATCTGGCCGCTTGAAGCGCCGTGATGGAACATGACATGCAACTTATAATACTTCTCAAGTACCGCGCTCCTCGCCGCGTCTTCGCGTTGCGTTACCTCCATAAAAAGGCGATAATCGTAAGTTGATCTGAGGAACCTGCTGAAAACCGTGACGGCCAATATCCCGACCGCGGAAAAAACAAGAATGTTCACTGGCGCGGCGCCGCCGTTTTTGAAAAAGGCCATAAACCGGTCAATCAGATTTTGCGTGATAAAAGGAACGCTGAGGTCAAGAATGAGCGAGAAAAAAACAAGAAGAAACAAAAACAAGACCGCTTTTTTTCTGGTCTTAAGAAGGCCCAACACCCTAATTATTGGATTTTGCCGTGTCATATTTTTGTATCCTTTTTTAAAGTACAGACAATATTATATTATAATTC
>MEYT01000016.1 GCA_001774105.1 Candidatus Azambacteria bacterium RIFCSPLOWO2_01_FULL_46_26 | reverse complement strand
TTGAAGTTGTGCCGAAAAAAGAAGTTGAAGAAAGACCGGTTACGCCCCCGCGAATCAGCGCGCTTTATCTTGAACCGATTGAAGAGGAAGAACCGCCCCAGAATATAGTTGATTTAAGGGAAAAATGAAAAAGCGCCCCAACGTTTTTACGTTAAGGCGCCAATAAAACAAATTTATGTTCTACTCTCTTCATCATCCAACTCTCGCTCTGTTATTTCCCCTGACCAAACAACACGACTATTTTTCGTTACTGTCACCTCCCTAACTTTTTTTCGGGAGCGAAACGCAGAATCATCGTCTGCAAATTCTACATCATATGGAGTAAGTGGATCAATTTTTTTCTTGGTTGACGCTAATAGCTTCCCGGTTACAGCATCATACGCTTCTGCCCACGTTTCATATCTATTATGCAATTCATTCACGTGAATAATTACCTTTGTTTTAGAGTCGTCCAAACGGCCCAGTTCTAGTTCTTGTAATAATTCATCGTCAGCCGGGCGGTATTCTCGTGTTACACGGGCCTTTTGTACCCATTTATGCATTACCACGATAGTCACTTTCCGATCACTCCACAGGTCGTTGTGAGCAAGGTGATTGACTTCTGAATGATCAACAGATTCATTAATCCCAGTAAAACGAAGTATCAGAATTACAGATACCATAAAGAAAATAAGAATAATTAGGTTTATATCCATTCTCTTGTCCCTCCTTTTAATCTTTCCGATTAATGCATTTTGTCAACTCTTTTCCGCCTTATATGGCTGTTTGCTCAAGAAAACCCAAAATGTCCACAACAGATGTCCGATAATCACAAACGGCGAGAAAATCATAATGGGCAGTCCCGTGAGCAACAGAACTTTCTTGGCCGGCGCGCAGATGACCCTTGCCGAAAGCGTCAGAAGCGCGAATACCGCGAGCCAGGACTCGTTGATATAGCCGGTTTCCTGTTTATCCAGAAACAGCCAAACAAGAATAGCGAGCGCCGGAAGCGCGACGAGCAATGCCCACCAATACTTTCTTTTCATCCCACAATTGAAGTCTTCCAGCGTTATTGCTTTTTTCCCCTGTCCGCCTGTAATAATGGTATCGCCGTAAGACGGCAGCGTTTCAAGGGTATACACGCCAAAGAAAAACGCGACAATGAAACCAGTGGCTATACAACCGATCAATGGCGCTCCGAGCCAATACAGCACAAGCATCGGAACGAAAAACAGGAACCCCAAATAAAAATAAGATTTAACCAACTGCCTTCGGGCATACTTTGCCCATTTTTCTTCTTGCCCATCCTTTTCATCTTTCTTTTCTTTCGTTTCCGCCATTACTCTCTCCTCCTTCAATTTTTCGGGTTTTTAGGTTAAAATTGTATTATATTGTTAAAGATAAAATCATAATAGCATAAAATTGGTAATTTGTCAAGATATGGCCCAATTTCAAGTTCCACAATTTATTGAAGTTGAAGACAAAATCATCGGCCCTTTGACGCTCAAACAGTTTATGTATCTGGTTGTCGGAGGCGCCCTGCTTTTTATTCTTTACTTTTTTCTCCAATTTTTTCTCTGGTTTTTCGCCGCCTTAATCATCGCCCCTCTCGCGCTGGCGCTCGCTTTCCTGAAAATCAACGGCCGGCCTTTTATTTATTTTATTATGTCGGTGATTACGTTTATTTTCAAACCAAAACTTTATCTTTGGAAAAAAACGGAAAGACAATAAATTCACATGCCTGACGCAAAAACAGCGGCATCAACTCAGCAATTTTTAGCGATAGACCGGATAAAAGACGGCGTGATTATTTTGAAAACCGGCGGTTTTCGGATGGTTTTGATTGCCTCAAGCGTTAATTTTGAACTGAAGGCCTCCGAAGAACAGGACTTGCTGATTTCCTCTTATCAGGGTTTTTTGAACTCGCTCGATTTCCCGATTCAATTTGTCGTTCAATCAAGAAAAATCAACATTAAGCCGTATCTTGAAATACTGAAAGAGAAAGAAAAAGAACAAACGTCCGAGCTTTTGAAAATCCAGATTAACGAGTACCGCGAATTTATCCAAAGTTTGGTTGAAACCCAGAACGTTATGTCAAAGAGATTCTACGTCGTCATTCCCTACGCTCCGGCTGAAATAAAAAAAACCGGCTTCCTTGAACAGCTTTCCGCCGGCTTGAAACCAAAAACCACGGCGATTGAAGAAGAAAAATTCGCCGAACACAAGGCCCAGCTTTTGCAAAGAGTTGATGAAATAAGTTCGGCTCTCGGGCGCCTTGGTATCAGAACGATTCCGCTGAAAACCGAAGAATTGATTGAGTTTTTTTACGGACTTTATAATCCGGGTGAAGCTGAAAAGAAGGGCGAGGAACTGATGAAACAATTGGGGAATGCGAATCAATAAAATTATGGAACTTCCTTTTCTAAAGAAAAAAGAAGAAATACCCGGGATTTCGGTTTTAAAGCCGAAAGCCGGGGTAAGCGTCAAGGATATTATCGCGCCTTCGGCTCTTGAGGTCTCTTCGGACAATCTGCGTTTGGCCAAGAGATACTGTAGAACTATTTTCGCTTTTACCTATCCGCGGTACTTAAACACAAACTGGTTCTCGCCGGTCATCAATTTAGACCGGCATTTTGACATTTCAATGTACATAAATCCGATAGATACGAGCGTTGCTTTGAAAAACTTGAGAAAAAAAGTCGCCCAGGTTGAATCGGCATTGGTGATAAAAGAAGAGAAAGGCCAGGTCAGGGATCCGATCTTGGAAACCGCTTACAAAGACCTTGAAAATTTAAGAGACCAGCTTCAAACGGCTCAGGAAAAACTTTTTCAATACGCCCTTTACATAACAATTTACGAGGATGAAGTCGCGGAACTTGATAAAACCGAAAATCAAATCAGAAACATGCTGGAAAGCCGCCTTGTTTACGCCAAAACGGCGATGTATCAGCAGGAGGAGGGCTTTAATTCCACTTTACCGCTCGGAACTGACCGTCTGCAGGTTCTCAACACAATGAATTCGGCCCCGCTTTCAACAACTTTTCCGTTCGTCTCGGCTGACCTCACTTCGGACAAAGGCATTCTTTACGGCATCAACCGCCACAACAACAGCTTGATTTTGTTTGACCGTTTCAGTTTGGAAAACGGCAATATGGTTATTTTCGCCAAAGCCGGCTCCGGCAAAAGTTACGCTTCCAAACTTGAAATCCTGCGTTCGCTGATGATGGGAACCGACGTTATCGTCATTGACCCGGAAAACGAATATAAATACTTGGCCGACACCGTCGGCGGAGCGTTTTTCAGAATTTCCTTGACCGGCGAACACCATATAAATCCGTTTGACCTGCCCGTTCCGCATGAAGACGAGAAGCCGGCCGATCTTTTGAGGGCGAACATCATCAACCTCGTTGGACTCCTGCGTTTGATGCTCGGCAGTTTAACCGCCGAAGAAGACGCCGTCATTGACAAGGCCTTGAGCGAAACCTACGCTTCGCGCGACATCACCGCCGAATCGGACTTTTCCCAGATTACTCCGCCTTTGATGTCCGATTTGCAGACCATTCTTGAGAATATGGAAGGCGGGGCGAATCTCGCTCTTCGTTTGAAAAAATATACCGAAGGAACGTTTGCGGGATTTTTAAATATGCCGACGAACGTGAGCGCCGATAACCGTCTCGCGGTTTTCAATATCCGCGACATGGAGGATGAGTTGCGGCCGATAGCGATGTATGTGATTTTGGGATATATCTGGCGACTAATCAGACGGGAAACAAAAAAAAGGATTCTGGTTGTTGACGAGGCATGGCTTTTGATGAAATACGAGGACGCGGCTTCTTTCCTTTACGGTATCGCCAAAAGATGCAGAAAATACTATCTCGGACTGACGACAATCACTCAGGATGTCGGTGATTTTATGAATTCCCGCTACGGCCGGCCAATTATCACCAATTCCTCGCTCCAGCTTCTTTTGAGGCAATCGCCGGCGACCATCGATCTTTTGGTGCAAACATTCAATTTAACCGAGGAGGAAAAATACCTTTTGCTTGAAGCCGGAGTCGGTGAAGGCCTGTTCGTCGCCGGTTTGAAACACGCGGCAATCAGAACCGTCGCTTCCTACAGCGAAGACCAGGTGATTACTTCTGACCCGGAACAGTTGCTGAAAATAGAAAAAGCAAAAAAAGAATTGGCGGAAGCCGAGGCAAAAGTGATATAATAAAGTGTATGGAAGAAAACCAGCCGAAAATCAGCATCGCCGAACTTATACTGCTCTTGCTTGCCGCGTTAATGTTTGACGCGATGACATGGATTCCTTTTTTGGGAACCTTGGAGAATTTTTTCGCGACCGGAATCTTTTGGCTCATTTTTTGGCTGAAGGGCATCCGGCTCGCGACGGTCAAATCCTTTGCCCCGGGAATCCTTGAATTTATTCCCCTGCTTAATCTTCTTCCTTTTTGGACGCTGATGGTGATAGTCGCGTACATTATGGAAGAAGTTGAAGCAAGAACGGAAATTTTACAAAAAGTGCAAAAAGTCGGTCAGGCGGCGGGGAAAGTCGGCGGGGCAATCGCTAAAAAATTCGCATAGAATGAAAAATTTCGCCAAAAAACTGCGTTATTTAATTCCTCTGCTGCTTGTTTTCGCGGCGATTTTGGCGTACGCTCAAGCCCTGCCGGACGAAGTTCAAAACATTTTAGATCAAATCGGAAACGTAAATCAAATGGTCGCGGCAAAGGTTACTTTGAGCGCGGCGCCGGACACTCCGACGGAAAACAGCAAGTTCATCGTCAAAGCCGCTTCTTTCAGGTTTGATGAAACAAAAGCGCATTTTCAGTGGTTTGTGAACGGAAAACCGCTTCCGAACGAGTCCGGGTTTGGCCGCGAAGACATCACTCTGACCGCCGGACCGGCCGGAACGGATTACAAAATCAAAGTTATTGTAAGCGCGACGGATGACGACGGGCTGAAACAAACACTGAACGACGAAATAACCGTCAGAGTCGGCGGATTGGACTTAAGCTGGTGGGCGAACACTTACACTCCGTTAAATTACGAGGGAAGACCGTTGATGACGACCGGCAGCACCGTTTTTGTCACCGCCTTGGCGCAAATGGGCGTCAGTAGCAAAAACCTGCTCTATACCTGGTATTTGGACGATAAAAAAATCGGCTACTCGGTCGGTTATGACAGACAAGAGTTTAGTTTTACGAGCGATGACAGGGTCGGCGCCAGCCGCAGGGTTAAAGTAGAAGTGACCGATTTGTTCGGCGCGACAATAAGCAAGGCAATGTCAATCAAAATGGTCGCCCCGCAAATAATCATTTATAAATCGGATAAAATTGACGTTGTTCCGGCAAACGCCGAAGCGTCTGAAGAATACGTCTTGCAAGCCGGACAGCAGATAAACTTAATCGCGGTACCCTATTTTTTCAGCATTAAAACGCCGGGGGAATTGACTTATGAATGGTCTTTTAACGGCCGGCGGCTTGGCGGCGCTCCGTCAAATCCGAACGTCGTAACATTGACTATTCCGGATAACGCGGAAAAAGGAACGTACGCGCTGACTGTTACCGCGAGAAATAAAAACAAAATTCTACAAAACGCGCCGGCAAGCGTAAAAATAACCGTTAGATAATATGAGGGAAAAAAAATTTATTTTATTTTCAATATTCGCCTTGCTTGCGATTTTCGGAATGGCCGGCTTTGTTAACGCCGTTGGCTACGAAATTCCTTTTCCGAGCGCGGTTGAAAAAGCGGCCGCGGGAGAAGGCATAGCGGGCTACGTCAACCGGCTTTACATTTATGCCTTGGGTCTTGTCGGTTTGACCGCTTTGGGCGCGATAATTTTCGGAGGCATTTTATACACCACTTCGGCCGGCAACCCTTCGCTTCAAGGCGACGCCAAAAAAAGAATCAACAGCGCCTTAATAGGTTTGGGGATACTCCTCACCTCTTACCTTATTCTTTACACAATCAATCCTGATCTCGTAAATCTGAGAAACCCGTCAATCGCGGCGAACTATACAATAAAAGCGCCGGAATTAGGTGCCACAAGGGAATGTAAGGGCTCAACTGATTGCGGCGCCGGCTATCGTTGCGAAGGATACATCGCGGACGTTTCCAAAGGCGCTTGTATCCTTATCTACCAAACACAGTGCCAGACAGGCGCTGACTGCGGAGATGGGTATGACTGCACGAACGGCAGATGCGAAAGAATGCCGACATTAATAGCTCAGAATTGCGGCGTCTTCACGAAAGGATATGCTTGCAACACTTACAAGAACTGCTCCTGGCAAGGCCCGAATCTTGACAGCGGCGTTTGTTTAAATAAATAAATAAAAAAATAAATTTTCTCCATTTTTAAACAATATGACACTGACTTTAGATCTCAAAAAAATTCTCATTATCAGCGTCGCGGTTTTGGCGCTAATCCTTGGCGTGCTTTTGGTTTATAATTTCTTCTTTAAAGCCGCGCCCGAAGCGCCGGCGCCACCGATTACCGAAGAACCGATCCCGCCGGGCCAACCGGAGCAACCGTTTGTTTCGCCTACCAAAAAACTGAACGCTATCAGCCAAGTCGCGGTCGTTTCTCCGACAATTTCGGCCGACGGTCAAAAAGTCAAATATTATTCCAAGGAAAACGGCAATGTTTTTGAGTCGAAATTCAACGGTACGGGTTTGACGAGAATATCAAGCGCGGTCCTGCCAGACATTTTGAAAATTCTTTGGTCCCCGGACAAAAACAAAGTAATCAGCGTTTTCAAAGATGCTCAAACCGGAGTCAAAAAATATTATTACAACTATCAAACCGGTTCGTCCAAGCCGCTCAACCAATCAATAAAGCAGGCGGCATGGTCTCCGGACGGAAGTAAAATCGCCTACCAGTTTTTTGACGAGGCCGCCGTCATAAACAACATCAGCGCCTCCGATCCGGACGGCTCCGGCTGGAAAAACGTTTTACCGACCCGGCTGAGGGATTTGATTATCGAATGGCCCAAACGCGACATTATTGCCTTCCGAACCAAACCATCCGGTCTCGCGCCGAGCATTCTTTACGGAGTTGATCCGGACAACGGCAAAATAACAAACGTCCTTTCGCATGTATTCGGTTTAAGCGTTTTGTGGTCGCCGAACGGCGAAAAACTTATTTACTCCCGAACCGACGAAAACGGCAAAAATCTTGCATTGGCTTTCAGCGACTGGAAGGGCGAAACGAGCAAGGATGTTAATATTTCGACCTTTGCCGAAAAATGCGCCTGGTCCCAAGACAATCGCACGATTTTTTGCGCCGTGCCGACGATTTTGCCGGACAACGCGGTTTTGCCGGACGACTATTATAAAAACATTCTCAATATTTCCGATGAAATCTGGCAAATGAATCTTGACACCGGAGAGAAAACAAAGATTGATTTGGGCCAAGACATCGCGATTGACGCGAACGAGTTGATTTTAAACTCGCAAGAGGACTATCTTTTATTCATCAACCGAAAGGACGGACTTCTTTACAGTTTGAGATTGTAATTCGCTGAAATTGACGAACACCGTCAGCCAAAAAATAACGGCTAAATCATTTTTCCAATAAGTAGTGTCAACCAAACCGTGAAGCAAAATATAAATCATTAATGAAAGACAGAGGACAGCCGTTCCGCTGTCTTTTTTTATCATCTCAAATCCCCTCTTAAAAAATAAAATCAAAAGCCAGATAAAAGCTATTAATCCGAAAATTCCGGTTTGCAGCCAGAAAGCGAGAAAGACGTTGTGCGGTTGGGGCACGGCCCATTCAAGATACGGCGGAAATTGCGGCTGGAGGGCAAGATACTCCTCCTGGAACATTCCGGGCCCGATTCCGACAATCGGATGCTCTTTTATCAATTCCGCGGCCGCGGTCCATATCGTCAGCCGCGACGCGAACTGGCCGCGCTCGCTGAAAATATTTGAAAATTTCTCGCCGCCCGCCTGAAAAACGGTTAACGAAAATACCGCGAACATTAAAAACCCCGCAATCGCGATTTTTGAATTTTTTGAAACGGAAGAAAAAAATATCAAAAACAAAACCCCGAAAAACGCGGCCAGCCAGCCGGCGTAAGAGTATGTAAAATAAAAAGCAAAAAAAATCAAGGCCGACGATAAACCCCACACCGCTTTTTCCGCCGATGATTTTGCCGAAAACAAAAACCAGAGGCCGGCAAGCAAGGCCGGAGCCACAGCCATCGCCATGTGATTGGGCGACAAATAAAAAGCTTGTAGCCGGCCGTCAAAAGTTAGATCGCCGATGAAAAAATAATAAAACCCGACAAGCGCGATTCCCGCGCCGCCGAAAACAAGCGCGGCAAAAACGCCTTTGATTTGCCGCTCGGTTTTTAAAACCTGCGACGCGACAAAAGCAAAAACCAGCGGCGCGAAAAACCAACCCTTCATTATTCCCAAACTTATTGTTTGATTTTGAGAAAATAGCGTTGAAACGATCAGCCCGGCCAAAAGTAGAGCAACCGGCGGCCATGGAAAGTTTTTAAACGAAAACGTCTCTTTTTTTTGAAAAAACCAAATCAAAAATAAAGCGTAAATCGCCAATTCCAGGACCGTAAAAGGAATGGTAAAAACGCTTATTTTTATCAAATACAGCGGAAGGAGAGCGGGAATTACATAAAGCAGATGGAGCATTGTTTCAAAGAGTGAATCAAGAATTAAGAATCAAGGTTAAGAAATCTTAATTCATAATTCTTGCTTCTTGATTCTTGGCCATATTTGCGGCCAGAGCAAAAATTATCATCAACAACGACAAAATAACCGGTGAAAAAATTGCCGTCTCGAAAAGGGAATGAACGCTAAAAGCGGCCAGTGAGCCGATCAGGCCGAGCGAAAACAATATTTCTTCTTTTTGCGGTTTTTCTTTTCCTGTTTTAATTGCGATTAAACGCTTGAACGGCGTCGCGAAAAACTCTCCCAATAGAATCAGCCATACCGCCAAACCCATGACGCCGAGTTCGGCCCAAACGTCCAAATAAGCGTTATGGGCGTAAGTCGGGTCGCGGTAGCCCGCTTCGGGATTGACGGCCAAACCATAACTGCCGAGGCCGACTCCCGCGAAAGGGGCTGATTTAATCACGGCAAGGGCCTGCCGCCATGTTTGAAGGCGCTGAACGTTCGAGCCCTCGGAAAGAGAGAAGCTGTCCGTGAAACGCGCGCCTGCCGGGCCGAAATAAAAAACTGGGATTGCGACGAGTAGCGACAAAAAAACAAACAAAACCGGCTTCAGGCGGTCTTTCAAAAAAGGTTTTATCGCCTCATTGCGCGCAATAAAAAAGTAAGCCGCAACCAACATCAGCGCCGCGGACGCGGCGAACCCCAAATATCCGCCGCGGGAAAAAGTCAAAAGAAGGGCGAATAATATCAAGAAAACGGGAACAAGGCGCCGTGGTCTAAAGTCCGCGAAAAACATTGTGAGCGCCAGAGGCAAAACCATTTCAAGATAAAACGCCAGAATATGAGGGTCGGGGAAAAAAGAAATCGCCCTGAAATAAGTTCGGCCGCCGACGTTTACAAGCCAGCTTGAGTTTGCCATTACCGCGTCAGTCAACGATCGGCCGTAAAACAAAGGGGCGACGTTTCGCGCCCAAAATTGCGCGCTGGAATCAAGGCCGAC
>MEYT01000015.1 GCA_001774105.1 Candidatus Azambacteria bacterium RIFCSPLOWO2_01_FULL_46_26 | reverse complement strand
ACGCTTATCCGATCGCTTTTGAAGAAATTGCTTATTCGGGTATGGATTATGTCGCTTTGGGGGACTGGCATTCCATGGCCGATTATTCCCGCGGCTCGGTCAAGGCGTTTTATTCCGGCTCTCCGGAAATCATTGACCTTGACCAAAAAGGTTCCGGTTACGTTTTGCTGGTTGAGATTGCCGGCGAAACGAAAATATCGCCGTTGAAAATCGGCTCGCGCGAAGTTGACGAGTTGGATATTTCGCTTGACGAAATTCAGGACGGTTCGGAATTAAGGGAAATGATATTGAAGGGAAACGCCCCGAATTTAATAAGAACCGTCAACATTAAAGGATTTTCAGACCCCGAATTGGCGGTCATCCCGGACGAATTGGAAGAAGAATTGCAGGATAAATTTTTCATTTTGCGGATAAACGACGTTTCGCATCCGAAAATAGAATTGATTGAAGAAAAAAATTATCCACCGGAAACAGTTATCGGCCGTTTTATCCGCCTGATGAAGGAACGAATCGGCGCGGCGACGACCGAGGAAGAAAAAAGAATCGCCGAGGAGGCGCTGAGAATAGGAGTTGCGGAATTGGAGGGAAAGGAAGTTATTGAGTAAATTCAAACTTATGTTTCTTAAGTCGCTTTATCTCAAAAATTTTAAACGTTTTGACGAGTTGAAAATCGATTTTCCGGACGACATCACGGTCGTCATCGGGCCAAACGAGAAAGGAAAATCAACTTTGGTGTCCGCGATTATCGCCGGTCTTTTTTACGACCCGAAAAAGAGAAATCGGGAAATTGAAGTTTTGCGCTCGTGGCAATCGCCGGACAAGTTCTATGAGATTAAAATGGAATTTGAAGCGAACGGAGAAAATTGCGTTTTACTCAAAGATTTCGAGCGAAAAAAAATATTTTTTGAAAATCAGGCGACCGGAGAGAAATCCGACGATTTTCAGGAAATAACGGAAAAATTCCGGCAGATCGGCGGCTATCGCAACGCCAAATTGTTTGAAAGCACTTCCTGCGTCAGGCAGGAACAGATTGCTTCCGTCGCCGTTGAAAAAAAGGAATTGGGCCGGGCGTTGGAGGATTTAATCGGCGGAGGATTCGGAAGCCGCGGTTTCGGAGAAATTATCCAACGGCTGGAGAAAGCCGTCGCCGACCTGAACCGGGGAAGAGGAGAAAGCGGCTGGCGGATCGCCAAGAATCCCGGTTTGATAAAGTCGCTGGAAGACAAAATCGGCAAGAACGCGGAAGCGCGGCTGGCGGCGGAAGAGGCCTTGAAAAAAGTCCAGGACGCTTGGCTGAATTTTTGGCGTTTGGAGGGCGATTTCGAAAAAATCTCCAAAGACATCGAATTGTCTAAAAAAGAATTGGAAAACATCAGAACTTATACGTCCCTTCGGAAAGAAATGGCGGACGCGAAGGTAAAACTTGAGGAAATCAGCGGCGATTTGCGCGAAATCGAAGGCCTCAGAAAAAAAATCAGCCAGCTTGACGCTTATCTGGAAAAACTTGAACCTTACAGAGCCGTTGATTACAATGAATTTTTAAATGTTCTCCATTCCATTAAGGTCAGGGAGGAACGGCTTGAGGAATTGCGCGAACGGCGCGAAATTCTCAGGAGCCAGGGGAAAAAGACAAAAGAATTCATAAATCCGCTTTTGATTTATCTTATGCTTCCGCTGACCGCGGCCGGCGCGCTCGGCTTCTTCTTTTCGCCATGGTTCTTTTTTGCCTGGATACTTGAAGGCATATTGCTTCTTTGGTTCGCGTTTTCGCACAGAACGTTAAAGCGACTCACGGATGCCGAACTTCAAAATCAAATTGTTGGTTTGGAAAAGGAATTGACTGAAATCAAAAAACAACTGGCCGACAAATTTGAGGCCTATAACGTTGAATCGTTCGAAGAACTGGAGGAAGCCAAACAATATCTGGCGCAATTTGAAAAAGAAAAGCATCTTTTGGAAAGCAAAATTGAGGGCATTTTGAGAAATCAAACCGCGGAGACGTTAAAGGCGAAGCAACACGAATTGGCCGGCCGTTTGCTCGTTGACGAGGCGAAAATCGAGCGAATTCAATTGACACGGGAACCTGAAAATCGCGACATTATCGCCCTGGAAAATCGCTTGGAAAATTCGGCGAAAGAAAAAGAAAAACTGCAAAAAGAGATGATTGAAACGAAAGCGGTTATTTCGCAGACCAGAGTAAGCGAAGACGATATCTTTAATTTGGAAGCGCAAATGGGACAGCTTGAAAGAAAATTGCAAAAGGCGTTCGAAAAAGAAAAGGTCTATAAATTGACGGCGGAAGTTTTGTCGCAGGCAAAGAAGGAAACCGAGAAAGACAGCCGCGGCGTTTTGGAAAAGTACATGCGGGAATTTTTGGCGGAAATCACCGACGGCCGCTATCGGCAAATCAGCATTACCGATGATTGGCTTTTGAAGGTCTTCAGCCCCGAAAAGGGCGAGGAAATACTGCCCGACGGCCAGCTTTCGCAGGGAACGATTGATCAATTTTATCTGGTGGCCCGCTTCGCTTTTTTGAAATTGCTTTTTCCTCAGGCCAGGCCTTTGATCATACTGGACGATCCTTTTCAAAGTTTTGATAAAAAAAGGCGGCAAAAAACCAAGAAAATTTTGAAAGAATTATCGCGGGAATTTCAAATTTTGCTTTTGACTCATTCCGACGATTATAACGACTGGGGAACGGTTAAAAAATTATAGATTGTATGTTTCTCTATCTCAAACCATTTCTCATTGCCCTCGCACTTGTTTTTTTGTTTATTTTCTTAATTCGGCATCTGAGCGCGAAATATAATTTGTTCGGGCCGAGCGTGCGCGAAGATCGGCGCCGAATCCATTTTGGAAACGTTTCGCGTTTCGGCGGAGTCGCCTTGATTTTTGCTTTCTTGTCCGCAATTTTTTTAAGCGGGGACATTGTGATCGAAAAAACGCATCTCGGATTGATTTTTGCCTCGCTTCTTTTGCTGTTTTACGGCGTTTGGGATGATCTGAAAAATTTAAAAGCGAAATATCAATTCGCGTTTCAGGCGCTGGCGGCTATGATTTTAATCGGCGCCGGGGTAAGGGTTGATTACATAACCAATCCTTTCGGCGGCGCGGTTCGTTTGGATCAATGGCAAGTTTGTTCGGACGCCGGGGGAATTTGTTTTTCGGTTCTGGGTTCCCTGTTCATTTTCATTTGGCTTATCGGAATGATGAACGTTATGAATTGGCTTGACGGAATTGACGGCCTGGCCGCGGGAATCGGTTTGATCGGAAGCGTCATCTTGTTTTTGTTAAGTTTGAATCCGGACGTCAACCAGCCGCCGCTTGGAATTTTGGCCGCGGCATTGGCCGGCGTTTTGATCGGATTTTTGGTTTTTAATTTTCATCCGGCCAAAGTTTTTTTGGGAACTTCCGGCAGTATTTTTTTGGGTTTTATGCTCGGCTCGCTGGCAATCTTTTCCGGCGGAAAAATCGCCACCGCTCTTTTAATAATGGGTTTGCCCATTCTTGACGCTTTATGGGTCATCTGGCAGAGATTCAAAAGCGGTTCATCAATTTTTCAGGCCGACAAAAGGCATCTTCATCATAAATTATTGGAATCGGGATTTTCTCAAAATCAAATCGTCGGCCTTTTTGCCTTTACCAGCGGAGTTTTTGCGGTATCGGCCCTTTTCCTTCAAAGCCGTGGAAAGATTGTCGCGCTGTTGCTCTTGCTTGTTGTTGTGATTCTTTTGGCAAAGCTGAGCTTGGTTCTGTCGGGATTGATGGCAAGAAAATCCTCCGGAGAAACTTGATTAATAGTAGCTTGCAAAAATTTGAAATTATGCTATACTATTAAGTAAACAGTTCGTACATTCACAATCTCAATCCGGAAAGGAGTAATGGCGTGCGAGGGAAACTTATTGTTATTGAAGGTATTGATGGAAGCGGAAAAAGCGTACAAGCAGCACTGTTAAATATTGCTCTGGAACGATTAGGACACGCGGTTCAGATTATTAAGGCGAGGGAAACAAAACAAAACGTTGCTCTGAAAAAGTTCTTGAAAGATTTTGACATAACGACTGATTCACTCGCTTTCATGTTTCTCTACCAGGCATTGCATCGCAAGCAGTATGACAGAACAAAAGCGGCATTAGATACCGGCGTCACAGTAATAGCCGACAGATGGGACGCATCGTTTTTTGTTTATCATTATCTCTTTGGACCGTTATCTAAGCGTCCAAAACGCCTACTGAAGATGTTAAACAGATTGGCATTTGAGAATCTTGAACCGGATTTGTGTTGTTTTCTAAACACAACCGTTTCAACGGCTATCAAACGAAGAATCGCCCGAGGTGATGTCATTTCTTCTATTAAAGAAGAAGCGGAATTTTATGACAAGGTCGCTGCAGAATACGCAAAACTGTTAACTCAAAAATCGTACTATGTTACATTCGATGGATCACAATCTATTGAGCAGGTACATCGTCAAATTATTGAGGCAGTGATGCCTATAATTACTCGGGGATAATGGCAGTTGCTATTATCCCTTTTTATTTTTATATTTTATATATGAACAAACCAGGTTAAATTATATTAATTGAAGGAGTATGGGGCGTGGGAAAAACAACCTTGATTGAAAACGCAATTAAAAAATTAAATGCGGCGCATATTCGCGAACCAAACCATTTAACCGCCCGAATATCGCCCAAGAATACGAATTTCATAACAAGGTGGTATTTCAAAGCTCATGAACGTAATCTCGAACGAGCTTATATTCTTGCACGTAAAGGCAAGATTGTTCTTATAGAAAGGAGTCCTTTATCTTCCGTGGTTTTTTCTCAAGCCTACTTAAATAAAAAAAGAGACGCAGAAATGCGCCACTTTGAAAGTTATATTAAAAATCTTCGCGATAATCATGGTATCAGGACTTATCTGGTGTATTTAAAACAAAGAAAAATAGATACTGTAATTGCAACAATGAAAAAGAAATCATATTTAAAGGCTTTTAGTAAAATCAAATTCCTTCAAGCATTAGATTATCAACTGCGAGTTGCTATACAAAGACTAGAAAAAGAGAATTTAATTTTGGTATTGAGGAACCCAACACAAAAATCTTTAATTAAGTTACTTAAATAAAGTTTAAATTTGTAATGATTTTGATAACAAATTATATTTTTATTATTAGTGCGGTAATAATTTTTTCGGGCATTGTTAATGCACTTCGCTTACATATTTCTGTAAGACATCTTGGAAAACAGCACACCGCGCTTCAGCGCGCGCAGATTCATGAATCTGATAGTTGGCCAAATATAATTATCTTGATTCCAGCATTGCGCGAAGGCGAAACGATCAGACAAGTGCTTCAATTTTTTTCTCACCTTCGTTACCCAAGAACGAAACTGAAGATTGTTGTTGTTACTACAGAACGAGAATTTGAAAGCGCTTTCAATAGCAAGAAAAATACCGTAAGTATTGCCGAAGAAAAAATCAATAAGTTAAACACCGCAAGCCAAGATAAATTATTCTATCACATCCATTATCCCAATCGACATGGCGTAAAAGCAGATCAGCTTAATTATGCGATTGAACAGCTTCAGATTTTATTGCCGAATTATTTTAATGATCAAACTTACATAGGAGTTTACGATGCGGATTCAATCACTCCAGATAATACGCTGGAGATACTGGCAAAAGACGCGACGATCAACGGATATCCGAACATTTACCAACAACCGACTTTTTATTTCAATAACTATAAAACTTTGCCGCTGAATTTAAACGGCCTCCTTTCTAAGAGTTTCTCTTGGCTTCAAAGCGCATTCGCTCTATACCACGAAGCTAATATGTTTATAGCGCAATTTGGAGACAAAAAAAGATTAATGCGAATGGAATATTGTGTAGGACATGGCATGTTTGTGCGTTGGCCACTTTTAAAACGCGTAGGTCTATTTCCCACCCCAATAGAAGACACGCGATTAGGTCACATCGCATCATACATCGGCGAAAAAATTAAGATTTTACCTGTATTTGACAGCGTTGCTGTTACAACTGGCATAAAATCTTAGATAAAACAATCTTCTGTTTGGTTTACCGGCGAGGCGTTTGTAATTGAAGATTTAAAAATAGCCAAAAGAATCCTACCTGATTTATCATCGCGACAAATTTGGTTGGCGATTTATAAAATATATCGCAATATTGTTTGGATTACCCGCGCCTTCTTGCTCTTTGCGGTTATAATAATGTTAGTTATAACGCACAATTATATTTTAGCTTGTCTGACTGGCTTCTTATATTTATATCTGCCTTTGCTTATTATGTATTTAGATATGCCATCAATTCAAACGCTAACTGCTAAAGGCCGGCAGAAATTTTACCGAAATATATTCCAAACAATTGGCATAGTGCTGGTTGTGCCGATTGAATTTTTAATCATGTCTATCGGCCCCGCGTTAGGACTATTTAATTTTTTAGCGTATCGTATTATGAAAAGAAATTTATATTTACCAAAAACAAAACGATAAATGGACACTCCTTACAAAACAACAACTAATACATATTTACACACATCAGTACCGTGGCAACAGAATATTCTAAATGATTTTCTCAAAAAAACGGGAATTCATAAAGATGCTTCTTGTATTGATACAGGAACAGGTATTGGCAATAATTTATCTACTCTTTTGAAATATTGCGATCAAGTTGCAGCAGTTGACGTATCAGAAAGCGCCCTAAAAATACTGCAGGAAAGATACAGTAAAAATCTGGATCAAATTACAATTAAAAAAATGGATGCTCGTTATTTAGATTATCCTTCGGCGAGTTTTGATTTAGTCGTCTGCACAGAAATGCTGGAACATTGCCTAAAACCGCAGGACGTACTTGACGAGTGTATTCGTATTCTCAGGCCAGGAGGATGCCTTGTTCTTAGCGGTCCAAACTATTTCAATCCGGCAGGCATAGTAAAGATCATACGAGAAAATATCTATCCGCGGAAAACGTGGGATGCCTGGGGCAATCATGATGCGGGAATTGAAAATTTCCTCACCTCGTTCAAAATAAAAAAATGGGCCGCGAAATTGCGGCTCGATATAATTAATGATCGTGGCGGTGATTTAATCAGGAGTTGGCTGCCATTTTTTAGACAATATTATAAAATAATCGATTGCTACCCATGTTTAACAATTGGCAGGCGCTGGCCGCTAAAGATGCTGATGATGAATTACTTTGTGCTCGCGCGTAAGCGTATTAACTAACGCCGATAAAAGGATCTTCATCTTTAATAATCCTACCAATATTCTCCCAGAATGTATTTTTTAATCTTTTGGGAAAAACTTTAAGATCTTGTAATTCAGCTTGAGAAAACCACTGCGCCTTTTCTACGGCTCCATTGGGATCCAAATCAATATGAAGTTCATTTATACTCCTGTCTCCGGTTGGCTTTGCCAGCCAAAACGTTTCGAAAAAAATAGTATCAGCAGTCGCGTGAAATTCTTGGACATATATTAAACGTATTATTTCAACATCAATTCCCGCCTCTTCTTTAACTTCTCTCTTTGCGCATTCTAAAATATTTTCTTTATTCTGTTCCCAACCGCCTCCTGGGGCATACCAAAAATTAGTGTCTTTGTTTTTTACAAGGAGAATTTTATTTTCTTCGTGGTCATAAGTTACCACTCGAGCGAGAATCCGTATGTTCATAATTGTATTGTTTATATTATAAAAAGCATTTTACTAAGTATGGCACAGATGCAACGAAAAGTAAAACAAATCTTGCAATTTGGCGGGGGTCGGAAAAAAAGTTTGAATTTCGGCGGCAAAGATTGTATAATTTTTAATGTCGCGAGCACGCCCCGGATTTTTTGGTCGCCAAAACGCTTTACAAGGCCTTGACCGCGGCATCCGCTTAAAATATAATATATTAATCATGGATTTCGTCCCTCAAAAAATTTTTTTCACCAAAGGAGTAGGGGTTCACAGGGAACAGCTTGCCTCTTTTGAATTGGCGTTGCGCGACGCGGGCATCGCGGCTTTTAACTTGGTACCGGTGTCTTCAATTTTTCCTCCGAATTGCCAGAAGATTTCCCGGGAAGAGGGTTTAAAAATTTTAAAGCCCGGCTCAATTGTTCATTGCGTTATTGCCCGGGTCGCCGCCAATGAACCCAATCGCTTAATGGTTGCTTCCATCGGCACGGCCCTGCCTCAAGACAGTGCTCAGTACGGCTACCTTTCCGAGCACCATTCTTTTGGCGAGACCAACGAAAAAGCCGGCGAATATGCCGAGGACTTAGCCGCCACAATGCTCGCCACGACCCTTGGCATTGAATTTAATTCGGAGGCCGCCTGGGACGAAAGGGAACAGGTCTATAAAACGTCAGGAAAAATTTTTAAGAGCTTTAATACGACTCAATCGGCCATCGGCAACAAGGACGGCCTATGGACGTCGGTTGTCGCCTTGGCGGTGTTTGTCGCGGAATAGGGAAGCAGGGAGGGAGTTGACTGAAATTTTTATTTTTGCTACTCTTTTTTTATGCCCAGTAATACGACATTCGCGGTAATAAAAACCGGCGGGAAGCAATATAAGGTTTCCCCGAAGGATAAAATCAAAATTGAGAAGTTGGATAAACCCGAAGGCGAAGAGGTCGTTTTTGACGATGTTTTGCTGGTGAGCGAAAACGGCAACGTTAAAATCGGCAATCCTCTCGTTGAAGGCGCCAAAGTGACCGCGAAAATTTTAAAACAAGGCAAGGGCGAGAAACTTGTTGTTTTTAAATACAAAGCCAAAAAGCGTTACAAAAAGAAGATCGGCCACCGCCAGAGGTTCACGGAGGCCGAAATTACGGCAATCAAATAACCCCGCCTTGGCGGGGTTATTTTGTTTTCATTTCTTTTCTTGAATCAAGCGCTTCGCCGAGAGTTTCTTCGTCGGCGA
>MEYT01000014.1 GCA_001774105.1 Candidatus Azambacteria bacterium RIFCSPLOWO2_01_FULL_46_26 | reverse complement strand
ACCGGCCTTAAAGAGCCGTCCAAAGCCAGTTCGCCGACGAAAATTTTTCCGTTGGCATCAAAATTTGTCTGGCCGGACGCCAAAAGGTAGCCCAGGGCAATGGGCAAGTCGTAAGCCGGTCCTTGTTTTTTCAAATCAGCCGGAGCCAAATTCACGGTCAACCGTTTGTTTTTCCTGCCCGGCGGCGTTGCCCCGCTGTTTTTGATTGCCGCGGAAACGCGTTCTTTGGATTCTTCAACCGCCTTGTCAGGCAGTCCGACAATATTAAAAGAGTGGAGGCCCGGTGACAGGTCAACCTCCACTTCTACTGGTCTGGCCCAAAGGCCGTTTATCGCGGCGGAGAATATTTTTGCCGGCATAAAGTTACGCGTGTTCAACGCACGTTCTTGCTTCGGGGTCGGCTTTTAACCGTTCCAATTCAATCTCTTTGCCGCATTTTTCACAGGTTCCGTAAGTTCCTTTCACTATTTTTTCCAAAGCAAGATTAATGTCTCGCAGGCGAAGTTCAAGCGAATGTTCAACCGGCAAAACATCCACATATTCTTCAACTTCGTCTTGATTTTCGTCTTGTTCCGACGTCCGGTCGCCGAATTGAGGCAATTTTGAGTCCCAATCGCCTTTTAAGTTCGGATCTTTGGCCGCGAAAGCGCCGAGTTCGTCTTGAATTCTCTTTTGTTCTTCCAAAAGCCGCGTTTTTAGTTCTTCCAGCGTTTTTTTATCCATACAAATATTGTGAATAAAAACCGGATTTCTTCAGGTTTTCCGCCGTTTATCCACAAGTTTTACACTTATAATAAGCCGTTTTTCGCAAATCTTCCGGAAGGAGACGCTTACGGCTGAAGCTCTTCTTCGGAAATCAGCAAATCAACCAATTTATACATGCTTTTGCGGGAGGATGAGAGTAGCAGATAATCCTTGTAAAAAGCGTAGTCAACGCTAAGATCCTCAAACGGGAAGTTCATGTATCGCACGTCAATGTTTCTATACATGGTGGAATCGCTTACAAATTCTTTTACGACCGGCAATCCTTTCACGATGCCAAAATATAGGGGGTTCAAATCCTTGTCCAGGCCGGTTGTTTCCCATTTTTGCATGTCGTTCAGGGCCTTCTGGGCGTCTCGCCACTTCAGAACAGCGGCCCATCTGTAACCTTCGTTTTGGGTGTAGATGAAGAAATTGAATTCGCCGGCGAAGTTGGCCAACCAGCCGGCAGGAGTGCTGATTTCAAGCGCGTCAAAAAATTCCTGCGAAGTCAAATAGTGCTCGTCAACTTTCAGAATTATTCTTTTTAAAGTGTCGGGTGATTCCTGGGTTTGAATTTCTATTGTCAGCGCCTCCAAAACATCCTCTTTTGATTTTGTGCGCGGCGTTAAGGTTACGGTTTTTTCCGGCTCTCGGGTTAATAACAAAGACGGCGGAACTTCCGCGAATTTTTCAACAGGAGGCGGCGGGGGAGCGGGAGCGATTTCCCCGATTTTTTCTTCCGGCGGAACAGCGGGTTTGGGAACGAAAAGATTGCGAAGAACCTCCGGGATAAGGGGAATTTGTTCGTAATATTTTTGCCAGTAAAAGGTCAGACCGGCTATTGTTATTAAAATAATGGCCAAGCCGCTTAGAACCAGCCGGAAAGATTTGGTGCGATGAAAAGGAAGCTCTCCGACTCTTGTAATGACGATTTCTTCGGTTGGCGGTTTTTCAACACCCGGAAGCGGAACTTTCTTCAATTCTTTTTCCATTGCGCCTTTTTCAGCCGCGGCCGTGGCTTCAGCTCGCGCCCTCGCCTCCGTTTCCAAACGAAGCCCTTCCTCCCGCGCCATTCTTGCTTCTTCCTCCGCTTTTTTGGCCCCTTCTTCAGCCGCCGTTCGAGCGGCTTCTTCCTCGGCTTTTAATCTTGCTTCCTCATCCGCCGCCAGCATCGCCGCTTCTTCGGCCTTTTTCCTTTCTTCTTCGGCCGCCATTCTTGCTTCTGCTCCGGCTGTTTTACGGGCCTCTTCTTCGGCCGTGAGAGCTTTTCCAGCGGCTAATCTTGCCGCTTCTTCCTCAGCCGATCTTTTTGCTTCTTCTTCGGCTTTTAGCCGCGCTTCTTCCGCCGCGGCTTTTCTGGCTTCTTCCTCCGCTTGTATTTTTGCAATTTCTTCCGCTTCGGCCGCCTTTCTCGCGATTTCTTCTTGTTCAGCCTTAATTCGCGCCTCCTCTTCGGCTCGCCCTTGTTCCTCTCCGGTTGCTATTTTTGCCTCTTTTTCCGCGGCTTTTCTGGCCTCTTCCTCGGCTCTGATTCTTACTTCCTCCCCCGCTTTTCTGGCCTCTTCCTCGGCTTTAGTTTTCGCGGCCAAACCCTCGGCCGTTTGCGCCTTCAAGGCCTCGATGTCTTTTTGCATCGTCCTGATGACCGTCCCGCCTTCCGTTTTCTCTTTCGCTACGACTTTTTCTTCAGGCAACGCCTCGGCAGAGAGAAATTTAGCTTCTCCTTCTTCCGATTTTGTTTCTTCGGTTAAAATATCATCGGCCATATTTAAGATTATAACACAATCGCTATCCGAATAGGAAGAAAGCCAATAGGAGGATAGAAAGAAATGGCCTGTTGGCTATCTTTCTATTTTGCTAACTACTTGGCTTGTTTAAGAGACAAACGAATTTTACCGCTTGCCGGGTCAACCTCCAAGACCTTAACCGGAATAATGTCGCCGACTTTGACCACGTCTTCAACTTTCGCCACCCGGTAAGAAGCGAGTTCCGAGATGTGAACCATGCCGTCCTGTCCCGGGAAGAGTTCCACAAAAGCTCCGAAATCCATTATTTTCACCACCTTGCCCTGGTAAATTTCTCCAACTTTGGCTTCCCGGGCGATATTTTTAACCCATTCAACGGCTTTTTGCGCGGCCTGGGCGTCAACGCATGTGATAAAAACCGAACCGTCGTCTTCAATGTCAATTATGGCGCCGGTTTTTTCAATGATTTCATTGATTATTTTACCGCCGGGACCGATAACCGCGCCGATTTTGTCGGGATTTATTTTGAAAGAAACGATTTTTGGAGCGAACGGCGAAAGTTCCGTTCTTGGACCGGAAATAACCGCGGTTATTTTTTCAAGAATTTCAAGCCGGGCTTTTTTTGCCTGCGCGAACGCGTCCTTCAAAATTTGCAAAGTAACACCTTCGATTTTGACGTCCATCTGAAGGCCGGTGACGCCTTCGCTCGTCCCGGCGACCTTGAGATCCATGTCGCCGTGATGATCCTCCGGTCCTTGAATGTCGGTCAAGACCTTGTAATTTCCTTTTTTGTCCATCATCAATCCCATGGCAATTCCTGCCGCCGGCCTTTTTATCGGCACTCCGCCGGCCATTAACGCCAAAGAGGAGCCGCAGACCGAGGCCATTGAAGAAGAGCCGTTTGACGACAAAATTTCCGAAACCACCCGAATCGTGTAGGGAAATTCTTCCTTCGGCGGAATGATCGCCTCCAGTGCTTTTTCGGCTAACGCGCCGTGACCGATGTCCCGGCGGCTCGGCCCCCGCATCGGCTTAATTTCACCCACCGAGAAAGGCGGAAAATTGTAGTGATGGATAAAGCGTTTTTTCCCCTGGTACTCCATCTGGTCAATCATTTGCTCATCGCCCGGCGATCCCAAAGTCAGCGTCGAAAAGGCCTGGGTATTGCCGCGTTTAAACAGAGCCGAACCGTGTAGCCGTTCAAAAACGTCAATTTCAACCGAAATTTCTCTGAGCTCGTCAAGCGCCCGGCCGTCCGGCCTTTTGCCCAGCAAAATGATATTTTTGTGGACAAGTTCGTCAATTTCTTTGTCAAAAAGATGGTCGGCCGCCTTGATTCTTTCGTTTTTTGCCGATTCCGGCAATTCTTTGTACTTTTCTTTCAGGAAATTCGCGAGACCCTCTTTCACCAGAGCGGTTTTTTCTTCCCTCAGGAGCTTGGTTTTTTCGTAAATTGCGTTTTCAAGTTTGTCTTTTAGAAATTCTTTAACATTGGCTTCAAATTCCGAATCCGATTCGGTCAAAACCAAAGCCAGTTTTTTTGGATTCACCTGCGCGATAATTTCTTTTTGGAATTGAATGTTTTTTTTCAGTTCCTCCATGCCTTTTTGAATCGCTTCAAGAACGTCTTCTTCCTTTGCTTCTTTCGCGCCCGCTTCAATCATGTTTATTCTTTCTTCCGTGCCGGAAATTAAAATTTCAAAATCGCTTGCGTTCCTTTCTTCATAAGTCGGGTTGAACGCGAGTTTTCCGTTTAGCCGCGCGATTCTCACCGAACTAATCGGGCCCTCAAAAGGAATGTTGGAAATAGAAAGGGCGATTGAGGTGGCGATCAAAGCGGCAATGTCCGGGTCGTTTTCATTGTCAAAAGAGAGCGCGGTGGCGACTATTTGCACTTCGTTGCGGCTTCTTTGGTCAAAACGCGGCCTGATGCCGCGGTCAATCAGACGGGAAGTCAGAATCGCCTCGTCCGAAGCCCGGCCTTCTCGCTTCATAAACCGGCTTCCTTTGATTCTGCCGGCCGCGTAAAATCTTTCTTCGTAATCAACGACGAGCGGAAAGAAATCAATTCCCTCCCGCATTTTTTTGCTTATCACCGCCGTCGCCAAAACCGCGGTTTGCCCTAATCGGACAAGAGCCGCGCCGTTGGCCAGCTCGGCCATCCGGTCTATTTCAACTTTCAATTTTTTGCCCCCAAAATCAGTTTCAAAAGTCCGCATTATTTTGCGAAACGCGAATCTCGGTTTCGCGCGAATTCCAAAAAACATTTGACGGCTGACATTCGGCGTCCGGCGTTTTTTCAACGGAACACCGCATGTCAAATGTTAAATGTTTATAGAGGTCGCGTCGGTCTTGATTCGCGTTTTTAAATTAGTTATCTTATTTTCGGCCTGATTAAAAATTTTTGCTGATCTTCGCTTAAATCCAAAAAATCGTCGGACGCCTCTTTAAGACGCGACGACGCGGTTTTTCCGAAAGCGATGACTTCCACCTGTTTGCCCTGATTTCTCAGATATTCAACCAACGGCACGAAATCGCCGTCGCCGCTCATAAGGACGATTACGTCAAGCGAAGGCGCGAGGCGCACCGCGTCAATTGCCAAACCGACGTCCCAATCCGCTTTTTTCAGGCCGCCGATGAAAATCTGAAGCTCTTTGATTTTTGTTTCAATGCCGAGGCGAATTAGCGCTTCAAAAAACGGCTGTTCTTCGCCGCTCTCCGTCTTAATGACGTAAGCCACGGCCCTGATAAGTTTTCTTGAGGCCACGGCCGTCTTTAAAATCTCTTTAAAATTCACTCGGGCGTTAAAAAGATTTTTCGCGGAGTGATAGAGATTTTGGACGTCAATAAAAATTCCGATTCTTTGTTCCCTGTGTTTGATGACCGTCATTTTTTATTTCTTTAACCCCAGCTTTTTTATGAGTTTGTTGTAGCGCTTTTCGTCTTCTTTTTTCAGGTAATCCTGCAGTTTTTTTCTTTGGCTGACCATGCCCAAAAGTCCTCGCCGCGAATGCACGTCTTTGGGATGCTTTTTGAGATGATCAGTCAGCACTTCCAGTTCTTTGGTCAAAAGCCCAATCTGGACTTCGGCCGAGCCGGTATCATGTTCGTGAAGCCGCAATTTTTTGATGATTTTGTCTTTTTGCGTGATCGTTAACATATGAAATCATTGTAACACAACTTTTTAAACTTTGGCAAATGTTATACTTATGTCGTACAATATGAGTATGAACGAGCCAAAGCTAAGCGCGATTGAGCGGTTTCTTGAGGACTATCTCAAATATCTTGAAGTTGAAAAGAACCGTTCAATAAAAACGATGGAGAATTACCGCCATTATTTGGAGCGATTTTTACTTTGGGCGAAAATCCAAGAACCGAAAGATATTACGGCCGATTTAGTCAGAGAATTTCGGCTTTATTTGAACCGGCTGAAAGACGACTCAAATCGGGGATTGAAAAAAATTACCCAAAACTATCACGTCATCGCTTTAAGGAATTTTCTTAAATATCTGAGAAAGCGGGATATTGAAACCCTGGCCCCGGAAAAAATTGAATTGGCGAAAGTCGCGCTTCGGGAAATTGAGTTTTTGGAGGAAACGGAGTTGGAGCGTCTTTTGAACGCTCCCCAAGGAGGCGGTTTAAGCGATTCGCGGGATAAGGCGATTTTGGAGCTTTTGTTCGCGACAGGCCTTCGGGTCTCGGAACTCTGCGGCCTGAATCGGCAAAGTGTGAATTTAAAGCAGGATGAATTCAGCGTCCGGGGCAAGGGAGACAAAATCAGGGTCGTTTTTTTGTCGGAAACCGCCAAAAATTGCCTGAAAAATTATTTGGACAAAAGGGTTGACGTTGACGAAGCGCTTTTTGTCAGGGTCGGAAAAGGAAAGAATTTTTTTCAGAAAAACGCCGATCTCCGGCTGACCTCAAGAAGCGTTGAACGGATTATAAAAAAATACGCGGCCAAAGCCGGCATCGGAAAAAAGGTAACGCCCCATCAGTTGCGTCACCAATTCGCCACCGATCTTTTGCGCAACGGCGCGGATCTCCGCTCGGTTCAGACGATGCTGGGTCATTCAAGCATCACCACCACCCAGATTTACACTCACATCACCGACAAACAGTTGAAGGAGATTCACAAAAAATACCACCGCAAAGGCGCGCTTAACGATTGAATTATGACCATCTTTATCTTCGGCAATCCGGATTTGGCTTTTGACTCTTTGCCTTTGCGGATTTTACCCGGATTAAAAAAACGATTTCCTCAAGTTAAGTTTGAAGTGAGAGACCCCAATGAAGAATGGGACGTGCCGGAAGAGCTGATTTTGATTGACACGGTTTTTGGCATTGAGCGGGCGCGGATTTTTGACGATTTGAAGAATTTTGAAAATTCTCCCAGAGTTTCCCTGCACGATTTTGATTTACTGTCCCATCTTCGCTATCTCCGGAAATTGGGAAAACTCAAAAAAATAAAAATCATCGGCGTTCCGCCGACGATTTCGGAAAAAGAAGCGCTTGAGCAGATTTCGGCTATTCTTCGCGCCAGTTGACTTTGAGAAAGTGGGAGGCGCAGGACATGCAGGGGTCGTAGGCCCGGATGAGCTTTTCGATCTCAAAAGCGATTTTGTCTTTCGGGGTTTCGGCAATTAATTCCTCAACCATCCGCCAGATGTCCTCTTCAATGTTGATTTGATTTTGGCCGGTCGGTACGACAACCCCTCCTTCTTTAATCAGCCCGTCGGCTCCGACGCTTACTTTGTGGTAAAGCGTGCCGCGGGGCGCTTCAATCACTCCGATGCCGATCGCCTCGCGATTAGCCGCTTTAATTATTGGCTCGGATTTAAACTCGTGTTTGGTTAAAATTTCAATAGAGTGGTCAACGCAGTGCAGGATTTCAATCGCCTGCGCGAGATTGTTGTGGAAAATGTTTGTTGAGGGAAAAATGTCCAGCGTTTCACCGAGCGAATTTTTGGAGCGGGGATGGAGTCGGTCTTTCGCCAGGTTCAGCCGGGCCATGGCTCCGACCATGTACGACTCCCCCTCATGCTTATAAGCCGAGGCCTGGGAATAAGGCAAAACCGTTCTTTCAAGATATTCGCCGAAATGTTTTTCAGGCAAACATTCGCCTTTGCCGGTATTGATACAGCCGTCCAAAAACCAGTATTTATCCGGCACAAGCGCCGCGAAATTCGTCTTTCGGTCAAAACGGAAAGGAGCATTTTTATAAATTTCAATCAGCCGGAGAACGGCCGGCCTGATTGCCTCCAGTTTTTTAACCGCGTCTTCAACACCGCTTTTGTCAGGAAAATGGAAAAAGCCGCCGATTGTCGGATAAGGGGCGTGAACAGAGCGTCCGGCAACAAGCGTCGCCAGAAAATTTCCGGCCGCTTTCACTTCAAAACCGTCGTGCAAAAGCTGATGCTCTTCGGGTTTGTTTTCGTCAAATTCAAGAAAAGAATCCTTGCCGTAAATGTCCGGAAGGACGAAAAGATAAAGATGCAGGGCGTGGTCGCGGATCATCAGGCCGTAAGTCGTCAGAAGCCGGAGGAGCATCGTCCGCTCGCTCGGCGTAATGCCGAGCGAGTTCTCGCAGGCCTCGATACTGCAGATAAGGTGGGCGTTCGAGCAGGTGCCGCAGATTCTCGCCAGAAGCTGGGGAAGCGCGATTAACGGTTTTCCTTTCATCGCCTCGGTAAAAAAGCGCTTGAATTCCGTAATCTTGAAATGGACGTGTTCAACCTTATTATCTTTCACCCGGATTTCAAGAGAAGCCGAGCCCTCCACTTTGGTCATCCGGTCAATTGTAAGATCAAAACTGTGCATATTATTTTTGAAATTCGCCGACCAGTTTATTTACAACTTCCAAAAATTTGTTCGGGTCTATGGGACAGCCGGGAATTTCGGCGTCAACTTTGACGACCTCGGAAAGTTTGAGAACTTTCGGCAAAGCGCCGAAGCGGGCCAAAAGAAATTCAATTTCCTTTTTTTGGCCTTCGGTAAAAGTGTTTCGCTGGCCTGCCGGAAGCCCCTGAACCGCGCAGGCGCCGACCGCGACGAAGATTTTGGATTTTTCCCTGATTTCCCGAATCTTTTTCTCCTGCTCTTCCGAAGCGGCCGCCCCTTCCACGAAAGCAATGTCCAATTCATCCAAAACATTTTTGGTTTTCAGGACCCTCGCGTGCCGGAAATCAAAAATTTTTTTCCATTCCCGCCAGTGGTCGTTCATCACTTCGGTCATAATGACCGTGCTGTCTTCGCAACAGGAAAAAGAAAACCAGCCGATTTTGATTTTTGAGTCGTTTGACATAGAATTTATTCTCAGTTAAATTTTACTATAAATCAAGGGTCTTTGACAATATAAAGGAGAATTATGGAAAGAGCGGAAATTGTGCGTTGGCTGAAAGAAGATGATCCGGAAAAACTTCAGGAACTTTACTCAATGGCCTGCTCCGTGAAGAGGCGTGTTTTGAAAGACACGGTTTGCGTTCACGGAATAATTGAATTTTCCAATTATTGTTTCGGCGGCCGGGGATCGGGAGAAAAATACAGGAACGACGGCTGTCTTTATTGCGGTTTGCGCGGGGGTAATTCAAATCTTGTCCGCTATCGGATGCGGCCGGAAGACATTGTTTCGTTGGCGGTTTACGCCGCGAACGAACTTGGATTCAAAATGCTTGTTTTGCAGTCCGGAATTGATTTTTATTATTCAACTGAAATGCTTACGGAAATAATCAAAGAAATTCGCCGGCAGGCCAAGGTTTTGCTTTTTCTTTCAATCGGAGAGCGGACAAGAATTGATTATCAAAAACTTTGGGATGCCGGGGCCAGAGGAATGCTTTTCCGGTTTGAGACATCCGACACTTTACTTTACGCCGCGCTTCATCCCGGCGGAAAATTGGAAA
>MEYT01000013.1 GCA_001774105.1 Candidatus Azambacteria bacterium RIFCSPLOWO2_01_FULL_46_26 | reverse complement strand
AAAATTATATAATGAGAAACATAAGTCCGTACCGGAAATCGCGCGGCTGTCAGAGTGTTCAGAAAATAAAGTAAATTATTGGCTTGCTAAGTATCAGATTAAAAAAAGGACGATAAGCGAAGCGATTTATGTTAAACACAATCCCAAGGGCGATCCTTTTAAATTTATTGTTCCGAAAAGTGCAGAAGATGCAGAATTATTTGGATTGGGGTTGGGCTTATATTGGGGTGAGGGGACTAAAGCAAATAAAGATTCTATAAGATTAGGTAATACAGATCCGAATTTAATTAAAAAATTTATAGAGTTTTTAATTAGATTTTTTTCAATTAAGAAAAAAGATTTACACTTTGGCTTGCAGATATTTAGTGACATCGAAGTGGAACGTGCTCTGGACTTTTGGATAAAAAGGCTTAAAATTAAAAGAAGCCAATTCTACAAGCCGATTATAAGTATATCCGGCTCGATTGGTACTTATAAAAAGAAAAGCGAGTATGGAGTTTTGACGGTAATGTACCATAACAAAAAATTAAGAAATTTATTAGTTGAATTATTGCCCAAGTAGCTCAGTTGGTAGAGCAACTCCATGGTGGGTCGTTTGATCCCGCCCACTATAAAAGAAATTTTATAGCGAATCCCGAATAACGGTTAAAATCCTATCAATTAGGACAAGACCGTGGCCTTATTAAAATAAAGGCCCGAACGACTGACAAGGGAAGCTTCATTCCGTGTTTGGAAAAAGCTTAAAATACAGTCTAGTCCTCTTATAATTCGCCGTTCGCTGAGGCGGAGAAGTGGAGGTATACACGAAGGAGTAGGTCGCCAGTTCAAATCTGGCCTTGGGCTCATAACCGCGATGCAAATATACGAATGCATGCTAATAATACGAATAAAATGACAATTTAGCTTTCTGCATTCGTATAATTAGCATCAATTCGCATATTAGCATCGATATATTATTTATGCCGCAAAAAAATCTTGTAAAATTGCAATGCACCGTCTGCAAAAGGGTCAATTATTGGACGAAGAAGAATAAAAAGACCACCGAACGCAAACTCACGTTCGACAAATTTTGCAAATGGGACAAAAAGCACACGCCGCACAAAGAAGCGAAAAAGTGATTTGACTTTTTCAGGTTTCCAACCCGCCTAAATTTTGCGGGCAGGGGGGTATCGGTTAACTGGCAAACCACCGGTCTCCAATCCCGCACCTTTTCATGGGTCCATAGTTCAATGGCAGAATGTTGGTCTCCAAAACCAATGATCGAGGTTCGAATCCTCGTGGACCCGCTTGACAAAAAGGTGCGGGACGAGTCCTGCTACCCCCGCACATTTTGATTTTTTAAAAACCGCCTCTTTAAGGGGCGGTTTTTGTGTTTAAATTAAGCCGGCTTTTTTGAGTTCCGCTTCGGCGATTTTTTTGCCTTCGGCGATCATTTGCACGGCGTCATTCGGCGTCCATTTCAAACCGGAAGTCAAAAGCGGCTTGTCCGGCTGGATGATTACCAGTCTGATTTTTTTTCGCGATTCAAAATAAAAATGATTTTCATTAAATACGGCTTCGATTTCCTTTTGCTTTTTCCCGGCGGCTTTCGTTATTTTTCGCTGTATCAGTTTGAGGCCGATGAGATTTTGATTGATTCGCGACGTTCTTATCAGTTCTTTTTCAATAAGCTGTTTGACGGGAAAACCGTATCCTCTGAACAAGATTTCAAGCCACCCCATCTCCGCGAAAATCTCCGGAGAGATGAGATTTTCTTTCGGGTCGGTTTCCACGACGATTATCGTGTCGCAGCCGGCGGCAATCGCGTTTTTCACGGGCAGGGGATTAATTACCGTTCCGTCAATTAAAATCGCGCCGTTTATTATTTCCGGCCTGAATACTCCGGGAATGGCCGTTGACGCGATTATCGCTTTGCGAAAAAGTTCCGGATCGCCGCAACGGTTTGAAAATACCTTTTCTTTTCCGGTCAAAAGATCGGATGTGATTACGTGAAATTCAATCGGCGAATTCATAATCTTATCCATGTCCAGTTCGGCGATCAGCCGTTTCAGCGGCGCGTTATCAAGCAGGGACTTCGTTTTCAAAGGGTGACGGAAAAGTTCGCGGTTGGTCAGAAAAGGGGGGGTTCTAAATTTAATCAAAGCCGCTTTTTCCATCTCTTCGGCGTCGGGCATGACTTCCAAACATTTCGCGGCCGCGACGCCGCCGGCCGAGACGCCCGCGGCGTAGCAAAACGGAATGTTATTTTTGACGATTTCCGCGATTGCTCCGACTTGAAACAATCCTTTCCCGCCGCCGCCGCCGAGAACCAGGCCGATTTTGCCGAACATTTCTCTTTTCTTCACGTCATCACCTCCTTCTTGGTTTGTAAAGGTCTGATTTCAGTTATAGCATACTTAACCGAAAAATCAATCATCTTGAGGGTTGACTTATTACCGTTTTTCTTGTTATGTTTACTATAAGATCTTTAACATTCAGCGGAGGGCGACATGCATTCTGACAGAGTCGGTTTATTTTCCCGCATTGACTACGGAAGCGAGGGTTTCAGACAGGGACTCCTGCTTGAAATGAAAGAAATCTTTGAGGCCGAAGACGTCGGTTTCGCGATTCTTTTGGGAGGACTTATTTCGTGGCGCAGTTTGAAAAACGAAATGCCCAAGAAAAAGGACGTCCAGGGCAAAAAGGATTTCATTCATAAGCTTACCCTTGAACTTACCGAAAAACTTCCCAAAATGCGCCGGAAGAACGGCGACGCAATCAAAATTTACATTATTCCGAGTCCCGCCTATGACGGCGAAATCGGCGAAGAAGTCGCGAGAAAATTGGCGATGTTAAGAAAAGACATCCGTTTTGCCGGACCGGGCGACGATCGCTTTATCGTGAAAGGCATCGGAAAGACCGTTTGGGGCGTGACCCCGTCAAAGTCGGTCTGGATGCGCGGCGATTTTTACAGCACTCCCATCCAGCGGGTAACGAAGGATCTTCAAAAAAGATCTTCGCACCCCCTTCCCGACGTTTATTTCATCGGAGGATTCGGTTCTTCCATTAATAAGCCACTAGGCGAGGAACCCCGGCCTTATGTTGCCGTGCCTGTGCTTCACAAGATCAGAGAAACGACGGTCGCGGAAAACCAAGTCGGAGTTATGGTCGTCGAATTTTACGACAAAGGCCATAAGGTCCGCTTACACAGTTTAAAGGACCTTGTCAAGGACGATAGAAAATTTGTTCCGGTTCCGGAAAAACTTAAAGGCGACGCGATAACGGTAGTCAACGCCATAAAACAAAACGGCGGGCTTACGGCGGGATTGCTTGCCGATACCACCGGCCTCGCGCGAAACTCCATAAAGCAGATAATCAAATCTCTTCCGCTTGAGTCAGAAAAGTGGCCGGGTCTCACGCTTGACGAAGCATCAAAGAAATTTGATTTTAATCTGAGATGGGTTCAGGAAAAGCTGAAGTATAACTTTTCGGAAATCCGGAAAAATCCGGAAGTGAAAGAAGATCGCGTCGCGGCGTTCGGTTGTCTGCACGCCGGCTGCGTCCACACGGATTACGAGTTTTTCCTTAAAGATTTTCCCGAATATCTCATCAGAGAAGATATTGACGTTCTTCTCGGCATCGGAGATTTTATTGAAGGCCTGAAGCACAATTTGATTCTGCGGGGCGAGATTTACGGCGCCGCCAACAATACGCGGCAGGAAAAACTCGCCGCCCACATGGTGGCGTTGGTTTTGCTCAAGGTCTTTAAAGAGAGGTTTAATCGCGCCGTTAAAACGGTTAAAAAACCGGACGCAAAGCAGATTGGCGATTTGGTCAGAAAATGCATGATGGAGTTTCGTTTCATTCCGGGCAATCATTGTCTCTGGAGCGAGGATTCAGGGTACGTCGCGCTTGATACTTTTTTCAGCATCCTGCGCATGACCGTTTTGACCGGACTGCAGAGGATACTTTTCAGCACCAATTGTCCTTGCTTGGACATTACCGCCATAATCAACGAAAAGATCGTGGAAAGCAACAGATTCCAGCTTCCATCGGGACTTAAGGTTGAACTTTTCCATCCCCATATGTCGCGGACGAAGACCGAGTCAATACGCTCGCAGGAAGCTCTCGCCAAATCCCGCGATTCGCATATCGTTTTCGTGGCCAATTTCCATGTCGGAATTTTTGTCGCCGAATACAATCAGGAACTCGGCGAACGCATTTGTCTGACTGTCGGCACGATTAAACGCCAGTCGGGGTTTGAGCACAATAAGCTCAAGACCGTTGATTTCGGAGTCGGATTGCTGAAAGTGAGATCGCTGAACGGCCGCGTCTTTTGGGCCGAGAATGAATTTTTCACGAAATCATCCCCGGCGCAACCGCTGGACAACGATAAAATTTTTGATCAGCTGTACGATCAAATCGGGCTTTCGCAATTATTTTCTTTGTAATTAATATTTTTCGCACCCAAAAAACAGGGTGCGTTTTTCTTTTTCCGCGAATTTGACCAACCTCTGGACAAATTTTTTATTTATGATATTATTCTTGTTAAAGTACAGGTCTTTTAAAAAATAGGCGTATGGAAAGGAGTCCGTCTTGCAAGAAAACGAAAAGCGCGACGGTAAAACTGGCAAGATCCATAACAACAAACATCACATAATTCCGACCAGTCGCGGCGGACCGAAGAACGGCTGGAATAAAAGGTCCGTCAACAAAGAAAAGCATGCCGCTTTGCACACTCTCTTCGCGAATCTTTTGCCGGAGGAAATGATCCTGATTATTGAATTGAGCTGGACCGACAAGAAAGGGCTCTTGAAGGAAGAAATATTGAGCCATGATCAAATCAGGGCATGGTATCATCTTTTCGGAACGAATCAAACTTCAAAGGCGGCGATGATTATTCGCGGGGATTGGGATTTATCACAGGACGAGAAAGAAGAGTGGGAGGAGTGGAAATTAAAAAGAAAGAAAAAGATCGTCGATTTCGTCAAAAAAACGAAGAGGATGGAGGAAAGGAGGTAGGATGACATGGTACCGGATATTGAAAGAGACGAGACACCCTGGGTTCGGCTGGATTATAAAACTCCGCCGCAGGAAGCAAAGAAATTATTGGATTTTTTTGACCGGTTTGTGGTGGGACAAGAGAAGCCAAAGGAAAAATTGGCTTCAAAATTTCTCACGTATAAACACGGGCTGAATAAAGAAGACAAACCCGCCGGGGTATTATTGTTTCCCGGGCCGTCGGGAGTCGGAAAGACCTCGATGGTAAAAGTTTTTTCCAATTTTCTTTTTGGAAGCCCCAAAACGTTTACCCGCATTGATTGCGCGGAATACCAGGAGTCGCACACGATAGCGCGGCTTTTGGGATCTCCGGCCGGTTATGTTGGGTTATGGGATCCGGATAATCCTGATCCGAGCCGTAAAGGAATAGAGCCACAGCTCTCTCAGTGGAACATTGATAAATTCGGTTATCAGGCTTCTGTGCCGAACGAAGTCAAACAGCGGAAAATGCGTCTTACCGAAGAATTGGGAAAACTGAATCAAAAGTTGCAGGATTTGAAGGATAGTCAGGTTGAGGGTCCGGACGATGAGGCCAGATTGATAAGCGCGTTTAATCTTTCGCTGGGAGAATTCAAAAAATTTCAGGCGGAAATTCGCCAGCTTGACGAAAAATATCCTTACAGGCCGGGCGGCTACCCCGCGATTCTGCTGTTTGACGAAATTGAAAAGATGCATCATGAAATCGTCAAAGTCCTTCTTCAGATACTTGATAACGGGATGGTAACGCTGGCCAACGGCAAGCAAACGATTTTAAGAAATTGTTTTATATTTATGACGAGTAACGTCGGCTCCGAACGCTTGGCCGAATTACTAGAGAATCGGGGAGTGGTCGGGTTCAGAACCAGAACCGTCGAAAAGATAGATCAATTAATTTACAAGACCACTCTTGAAGAAATAAAAAGATCAAAGCATTTTCCCACCGAACTGATCGGCAGAATAGGGAAAGAAAACATCATGGTTTTCCGTCAGTTGAAAGAACCGGAAATCCGCAAGATTATTGACATGCAGCTTGAACAGGCGAGAGAAGAAATTATGTTCAAGAAGAAAATTTCTTTCAAATTGATTTACGATCAATCCTTGAAAGATTATCTGTTTGAAGAAACCAGCGATCCGCTTAACAGGGCTTTGGGCGCAAGGCCGGTAGAAAAAATCATTGAAGTTAAGATCATTGAGCCGGTGCGCAATTTGCTCGTCAAAGGCGCGGAAAACGCGGAGAGCGGAATTGTCGCCAATGATAGCGTCAAAATACTTGCCGAAAATAACGAGATAATCGTTCAAAGAGCAAGCCGGACTCCGAACGCCGTTTAATAAAAATAAGGGAGAGACACATAGTGCTCTCCTTTTTGTTTTTGATTTGAGGGGTTGACATTTGTTTTGAAAAGAGTAAGATGGTAATAAATATAAGAAATGCCACGGCATTTCTTGAATTTCCGTCGCTCGGCCATCACAAAAATAAATTTTTGCGTGGCCTCGCTAGGAAATATAAATATTTTGCCGCAGACAGCGGGCATTTGTAAGTCCCGCCGAGGTAAACGTAATTCCTTGTCAGACGGAATTTAATTTATCGCGATGCGGCCTTTCAAAGGTCGTTTTTATTTTTATTTTTTTATAGCACCATGCCTTTAACGCGTCAAGAAAAAGAAAAAATCGTCAAAGAGTTAAGCGAGAACATAAGCAAAGCGAACGCGGTCGTGTTCGCCGATTTCACCGGTTTGAACGTGGCCAAAACAAGGGAATTGAGAAAGCGGCTGAAGCAAGCAAAAATCGGCTACAAAGTAGTTAAAAAAACGCTGATTGGTTTGGCCCTAAAAGCCGCCGGACTTAAAGATGTCGCCATCGCGCATTTGAAAGGACCGGTATCTTTGGCTTTTGGTTACGACGACGAAGTGGCTCCGGCCAAGATCGTCCATAAATTTTCAAAAAGTAACGAAGCGCTGAAGATTGTCGGAGGTATTTTGGAAAAGCGGCTGATTACCCCGGCGGAAGTCGCAAGTCTGGCTTCCTTGCCGGCGAAGCCGGAATTGCTGGCAAAGACCCTTTCAACGATGAATGCTCCAATTTCAAATTTCGTCGGCGTCTTGCACGGCAATCTCAGAAAGTTGGTTTACGTTTTATCAGCAATCAAAAAATAATATCGCGCATAAGCGCGAATTTGGTCACAAATATTACCGATATCGGTGAAATCCGTGCCCATATTCGCTAAAATTCGCGAGAGTAAATTATGGCTGAAGAAAATAAAGAAGTTCAAGTGCCTGAAAAATTTCAGGATATAGTCAAAAAAATTGAGGAGATGAGCGTCTTGGATCTCTCCCAGTTGGTGAAAATGCTGGAAGAAAAATTCGGCGTTTCGGCAATGCCGGTGGCTGTTGCCGCGGCTCCGGCCGCCGGAGCCGGCGAGGGCGAGGAGGTCAAAGCCGAGAAGTCGACTTTCAACGTCGTCTTGACCGCGGCCGGTAACGCAAAAATCCAGGTAATCAAAGTCGTCAGGGAACTCACAGGCAAGGGTTTGAAAGAAGCCAAAGACATGGTTGACGCCGCGCCGGCGGTCGTGAAAGAAGGGATTGGAAAGCCGGAAGCGGAGGAGATAAAGAAAAAACTTGAAGAAGCCGGAGCGACGGTCGAGCTTAAATAGAATAGTGTTCTGTCAAAAATAAAATCACCGCCGGTAAAGTCGGCGGTGATTTTATTTTTGATTTGTTATTTGTTGTCAATTTGATATACTTTTTGTCCGTCAAGAAGATAAATCGTTTTTTCGTCGTCAGTCATCCAAAAATCAACGGGTTTTGAGAATTCTTCGCTAAAGTACTGTTTAATTTCTCCTTTTTTGTTTAAGATCACCACTCTTTTTCCTTCCTGATCAAGGATGTAAACATTGCTGGTCGTGAAGCCCAATCTGATTTTGACCGGATTTTTGAGCTGAACCGGAGAGGGCAAGGCGACGTTTTCAAACGAGCCGCGCGACAGGTTATATTTTTTTATTTGTCCGTCGGATTGCAAAATGTAAGCGACCGAGCCGGTCAAACTCAGTGAAACCGGCGAGGTCAGAGCGGCGGCTTTTTCCTGATTAAACAAAAATGAACCGGCATCCGAGAGTTCCGGCGAGTATTTTATTATTTCTTTGTTTATTCCGTCCAGTAAATAAACAACGCCTTTATAAAATCCCAGGTCATTTATGCGGCCGTTTTCTTTCGATGGTTTAACCGGGTAAGACGTGAAGTTATTGTTTAAGGCGTTGTAAAAGTAAATTTTATTCTTGGAGCCGTAAAAGACCAGAATGTCTTTAGTCCAATCGCCGAGCAGCAGGCGCTCGCTTTCATCGGCCGGCGTGATAATCAAACCGGAAGACGCCGGATTGTCCAAATTATATTTGTAGATGTCGTTGGAAAATGAATCCAAAAATATTAAATTCTTGTTTTGGCCGAAAATTTTGGAAGGCCTGAAGGTTAAACCAAGGTCTTTGAAATCGAATATTAATTTAATGTTTTTTAATTCGACCAGGCCCTGGACTTTTTCCAAATTTTTTTGAATCTCGCTTTCAAGTTTTTCGGCTTCTTCTTTAAAATAAGCAAAGTCGGTTTCCTGAAGCAATTTCAGAGCTTCTTCCAATTTCGTCTTGGCTTCGGGGCTGTCTTGATAAATCAAAGCGTTTTGAGCTTGATCCTGTTTGTCTTTCGCTTGCTGAATAATGTTGCCGTAGAAATCTTTTGTTTCCGCGGTTTGATTTTTTTGAACGCTTATGTAAATTCCTCCGACGACGAACAAGGCAAAGCCGATGAAAAATATCATCAGAAGCTGACTAATTAAGGGAAGTTTTAAAAAGGATACGCTCCGCCAGCGCTCAAGGCCTTTTTTCGCGAATTTGTTTTCCCGCGGAAAATCAGATTCCTGCGGCAGGAATAATTTTTCGCTTTTCGTCTGCGCGTTGAACATCTGATTGGTTCTGGCGATGTATTCCGGACCTATTATTTCTTCCAGCGTGAGCGGATCTATTTTTTCGGGGTGAAAAGATTGATAAGAGCCGCCGTTGATCGATTCGCCCATAATTTCCAAAAATACGGCGAAAACGGAAAACGGCTCCTTATTTTCTTTGACTTTCGATTCTATCAAAAACGGCAGTTTTTCGTCGGCCGCCGTTTTAAAAATATTTTTCAATTGGCCAAGAGAAAGCAATTTAAACAAATCCCGATTGGCGAATATCAGTTTGTCGCCGATCTCAAGTTCTCCCTTAATAATGCCGCTGAAAGAGGGGAGCCGGCCTTTGGTAAATTCATGTTCCAGCGTTTGATCAATGTCCTGGATTATTTCCTGATAGCGAAACAGCGCGGTTTGGATTTTTCCGATTTTTGAAAAATACAAAGTGCCGCTATTAAAAACCGCGGCAAAGAAATTGAGATTCTTCAGGGCGGCCCTGTCGGCTTCGCTTTTTTGCTTTTTGTCGAAATCTTTAATAAGAGCGTTGGCTTTTTTGAGCGCGGCCTCAAGCGCGGTTTCGCTCGGTTTTTTCGGATTTGAATAGAATTCTTTTTTGATTATTAAGGCAAGCTGATTGATTAAATCCGCGGAGGAGGAGCGGGAAACGTTGGTGATTTCACCCAAAATATAAAGAGAGCCGAGCTTTTCTTCTTCAACGTTAGTCGGTTCGTAAATAAAAGAATCCCCGAAAACATATTTTATTTTGGGGTGTTTAAAAACGACCTCCTTTATTACGGGCCTCATCATAGCGCCATAATTATATCATAAATTGCGGATAAATTCAAAATTATGGACAAATTCAAAAAAACCAATATAATAGATGGTATGCCAAACGAACTTATTTTGGAACAATTATTCGATTCTCCGCTAAAAGTGCGGCTTTTAAAATTGTTTTTGCGCAATAGTGGCGGCGAATTTTCTGTGACGGAAATCCGCTGTCGCGCGCGGGCGAACGGTTCCGGCTTAACGCGTGAACTTCAAAAACTTTTAAAAATCGGATTTATCAAAACGAAGACGGTTGTTGAGCGGACGGGCGGCAACAGCCGCGCCGGGCGAGGCGTTAAACGGCGTTCTAAAAATCGCGGAGCGGCGAAAAAGGTGAAGGCGTATTTCGTAAACCGCGGTTTTCCTCTTTACCACGAATTGAACAGTTTGGTGTTAAAATTATTGCCGGTTTCAAAAGAAAAAATGCTGCAAAAGATTAAAGCCATAAGTGGCGTTAAATTGGTTTTGCTTTCCGGAGTTTTCATTAATTCGGACAAAAACAGGGCGGATCTTTTGATTGTCGGCGATAATATGTCGCGGAAAAAACTGAATAATTTTTTGCAGGACTTGGAGGCCGACGTCGGAAAGCCGATTAATTACGCGATTATGAGCAAAAAAGAATTTTATTATCGGCACGATATGTATGACCGTTTTATTCACGACATGCTGGAATATCCGCACGAAAAACTGATTAATAAATTAAAAATTTAATCGGAAGGAAGGGGCGGTTGGTTTAATGGTAAAACGCTGCATTCACACTGCAGAGAGCGCAGGTTCGATTCCTGCACCGCCCACCAACAACGAACTAATCGGCTTTTTTGAAGCCAACATGCGGGACGCGCGAAGCGCGTCCCAATGGTTCCCGCCGAATTTTCCAAACGAATTCAGAATTTTTGGCGCGCTGGCGCGCACTGATTTGTTTTGGAGGAGGAGGTTCGAGCCAAAGATTTCTTTGGCACAGACCTTTTTCGCAAAAAGGTCTGAATCAGAAGCAATTTTGTCTATATTCTGTGCGA
>MEYT01000012.1 GCA_001774105.1 Candidatus Azambacteria bacterium RIFCSPLOWO2_01_FULL_46_26 | reverse complement strand
GCGAAATCGACAAGAAAGAGTTTGAAGAAAAGAAAAAGGACTTGATGGGATAGAATTCTTTTGTCCGCGTTAAGATTCTTTAAAATCCCTTGCTTAAACAAGGGATTTTTAATTTTCACGAAAGTTGTTATACTTATAACTATGTTGACGATTAAATCCGCCGATGTTAAAAATAAAAAGGTCTTGCTCAGGGTTGATTTCAATGTCGTCTTGGTTAAAAAAGGCGGGACGACGAGAATCGCCGATGATTTTAGAATCCGCGCGGCTTTGCCGACGATAAAGCATCTTTTAAAAAATAAGGCCAAGATTATCATTGCCAGCCATTTGGGCGATGGAAAGGAAAGTTTGCGGCCGGTCAGCCGGCGTTTGGAAAAATTGCTTAAAAAGAAAGTGCGATTTGTCGGCGAGTGCGCCGGCAAGCAAGTCGAAGAAAAGGTAAGGGCTATGAAAAACGGGCAGATTCTTTTTTTGGAGAATCTTCGCAGGCATCCGGAAGAAAAAAAGAACGATCTTGAGTTTGCCGAAAAATTGGCTCACTTGGCTCAAATTTACGTAAACGACGCTTTTGGCGTTTGTCATCGTCCCCACGCCTCGGTTGTTGGCATTACGAAATTTTTACCTTCATACGCCGGCCTCCTTTTGGAAAAAGAAACTAACGTTTTGGAGCAGGCAACGACTTCCCCGGACAGGCCCCTTGCCGTGATTGTCGGCGGCGCGAAGATTTCGACGAAAATCAAACTCATAGAACGGTTTTTAAATTTGGCCGACGACGTGATTCTCGGCGGGGCTTTGGCCAACACGGTTTTGAAGGCAAAGGGGTTAAGCGTGGGAAAATCTTTCGTTGAAGAGGAGATGATTGAGCCGTTAAAAAAGGTTGAAATAACGAGCCCAAAGCTTCATTTGCCGGTGGACGTCATCGTTTCATCCTCCGAGTCCGGGGAAAGGCCGGTGAGAGTTTGCGGGGTTGGGGGAGTGAAAAATGGCGAGAAAATTTTCGACATCGGGCCGGACAGCTTGGTGCTTTTTGATAAAATTATTCACAACGCCAAGACAATAATTTGGAACGGCCCCATCGGGCTGTTTGAAGTGGAACAATTCGCCAGAGGGTCGTATTTTATCGCCCAAAGCGTTGCCACGAGTTCCGCTTATTCAATCGTCGGCGGCGGAGAAACGATCGCGGTTTTGGGCAAGCTGAATTTAACGGATAAATTCAACCATGTTTCAACCGGCGGCGGCGCTCTGCTTGAATTTTTAAGCGGAAACAAATTGCCCGGTTTGGAAAGTTTGGGGTATTATACAAATAATTAAGGCAAGTTTTTTTCTTTATGCGCTATCAAAACATCGAAAATTTTAAAGAGACGTGCGGATATGAAATCAACGGAGTCTGGTATCCTCGGGTGACCAGGATTCTTGAAATTAAAAATAAGCCGGCTTTGGAAATGTTTTTTAAAGAAATGGACAGTTATTCTTCGGCCGAAGAGGTGAAGAACAAATCGGCGGTTGAAGGATCGCTCATTCATGAAATCGTTGGAAAACTTCTGCTCGGCGAAAAAACGGAAATCCCGGAGCGGATAAGGCCGGCGATAGACGCGGTCAACGAATTCAGGGAAACGTGGGGGGTGGTTTTTCATCCGGATTTCATTGAACGGCGGGTTTGGTCGGCGCGCCAGCGCTACGCCGGCACCGTGGACGCGCTGGCCTCTTTCGGCGGAAAATTCGGCGTTTTGGACATAAAAACATCGGCGTATTTTTACTCGGATTATAACCTGCAAACCGCGGCGTATGTTAACGCTCTGCAGGAGTTTGAAATCAGGCGCGCGCTTGCTCTTCCCAGGGAGATTGAAACGCGCTGGATTTTGCGTATTGACCAGCAGAAAATTTGCCGGAAATGCGGAGCGAAATTGCGTGAAAAGGGCGGCCGGAGCAAAATAAGAAACGGAAAGTCAAACGGCGTTCCGGTTTGTCCGGAGTCGGAGCACGAATGGGGGGATTTGACGGGAGAGGTTGAGCTTAAAGAGTTTCCTTATTTTTACGACGACATCAAAGCGTTTCTGGCCGCGAAGACCCTTTGGGAGTGGGAGAACGATTATTGGCTGAGGCGGATAGGATATTTGAAATCAAGGTTTTAAATTATGGCGAAACTTATTATCAACGCCGACGGCGGCTCAAGAGGCAATCCGGGTCCGGCGGCCATCGGCTTCGTATTACGCTTGCCGGGCGGCAGGGTTGTTGAAAAAGGAGAGTATTTGGATAAACGGACGAACAACGAGGCCGAGTATGAAGGCGTGATTCACGCGCTGAAAAAAGCCAAGGCGTTGCTCGGCAAAGAAGAATGTTTAAAGACCGACGTTGAAGTACGGATGGACTCGGAACTCGCGGTCAGGCAGATGAGCGGCGAATATGAATTTCACGAGGAACGGCTTTGGCTCCTTTTCCGCCACGTCTGGAATCTCAAGACATATTTTAAATCAATTGTTTTTAAGCACGTTCCGCGGGAGCAGAACGCTCAAGCCGACGCGCTGGTCAATAAAACGCTGGATCAGGCGACGTCAACTTTGTTTTAACGCGGAGCAAGCTCTTGACTTTTTTCATTTTTCTGGTAATATTATATTGCCGGTGAACCGGATGATCGCTGTTTTCCGATATTGTGTCGGAAGATAGAGGAAAGTCCGAACACCCTCCGCCCTTCGGCGGAGAAGCGGATAGTTGCTAACGGCAACCGGGAGTAACTTCTAAAAAAGTTTTGTTCTTAAGACAAAAATTTTTTAAAAGCCAAGCCCAGGGAAAGTGCCACAGAGACGATACTAGTCCCGTTTCAACGGGGCGAAAGGTGAAAAGTAAGATAGTGTTCCTTTTTAAGGAGCTATATCTTTTCCTTATCGGTGACGATAAGCGACGGCAAACCCTATCCGGTGCAAGAGCAAACCATCCCGCCTCGGCGGGGTGACGAAAAGTAGCTCGCTTGAGCCCGCGAGCGATCGCGGGCCCAGATAAATGATCATCGGTCGCCTTAGGCGACCACAGAATTCGGCTTACAGGTTCGCCGGCAAAAATGACCGCTTTTAAGCGGTCATTTTTAATCCCGCATATAACTTGATTATGCGGGAAATTAATCCTTGATTTTACCTTTCCTTTCACATACAATAACAACATAAACAATATATGAAACGCTCGGAACTCATTTTCAGCGCTCTTCTTGTGCCGACGGATTTTTTGATGCTCTTCGCGGCCGGTCTGACCGCTTATTTTTTGCGAACCGGTTCTTTAATCAGCGGTTTTTTGCCGGTTCGTTTTAATTTGCCCTTGCGGGAATATCTTTTGATTCTTTCGCTTATTATTCCTTTATGGCTTATAATTTTCGCTCTGGCCGGGCTTTATAAATTAAAAATAACGAGAAGCACGATTGAAGAATTTTTTGGGCTGGTTACGGCTTCGGCGGCCGGTTTTATGGCCGTGGTCGTCTTCATCTTTTTAAGGGGGGAGTTTTTTGATTCGCGGTTTATAATTTTGGTCGCCTGGTTTTTCGCCGTCGTGTTCGTGATGGCTGGCCGGATAATTATGCGGCAAGTTCAAAAATACCTCCTTGTGCATTATGATTTCGGAAGCCACAAGGTTTTGGTGATAGGCAAAGACGATTTAAGTCGGTTGATCGTTGAACAAATAGAAACCGAGCCGGCTTCGGGCTATAAAATTGTTAAACATCTTTTTCAGCCGGACATCGCCGAAGTCCGGCAAGCGGTCGACAATCCCGGAATTGACGAGGTGATTCTGGCCGATCCGGATTATCCGAAAGAGAAAGTGCTTGAACTTATTGATTTCTGCAACGAAACGCGCCTGACTTTCAAATACGTCCCGAATCTCTTTCAGGCCTTGACGACCAACGTCGGCGTCGACACCTTTACCGGTCTGCCTTTGATTGAATTGAAAAGAACGGCGCTTGAAGGATGGGGAAAAATAATAAAAAAAATCATTGACGTCATCGGCTCGCTTTTCGGCATAATATTTTTCGCCCCTCTGATGGCGCTCATCGCTTTGGCCGTAAAACTAGACTCGCCGGGACCGGTGACATACCGCAATCAACGGGTGGGACAAAAAGGCGTTTTTGACACTTATAAATTCCGTTCGATGAAATTTGAATATTGCACCGGCCCTTATTATCCGAACGCCGGAAAAGCCGACACATACGAGGAACGGCTGCGGGATGAAAAAAGCAAGCCTGGTCCGGTTTTTAAAATTTTGAACGATCCCAGGAGAACAAAAATCGGACGTTTTTTGGAGAAGACCAGTTTGGACGAACTGCCGCAGTTTTTTAATGTTTTAAAAGGCGAGATGAGTTTGGTCGGTCCCAGACCCCACATGCCCAAGGAGGTCGCTCAATATGAAAGGCGACATCAAGTTGTGTTCAACGTGAAACCGGGAATCACCGGTTTGGCGCAAATTTCCGGACGCTCGGATTTGGATTTTGAAGAAGAGGTGAAGCTTGACGCTTATTACATTGAAAATTGGTCGCTGGCGCTCGATTTTAAAATTATGCTTAAAACGCCATTCGCGGTGCTGTTTAAGAAACACAAACAATAAATATGCGAATTGCTTTAGTTCACGACTATCTTATTGAACGCGGAGGAGCCGAACAGGTGCTTGAGGCATTTTTGGAGATTTGGCCGAAAGCGCCGATTTACACTTTGCTTTACGACGAAAAATTGACGCATGGGCGGTTTAAAGGCCGCAGAATTTACACCTCGTTTTTGCAAAAATTGCCGTTCAGCCGCAGCCGCCACCGCCTTTTTCCTTTGCTGATGCCTTTTGCCGCGGAGCAATTTGATTTGTCCAAGTACGACGTCGTTTTGTCCGATTCGGCAAGCTACGCCAAAGGCATTGTCACCAAACCGTCCACTCTGCATGTTTCTTATTGCCACACTCCGATTCGCTACGCATGGGACGACAGCCATAAATACATTGAAGAGTTTTATTATCCGTCTTTGGTGAAAAAATTCATTCCGTTCTTTATGAACTACATCAGAATTTGGGATCGGGAAGCCGCCAACAGGGTTGATTATTTCATCGCCAACTCCAAGTTCGTTCAAAGAAGAATTAAAAAATATTACGGAGCGGATTCGGAAGTCGTTTATCCGCCGGTGAACGTTTCAAATTTTTCGGCCGCCGAAAAGGATTCAGGAAAATATTTTCTGATGGTCGGACGGCTTCTGCCTTATAAGCGGTTTGATATAGCGATCGAGGCCTTTAATTCGTTCAAACAGCCCTTGAAAATCATCGGCCGCGGCCCGGCCGAAAAAGGTTTGCGGCTTAAAGCGAAAACCAACGTTGAATTTTTAAAGGTTGACGGCGACGAAAAATTAAGCGAATATTTGGCCGGAGCCAAAGCTCTGATTTTTCCTCAAGAGGAGGATTTCGGAATCACGGCGGTGGAGGCAATGGCGTGCGGCAAGCCGGTGATTGCCTTTAAATCCGGCGGGGCGCTGGAAACCGTGAAAGAGGGAGTAAGCGGTCTTTTTTTTGAAGAACAGACTCCGGCCGCGCTTATTAAAGCGCTCGAAAAATTTGAACGCTCGTCCTTTGAGCCGGAGCTTGTTCGGCAAGAAGCGCTGAAGTTTGATAAGGAGATATTCAAAAAAAAGATAAAAGAGTTTGTTGAAGAAAAACTTAAAACGTGGAAATAATTTTATGCAATATAACGATTACTTTCGAATACTAAAAAATAATTTTATTTTGATTGCGGTTATCGCCGCTTTAACATTCGCTTCGGCTTTGTTTTTCTCCGCAACCAAAGAGCGGTTTTTTCAGTTCTCTTTGCCTTTGTTTGTCAGTTCCAGTGTCGAATTTTCGGCTCCGCTGAAAGCTGAAGATCCTTATTACAGCGTTAAGGCGTCGGACGGCGCGGCCGAGGCGCTGACCGCCTGGCTTCAAAGTCCGAGCGCTCAGAAATCCCTTTCGTCGCAAGTAAAGGTTTTTAAAAATTTTAAAGTAATTAAATTCGCTCCTCAATTTTTGGAAGTCAAATACGAAGCAAAAAGCGAGGAAGACGGCCGGCGTTTGGCTCAGGCCGTTTTGGCGGAAGCCGATAAATCCATTAATTATTTGGGTAAAACCCGGATGTTTGCGATTAAGGCCGAAGAGTTGGCCGTTGAGCAAGAAGAGCGGCGTACCGGCGTTGTCGCGTTTTTAGGAATGTTAACCGGCTTAGCCCTTGGCATATTTTTAGCGTTTGTAAAAGAATATTTAACAAACAACTGACAACGGTTGTAAGTTGTAAGTTGTTTGTAGTGTGTTATGCAAATTGGCATTGATATACGAGTTTTGGCAAAAGGCGCCCGCACAGGGATTGAGGAGTACGCTCTCAATCTTTTGGATTCCATGGTCGCTTTGAAGCCGGACGCGCGTTATAAATTTTTTTACAACGCCTTTTCAAAGGTCCCGCTTGAATATCCGTGGCTGAAAGCTCCCAACGCCGAATTGAGAGAATTTCGCCTGCCGAATCGCTTTGTTTTTGATCCGTTTTCTTATTTTTTTAATTTTCCGAAAATTGATCGGCTACTCGGCGGCATTGACGTTTTGTTCAGTCCGCATTTCCTGATTTCCGCCCTTTCAAAAACTTGTCCAAGGACGATTACTTTTCATGATTTGTCTTTTTGGCATTATCCGAATTTTTTTTCTCCGCGAAAGCGGTGGTGGCATCTTTCTTTGGGAATCAAAAATCAGGCAAGGGCGGCGGACAAGATTATTGCCGTGTCAAATTCAACAAAGCAGGACTTGGTGAATTTTTGGAAAATCAATCCGGAAAAAATTTTCGTGATTCATTCCGGCATAGCCGAAAATTTCAAGCCGCGGCCGCAAAATGATCCGAAACTCGAGCACATAAAGAAAAAATATAATTTGCCGGATAACTTTATTTTTTACTTCGGGACGATAGAACCGAGAAAAAACATTATCGCGCTGATTAAGGCCTTTGAACGCTGTGCCGGCCAATTTCAAAACGAAGATCTGCGGCTGGTGATCGCGGGCCGACTCGGCTGGCTTTTTAAAGACATAATCAAAACCGCCCGAACCTCAAAATTCAAAGAAAAAATCATTTTTACCGGTTTTATAGATGATGTCGATAAGCCTTATATTTATAATTTGGCGAAAATATTCGTTTACCCGAGTTTTTTTGAGGGATTCGGCTTCCCGCCGCTTGAAGCAATGGCTTCAGGCGTTCCGACGATAACTTCAAACGCTTCTTCGCTGCCCGAAATCGTCGGAGACGCCGGAATTATGATTGATCCTTATAAAATCGACGAGCTGGCCGCGGCCATGGAGTTTGTTTTGAGCGACGCTGCCCTTAGAAGAGAACTGGTCAGAAAGGGCCTGAAAAGAACCAAGCAATTTTCCTGGGAAAAAACCGCCCGGGAAACGCTTCGCGTTTTAACTAATAACTGATTTATGAAAATTGGCATTGATGCCCGAATGTACGGCGCGGCGCAGACCGGCATCGGGATTTACATAAAACATTTAATTGAAGAAATCGTGAAACTGGACAGGGAAAACGAATACCGGATTTTTTTGCTTGAGCCGGAGTATTCCAACTTTTTTTCCGACAACGCGAAAGTAAAAACAATCAGGGTTTCGGCCGGCTGGTACGGCTGGAAAGAGCAGATAATCCTGCCTCGGCAATTTTTAAAGGAACAAGTTGATTTGATGCATTTTCCTCATTTTAACGCCCCACTTTTTTATCCGCGGCCTTGCGTTGTAACGATTCATGATTTAACGCCGAAATATTTTCCCGGCCATAAAGTTGGCGCTTCGCGGCACAGGCGGCTGGCTTTTGAGTTCGTGCTGAAAAATATTTTAAAGAAGGCGGAAACAATTATCGCGGTTTCGGAGTACACAAAGCAGGATATTTTAAGGCATTATCCGGTTTCGCCGGACAAAATGACGGTAATTTACGAAGGGGCTCGCTTGAAGGATAAAGTTTGCGTAAATGAAGGACAAATTCAAAATTTGAAAAATAAATACGGAATTAAAAAGCCGTTCATCTTTTACGTCGGCGTTTGGCGAAATCATAAAAATTTGACGGGGTTAATCCGGGCGTTCGGCATTTTGATAAAAGAATACAAATTGGACATTGAACTTGTTTTGGGCGGAAAGGAAGATCCTTTTTATCCCGAAGCGCGGCAGGAGTGGGAGAGATCGGAGCTCGGCTCAAGGATTATTCGGCCGGGCTTTATCCCGGACGAAGAACTGCCGTTATTTTATAAAGCCGCGGAGGTCTTCGCGATTCCTTCTTTTGCCGAAGGGTTCGGGCTCGTCGGCCTTGAAGCGATGAATTTCGGCGCGCCAGTCGCGTCTTCTTCGGTCGGTTCTTTGCCGGAAATTTTGGGCCGGGCGGCGGTTTATTTCAATCCGGCCGACCACCGGGAGATGGCAAAAGCGATTTTTTCTGTTCTGAGCGACACTCTGTTGAGAAAGCGGCTGATTGAAACTGGTTTCGAGCAGGCAAAAAAATACAGCTGGCGGAAAATGGCGGAAGAAACACTAAAAGTATATAAAGAGGCAGTAAATGAATGAGAATGTGATACAATAGAATTATTCCGATTTTTATGCGTTCACATATTTTAAAACATACCGGAGACATCAGAAAGATGGAAATGCCGGGGAAGCTTCCCTTGGTGATTGATCTTCGCGACCGACGGCCGGAGAGCCGAGCGGAAAAATTCCCGCTGAGCGGGGCAAAAGCAGAATTCGTACGGGTAAAAGTGCGGGGCGAAATCAAAAAATCGCAGATTTTCGCACTCTTTCCTTCAAGAGAACAGATTTTGATGGAAATTTCCGAGATTGAAGAGAGGGATAAGGAGCTTCGGACACGGCGAGAGGATTTCAAGATTGTTCCGGCAATCAGCCCGATCGGAGTGAAAAAAAATTCCGCGTTTCCGAAAAAATTCGATGGCCGGTTTGCTCCGGTCGCGGCAACCGTCCAAAGCCGCGCCGAAGTCGCAAAGCGCGCGAAGTCCGGCGCCTCTTTTAAATCATGGTTTGGTTTTGCTTTGCTCATTGTTTTTGCCGCGGTTATTTTTCCGTTTGTTAATTTCGCGCTGAAAGGATGGGTGTTAAAAGATCAGCTTATGACTCAGGCCTTTTCCGCCTCCGAAAATTTACGCCAGGCCGGCGATTCGATTTTCAAAGGTGATTTTTTCCGGGCCGAGATCGGTTTTGCTCTTGCCGGGAAAAATTTTTCCCAGTCGCTTTTTGAGATTGAAAAATTGGGCAAGCCGCTGAATTTGATTTTAGAAAATGTGCCGGAATTTTTGGCCGACAGAACCGTTTTTTCGGCCTTGTTTTTGCTGAAAGCCGGAGAAAATCTTTCCGTCGCCGGAGAAAAAATTTCTCAAACGGCCCAGCTTTTCACCGGCCAAAATTTGTTGCAGTTTATTTTGTCCGACCCAGAAAGTAAAAATGACGGCGCGGCTTTTACCGATCTGCTTTTTCGGGCGAAAGAAAATTTGAAGTCGGCCCAAAGCAATTTAAAATCGGTGCGGGAAAATCTGGATAAATCGTCATTTTCCGGTTTGTCTTCCGACGTGCAGGGCGAGGCTAATGAATTGAAAGAAAAATTGGCCCCCGTCGGCGGGATTTTGGACGAGGTTTTAAATTGGTCCGACATCGGTCTGAAACTTCTCGGGCATTACAAACCGCAAAAATATCTTTTGCTTTTCCAAAATCCTGGCGAAATTAGGGCCACCGGCGGTTTCATCGGCACTTACGGCTTGCTTGAAATCGACCGCGGTTTTTTGAAAAATATTTTGATTAACGGCATTTTCGACATTGACGGACAGCTTAAAGTAAACGTCGTCCCGCCCCGGCCGATTCAAAGAATTTCAACCGCCTGGAGCACTCACGATTCCAATTGGTTTTTTGATTTTCCGACTTCGGCCCGCAAAGCCGCCTGGTTTTTTGAAAAGACCGGCAATCCGACGCCGGATCAAGTCGTTGCCCTGACGCCCAAGGTTGTGGAAAAATTGCTTGAAATTACCGGGCCGATCGAGATGGCTGAATACGGCCAGACGATCGGCGCGGATAATTTCGTCGAAGCTGTTCAGTTTGAAGTTGAGATTAATTACGATAAAACACTAAACAAACCGAAGCAATTTTTGACCGATTTGTTTCCGATGCTCATGGAAAAATTGTCCGATCTTGATTTGGAGCAATGGCAGGAAGTTTTGAAAATTCTCAATCAAAGTTTGAATGAAAAAGACATAATGATTTTTTCTTTTGACGAGGAAATCGAGAAATTCGTTCATGAAAGAGGGTGGGCCGGAGAAATCAAAGACACCGACAAAGATTTTCTGGCCGTTGTTTCATCCAACATTAACGGATATAAGACCGACAGGGTGATTGACGAAACGATAACGCACCGTTCCGATATCGGCGAAGACGGTTCTGTTATTGACACAGTGACGATAGTTCGCGAGCATAAAGGAGGAAATTTACCTTACGATTGGTGGAATCGGGTCAACACGAATTATCTTCGGGTCTACGTTCCCTCTGGCTCGGAGCTTTTGGAAGCAAAAGGACACACTCTCGATGTTTACGCTCCGCCGATTGATTATGATAAAGCCGGATTCGAGCGGGACGCGGAAGTGGAAAAAACGGAAAATACTTTGAGAAAAGACGAAAATTCCGGCACCGAAATTTTTGAAGAGTCCAGCAAGACGGTTTTCGGAAATTGGGTTTACGTCAGCCCGGGAGAAACGGTGACGATGACTTACAAATATCGTTTGCCGTTTAAACTTGATTTAAACAAGGAACGGCAGACCTACGGCGTTCTCATTCAGAAACAGCCGGGCGGCGCGAGCGATTTTCACGGGACGCTAAGTTTTCCGAAAAATTTGAACGTCGCGCTTAAATATCCGGAAGAATTGCCGTTCAACGCCGGAGAAATGAGTTTTGAACGCCGGTTGGACAGGGATTATTTTTTCGGAGGAGTGTTTGAAATTCGGTAAACCCCTCATCTAAAATCATGCTTTTAAATTTATTAAACGGAAAATCAAAATCCGTCGCTTCAGCCGCCGTTCTGGTCGGCTTTTTTGCTCTTTTGAGCCGGATTCTCGGCCTCCTCCGCGACAGAATTCTGGCGGGAAGATTCGGCGCCGGGGACGAACTTGACGTTTATTACGCCGCCTTTCGCTTGCCCGATTTGGTCTTTAATCTGTTTATTTTTGGATCAATTTCCGTGGCTTTTATACCGATTTTTTTGGAGACCTACCGCTCTGATAAGCAAAGGGGCTGGGAAACGGCTTCCCGGACGTTGAATTTCCTCCTTTTTTCTTTAATTTTTATTTCCGCTTTGCTGATTTTAGCCGCTCCGATTCTGATAGACAAATTTATCGCTCCGGGATTTGATCCGTCAAAAAAAGCCGAGGTTGTCGCGATGTCCAGAATTCTTTTTTTGAGCCCCTTGTTTCTCGGTTTGAGCAGTTTTTTGACCGCCCTGCTTCAGACATTTCGCCGTTTTTTAATTACGTCTTTGGCGCCGATTATGTACAATATCGGCATTATTATCGGCGCTTTGTTTTTGGTTGATTTTTTCGGAATTTACGGCCTTGCTTGGGGCGTCGTTTTGGGCGCCTTTTTGAATTTTTTGATTCAATTGCCGGCGATTCGGGAGTTTGGTTTTAAGTTTCGCCCGCGTCTCGATTTTTGGGTTCCGGAAGTCAAAAAAATTCTTCGTTTGATGATTCCCAGAACCCTCGGCCTCGCGACTTTTCAGATAAATTCAATCGTCATAACGGCCATTATTTCAACGTTGAAAGCGGGCAGTCTGACGATATTCAGTTTTGCCGACAATCTTCAATCGCTGCCCGTCGGCATAATCGGCGTCGCTTTTTCAACAGCCGTTTTTCCCGCTTTGGTGGGAGCGGCCGCGAAGAAGCAGTTGAATGTTTTTAAGGACAGATTTTCCGCCACGTTCCGTCAGATCGTGTTTTTTATGCTGCCGTTGGCTTTTTTATTTTTCCTCTTGCGCGATCAAATCGTTTATTTGGTTTTGAGAACCGGCCAATTCAGCCGTCTTGACGGCCGGCTGACGGCGGCGATCTTGGGTGTTTTTTGTTTTGGCGTTCTGACTCAAGGATTAAGCCCTTTGATCGCGAAGTCGTTTTACGCTCTGCAGAATACCAAAACACCCGCGGTCATCGGAGCGGTCAGCGTCGGCGTTAACGTCGTTCTCGCCGTTTTATTTATTTATTTATTTTCGTTCGGCAATCTCTTATCAGATTTTTTAGCCGATGTTTTCGGACTGCGAAGCGCCGGCGATTTTAGAATTATTGCTTTGCCAGTTGCCGTTGCCGTTTCATCGCTGTTCAATACGTCGCTTTTGTTAAAATTTCTTTCTTCGCGTTTGGGCGGCTTTGGTTACGGAGAAATCGCGTCGCCGGTTTATAAAATGCTTATTGCTTCCGCCGCGATGGCCGCCGGCGTTTATCCGCTGCTTTATGTTTTGACCGCGGTTATGGGCGAAGAAACTTTTTTGGCGGCGTTTATTCAGGGTTTTTCGGCCGCGGTTGCAGGCGCGGCGATTTATTTTTTGGTCGCGAAACTCTTCCGCTTGCGGGAAGCGGACGCGATTTTGAGGCGGTTAAAAAATATTTTTTAAAAGAAAACAAAAACCCGCCGGTTGCTGTTATTGTCAGCGGCGGGATTAAAATTTTATCGGAGAAAAAAGTACTATCTGGACCTTCCACTCGCATGAGTCAAAATTAAATCCGGAAGTGATTCGGATTATGTCATTACTTGAGAGCAGGCGGTATAGGGAAAAGTCGAGCTGTTGTTTTTGAACTTTGTAGTTGATGCCGTATTTCAAGTTCATTGACGGCCGTTCGCTTGTCAGTTCAAAAATTGTTTTTTGATCGGTCGGCGAAAAGCGTGCTTGAATGCTGGTTGTTTTTAAGTTTAGGCGCAGATACGTCAGGGGCTCGGCGCTGAATGGCTTGTCCATATTCAGCTTCACGCCGATTTTCGCGAATTTTTGTTTTTTGCCGTAGCCCAGTTCAATCCTTGGGTTCGGCGGTTCGGGCGGAATTTGCAAAGGAGTGAGTTTCGGGTCAAGAGTAATGTCCGTGTCGAAAACCAGCGTGGTTTCCAATTTGCCGAATCGATTGATTCCTCTGTAAATTTTTTGCACGGCCGGCAAATTGTTCAGGTAATCGGTGGTTGTTTTGTAAAAAACTTTTTCCGGCAAGGCGAGATTTCTTTCATTCACCTTGTTTTGAGGCCATGAGCCGTACGCCTTATCAAGCTCAAAACTCGGCAACAAGGAAATTTCATTTTTTAGATGCCAGTCAAATTTTTGAAAAATATTTTGACCCGCGCCATCTGACGCAAGCGCTTCAGAATGATTCAGCGTAAGCAAAAAACCGAAAAAAGTCAGCCAGCGCGCCCAATGCGTTCGCTTGCTCATTGATTTATTCCCCGTTCTTCAGTTTTTAAGGAGTTATTTACAACCTATCAGAAAGTTCGTTTAAAATCAATTTTTAAAAAAGTTGACCTTGACGGTTCGTTTTGTTCGTATTATTCTATTTTAAAATCACCGTTCTTTAACAGGAGAGAAGGTTGATGGGTAAAAAATTGGGCGAAGATTTAAAAATCAGGTCTTATGTTGTTTTGGCCATTTTTATTAAAGCCGCGGTTATATTTTTAATAGTCACGGCTTTATTTCCGGGCTACAACAAAGGCGGTGCCGAAACATCCGCGCCGGCCGCGCCTTCTACGGCCGTTAATCAACCCGCGGTAGGCGTTCCGGAAATTGAGCGCGGAAAAACGGTTTTTATGGCGTATTGCACGGTTTGCCACGGAGAGAAGGGAATGGGCGACGGACCGGCCAGCTCTGGCTTGTCTCCGCGGCCTTTGAATTTCACGATAAAGAGCGCGTGGATGACGTACAATAATGACGAAGCGACCCTAAAGGTGATTCGCGCCGGCGGATACATTGGACTGGGCAGGCCTTCATCAATGCCGGCTTTCGGCCAGGTTCTGACGGAACAGCAGATCAAAGAAGTGATGATTTACGAAAAATCGTTGGCGAAATAAATTTTTAAAATAAAAAAACTCCGAAAATCGGAGTTTTTTCATGGCGCAATTATTCAAGCGCTACCTTTTTATCCTGAGGAGCGTATACATGCACCCCGATTTTGTTTATAATAAGATGGAGGATTGGAAAAATATATCATGAAAAAAGAAGGCAAAAAATCCGTCGCAAAAGGGATTATCGGCATAACTTCCAAGGGTACTGGTTATGTGACATCCGCCGAATTTGATATGGATATTCAAATAGAGCCGCAATTTTTAAACACCGCCTTGCATGGCGATGAGGTGGAGTTTTTCGTGTTCCCTCAAATAGAAAAGGAAAGGCTTGACGGTGAAATCATCAGGGTGTTATGGAGGGCGAAAATGGAATTTGTGGGAACGGTGGACAAAAGAAAAGGAAGCGCCATTTCTTTTATCGTTCCGGATGACAAGAGAATGTATACGGATATTTTTATTTCACCCGCCGAGTCCGGACGTGTCCGCAACAATTGGAAAGTTCTTGTACGGATCATAAAATGGGATGATCCAAAGAAAAATCCGGAAGGCAGGATCGTGAAAGTGCTCGGCAAGAAAGGAGACAATGACGCGGAGATGGAATCCATCGTGCTTGAAAAGGGATTTCAGATGAAATTTCCGCCCAAGGTTGAAAAAGAGGCGGAACTGCTTGGGAAGATATCAAAACCCATACCGCGCAAAGATATCGACGGAAGAAGGGACTTCAGAAGAATCACCACGTTTACCATAGATCCGGAAGACGCGAAGGACTTTGATGACGCTCTTTCGTTTAAAAAAGTTTCCGATGACGTATTTGAAATTGGAGTGCACATTGCCGATGTGTCGCATTATGTAAGGGAGGGCGGCCGTCTTGACGAGGAAGCGCGCCGCCGGGGCGTTTCTATTTATCTTGTTGACAGGACCATTCCGATGTTGCCGGAGGTCTTATCTAATGATGTTTGCAGTTTGAATCCCGGCCAGGATAAATTGACATTCGCGGCCGTCTTGACGATATCTTCAGGCGGGCATATTCAAAAAGCGTGGCTCGGGAGGACGATCATCAACTCAAATAAAAGATTCGCGTATGAAGAAGCGCAAAAAGCGCTGGATGAAAAAAAGGGTGAGTATTATGACGAACTGAATCGTTTGAACGAGTTAGCGAAGATATTGAGAGGCAAAAGAATGAAAATGGGGGCGCTTGATTTTGACAAGGAGGAAGTGAAATTCAAGCTTGACGCGAAAGGAAAGCCCTTAAGCGTCGCCCAAAAGCCGCGGCTTGACGTTCACAAGCTTGTGGAAGAGTTTATGATTTTAGCCAACAAGGAAGTGGCCTCATATCTTAGCAGAGAAGTAAAAAGAATAAATAAAGGAGCGTCTATCTACCGCATCCATGGCGCGCCAAAGAAAGAAGCCATAGACGAGCTTTTGTTTCTTTTGAGGATGTTGGGGCATGAAATAGAGGTCAAAGGAGAAAACATCTCATCAAAAGAATTGAATGAAATTTTTGAGAAAATCAAAGGCAAGCCGGAAGAGTCGCTGGTGAAAACCGTTGCCATGAGATCCATGGCCAAGGCGATATATTCCATAAGAAACATCGGTCATTACGGGCTGGCGCTGGAGAATTACACTCATTTTACTTCTCCCATCAGAAGATATGCCGATTTGCTGGTGCATCGCATTTTGGAAAGGCATTTGAAAGGCGGGCATTTAAGAAGCCAGGAGATCGCTTGGCATCATAATTTCGCGGCCGAACTGTCCCAGCGGGAGATTGATGCCACGGACGCCGAAAGATCCTCCGTTGCTTACAAGCAGGTTGAATATATGCTGGGTAAGACAGGGCACGTTTTTGAAGGAGTGATTTCGGGCATAACGACGTGGGGAGTATACGTGGAAGAGTCGCGAACCAAGGCCAGCGGCATGGTGAAATTCAAAGACATGAAAGATGATTTTTACGTTTTTAGCAAAGAAACCTATTCTCTTGTGGGGACAAGAAGGAAGAGAAAATATTCCGTCGGAGATAAAGTGAAAATAAAAATCATCGGGGGCGATTTAGAGCGAAAAATTTTAGATTATATATTCGTTTGATTGCTCAACGGATCTCATTTTGAAGCAGGGCTTCCTATTTTTGGAAAGATGAGGTATGCTCTAAGGCGTGTCTCAAAATGAAATCATCGTCAGATTTGATGCCGTATCTTTTAAATACGGACACAATAATCCTATTTTAGATGAGGTGAGCTTTTCGGTGCGTCGGGGAATGAAAGTCGCCCTTATGGGGCAAAACGGCGCCGGCAAGAGCACGCTCTTTGGATTAATGATTAAAGCCGCGGAGCCCGACTCGGGGAAGTTGAGTATTGGCGCGGGACTTTCCGTTGCGACGGCGCGTCAGGTCATCCCCCGCGATCAGATGAATCTCACGGTGAGAGAATTCTTCCGGGGATGCTTTTCTGAGAATGTGTACGACATAGACCCGAGGATTGATACGGTCCTTGAGGTCGTGCATCTTGGCGCTCCCGGTTTGTCTAAGAGCGAAGCGATTAGTAACAAACCGCAGTCCTTTAGGGCTCCGCACGAGAGGATCATTAAATCATTTTCAGGCGGACAGCAGGTCCGGCTTCTTCTTGCCTCCGCGCTTATCCAGAACCCGGACCTTTTGCTTCTTGACGAGCCGACGAACAATCTGGACAAGGCGGGCATTGAACATCTCACGGATTTTCTCAAGAAGTACCCAAAAACGGTTATCGTCATTTCGCACGACGCTGATTTCTTGAATTCGTTTACGGACGGCGTTTTGTATCTTGATGTGTTTACGAAAAAGATTGAACAATACGCGGGGAATTATTTTGATGTGGCTAAAGATATCGCCGCTCGCATAGAAAGAGAAAACAGCAAAAATGCCCAGCTTGCGAAAAAGATCCAGGAGAACAAGGACAAAGCAAACTTTTTTGCCCACAAAGGCGGGAGGCTGCGGCTCTTGGCAAAGCGCATGCGCGCGAAAGCCGAGGGGTTTGAGGAAGCGAAAGTTGACGTGAGAAAGGAAGATAAAACGATTCGTCCTTTTATTATACCCGTTCAGCAGGATCTTGTTGGGGAAATTGCGCGCATCACCTCATTCATCACGGTAAAAAATCACACACCTGCGGCGCGGAAGGTAAATATTTCTCTGAAGAAAAATCAGCACCTCTTGCTTTCCGGCCCCAACGGCATAGGCAAAAGCACGCTGCTTGAATCAATAGCGGAAGGCAAGGCGCCGGGCGCAACCGTGCTTCCAGGAATAAAGGTTGGTTATTACCGCCAAGATTTTTCAACACTCAATTTTGACGACACCGTGTATGATTCTCTTTTTTCCGTGATGGAAAAGCGCGATGAACAAAAAATGCGGTCAGTTGCCGCCGGATTTCTTATTACGGGAGACATTATTCACGCAAAAATCGGGAATTTGTCGGAAGGACAAAAAGGGCTGGTTGCTTTTGCTCGGCTCGCGCTTCAAAATTCCGGACTTCTTATTTTAGACGAGCCGACCAATCATATTAATTTTCGCCATATTCCGATTATCGCCGAGGCGCTGGACAAGTATCAGGGCGCGATGATCCTTGTCAGCCACGTGCCTGAATTCGTGCGTAAAATCCGCATTGACGAAGTCCTTGATTTGGAGAAACTATAAAATTATGCTTATTGACGACATTACAATCAAAATAAAGGCGGGGGACGGCGGAAGGGGCGCGGTCGCGTTCAATAAAAACAAGATGAGTCTGGGGCCTGTCGGAGGAGACGGCGGCAACGGCGGAAGCGTTTACTTTGAAGGGGTTTCGGATTTAAGCGCGCTCGCGCAATTCCGGTATAAAAAAGACATCAAAGCGAAAGACGGCGCAAACGGGAAAAGACAATTCAACGACGGCCCTGACGGAGACGATCTCGTTTTAAAAGTTCCCGTCGGAACGGTAATTCATAATTTTGATGGTTCGGCTTCGCTCACCATCAATCCTGAGCAAAGCCGAAGGATTGAAACGGGAAAAATCGAAGAAATAATAAAAATTGGCCAGAGAATTTCGGTTGCGCGCGGCGGCCGCGGCGGAAAAGGAAATTTTAAATTCCGGTCGTCAACAAACACCAGCCCGAGGCAATTTCAATTCGGCGCCCCGGGAGAAAGCTTTAACATCAGACTGGAATTGAAATTAATCGCCGACATCGGACTGATTGGCCTGCCTAATGCCGGAAAATCCAGCTTGTTAAACGAACTCACAAAAGCAAAAAGCAAGGTCGCGAGTTATCCATTCACGACTTTGGAGCCGAACCTGGGAGTGTATTACGAACTTATTCTCGCGGATATTCCGGGGCTCATTGAAGGCGCGTCCGCCGGCAAGGGTTTGGGCGTAAAATTCCTCCGGCATGTTGAGCGCACGAAAATCCTTTTTCATTTAATTTCCGCGGAATCGGAAAACCCCGAAAAAGATTATGGAATAATCAAAAAAGAGCTGGAACATTACAGCAAAGAATTGGCGGAAAAAACCGAATATGTATTTCTAAGTAAAAGCGACGTGGTGCCGGCGGAAGAAATAAAAAAGAAAATCACCGCCTTAAAGAAGATTCACAAAAACGTTTTCGCGGTCTCTGTTTGTAACTGGGACAGCTTGGAAAAAGTAAAAAGTATTTTAAATAAAATAAAAGCGAAAAAATAATCTTACCATTAAAAAAGCTCCGATTTTCGGAGCTTTTTTAATGGTGCCGCGGGAGAGACTTGAACTCTCATGAGGTTGCCCTCGCAGGATTTTGAGTCCTGTGCGTCTGCCAATTCCGCCACCGCGGCGCGTTTGTTTTCACATTTTACATTCTTGATTTCGTCTTGTCAATTTTTAAAAAAGATGATAGGTTGAAAATGCAATGGCTAAAGTTATTTCTTTGTGCAATCAAAAAGGCGGGGTCGGTAAGTCAACCACGGCCGTCAATCTGGCGGCATTTTTGGCGGCCCTGGGAAAATACGTGCTTTTGCTTGACCTTGACCCTCAGGCGAACGCGACTTCGGGGTTCGGTTTGAACCCGCACCGTCTGGAGCGAAGCGTTTACCACGGCTTGATCGGCGGTTGCCAGCCGGAAGAAATAATTAAAAAAACCCCGCTCTTTGGCTGCGAAATTATGCCCGCTTCGCCGGATTTGGCGGGCGCGGCCGTTGAGCTGGTAAACGTTTCTGGCCGCGAATACCGTTTGAGAGAATTTTTGCAAAGGATCCGCGGCAATTACGATTACATTTTAATTGATTCTCCTCCGAGTCTGGGTCTTTTGACGATTAACGGATTGGTCGCGGCCGATGAGGTTATAATTCCGGTTCAGTGCGAATATTACGCCTTGGAGGGCTTAAGCCAGTTATTAAAAACCGTTGAATTGGTCAGGGAAAATTTGGGAGTTGATTTGAAAGTCATGGGCGCGCTTTTGACGATGTTTGACAAGCGCAATAAATTGTGCCGCGAGGTGGCAAAAGAAGTCGGCCGTAATTTCCCTTATTACGTGTTTAACGCGATAATTCCGAGGAACATCGAACTCGCCGAAGCTCCGAGCCACGGCCAGACGATCTTTCAATATCAGCCGTCTTCCAGGGGCGCCAAGGCCTACAGACAGTTTGCCGAGGAATTAATTAAATTTGAAGAAAAAATTAAGCACGCTTCATTTTGATTCGTATATTCGCAATAATTCGTAAATTCGCAACAATATGACCAAACCGACTTTAGGCAGGGGATTGGCTTCGCTGATTCCTCCCAGGGAAACCGAATTGGAAAAATTTAAAAAAACCGTGGAATCGGAGAAAGTGAAGGAATCCGTTTTCAGCATTGAAATTGAAAAAATTAAGGCGAATCCTCAGCAGCCGAGATCCGATTTCGACGGCGAGGGTTTGGCCGAATTGGCCAATTCAATCCGCGAATACGGCATACTTCAGCCGCTGGTCGCGGCGAAAATCGAAACCGAATCGCCTATTGGAATGAGGGTTGAATATCAGCTGATCGCCGGAGAGCGGCGCCTGCGCGCCGCCAAACTGGCCGGGCTGAAGCAGGTGCCGGTTATTGTCAGGACTTCGGCCGGCGAGCGCCAGAAACTCGAACTGGCTTTGATTGAAAACATTCAGCGACGGGATTTGAATCCGATAGAAAAAGCACTGGCTTTTCAGCGTTTGATGAAGGAATTCGGTTTTTCTCAGAAAGAAGTCGCCGACAAAATCGGCAAAAGCCGTGAAGCGATTGCCAACCTTGTGCGGTTGCTGGGACTTCCGATAGAAATTCAAAAGGCCTTAAGGGAGGCGAAAATTTCCGAAGGCCACGCTCGGGCTATTCTGGCGGTTGAAAATTCTCAAAAGCAGGTTGCTTTTTTGGACGAGATCCTCAAAAATAATTTGTCGGTTCGTCAGAGCGAAGAGTTATCCCGCCAGCTCGCTTCCGTTCGCTCCGGAAGCCCTCACGGCCGGCCGAAAGACCCGGAAGTGCGGGCGCTTGAAAGCCGTTTGGAAGAAATTTTAGGTACTAAAGTGAACATCAACAAACGCGGCGAAAAGGGAAAAATCATCATCGGATTTTATTCCCAGGACGAGCTGAACGGCATCATTGATAAAATAATGGAGGCGTAAAAAGATTTTTAGAGATGATCTTTAAAGCAGTTTGCAGCCCACCTCGGCGACTCCTTTCACTTCTTTGAGTTTCAGCACCAGGCGGTTGATGTTCAGCTTGTCCTTGGCGCTGATTGTGATGAAGATGTCGGGGTACGGATTGTCGGTGCTGTCGGTGTTCAGCGTTATGATGTTGATGTTTTGAGAACTTAATATAGAAGAAATGTCTTTCAAAAGGCCGACGCGGTCGCTGCTCACGATTCTGATTTCAGCTTTTTGGGGCGTCTGGTTTTTTACCGTTCGATCGGCGAAAGAATGCAATTTTTTCTGGAAATGTTTTTTAACTTTGTTCTTGGCGTAAGTTGTTTTGATGAAATCAAGCCATCCTTCGGATGGTTTTTTGTTTTTTTGAATGAGAATTTCGACAATGTCGCTGTTTTGCAGGGGAGTATTGAGAGGGACTATTTTTCCGTTTACTTTGGCGCCGGCGCATTGCTCGCCGATTTCCGAGTGAATATGGTAAGCGAAGTCAACCGGCGTCGCGTCCTGCGGCAGGTCAATGACGTCGCCTTTCGGGGTCAGGACGAAAATCCGGTTTTTGAAAAAATCTATTTTCAGCGATTCAAGAAACTCTTCGGTTCCGCTGACTTCGGCCTGCCATTCCCTCAGTTGCTGGACCCAGCCGAATTTTTTTTCGTCAAGCCGCGCTCCTTCGTCCGGTTTGCCGGCTTCGGAGTAGGCCCAGTGCGCGGCAATGCCGTTCTCGGCGATTTCATGCATTTGTTTCGTCCGTATCTGAAATTCGGTGATTTTGTCGTCCAGACAAAAAACAGTCGTGTGAATGCTTTGATAACCGTTTGGTTTGGGCAGGGCGATGTAGTCCTTGATTTTGTCCGGCAACGGACGCCAGAGTTTATGAACGACTCCGAGCGCGCCGTAGCACTGGTCAATGTTTGAAACAACTATTCTAAGCGCGGCAAGGTCGTAAATTTTTTCAAGATTCATTTCGTGCCTCAGGAGTTTTTGATATAAACTGTAATAATGTTTCGCCCTCAGATTTATTCCCTCGGCGTTTATGTTTTCTTTTTTCAGTTCCCGTTCCAGCATCGGAACCACTTTCTTTAAATACTCCTGACGCTGCTGGTATTTTTCCTTGATGTTAGTCATCAGCCAGCGATGTTCGTCCGGATAGGCGTAGGGAAAAGCAAGGTCTTCAAGCTGTCCTTTCAGTTCGCCCATTCCGAGCCGATAGGCGATCGGCGTGTAAATTTCCAATGTTTCAAGGGCGATTCTTTTCTGTTTTTCTTTCCGGACAAAATCCAGGGTTTGCATGTTGTGATGGCGGTCGGCAAGTTTAATCAGGATCACCCTGATGTCTTCGGCCATCGCCAAAAACATTTTTCTCAGATTTTCCACGCGCCGTTCAACGCCTTGATATTTGATTTTGCCGAGTTTTGTGATTCCGTTGATTAAAAACGCGACTTCGGGGCCGAAATCCTTTTCGATTTTTTCAAGCGGAAGGCCGGTATCTTCAACCGTATCGTGCAACAGTGCTGCGGCAATCGTCGGAGCGTCGATAAAATTAAGCCGGGTCAAAAAATCGGCCGTTTTTAAGGGATGGATGATATAATCCTCTCCGGAAAATCTTTTTTGACCGCGGTGCGCCTGCTCCGCGGTAAGATAAGCCCGGTTGATTAAATCCAAATCGGCCTGTTTGACGTCTTTATTTTTGAGATTCTGAATCAGAGATTCAATGGTCATGGCGGTTATAGTGTACAATATTGGGTTAAATTTGACAAGAGCTTGATATTGTGATATTTTTCTTTGAGTTTCATTAAAAATTATACGGAGGATGAGGAATGAGGCCTTTGGAAGGTTTTATGTGCATTTACTCCAATCCGGAATTTGTCTTTATTGACGAAGCCGCGCTGAAAAGAATCGCCGGGGGGGTGGCGAAATTACCGCTGACCGTTCCCGACTGGCGCTTCCCCGACGTTTTGCCGGCGATTGACGACGAAAAATTTGTTCAATTTGTCGGCGTGGTGACTTCCGTCAATTTTGCTTTCACCAATTTTAAGCCGCCCCATTCAAAGTTTGAAATTGACTGGAAAGGCCGGAAATTTCAGGGTTCTTTGGCGCTGGGCGCCTCTTTTGTGCGGGCAATTGAAGAAGGAATTCCAGTTCTGAACGCCAGATATTTGAGATTGCTTGACCGGGCGGAATTGGAATACATTTTTCGCGGCACAAATCCCATTCCGCTATTGAAAGAGCGTTTGGAAATTTTACGGCAGCTCGGCAATGTTTTGCTTGAAAGGTATGACGGCGATTTTTTGAATTTATTCAAAAAAGCCGATTTCAGGGCTTTTTCCCGAAGCGTGATGGATATCGGAATCATTGAACGGCTGTTTACGGATTTTTTAGGGTATTGGGATTCGTCGTATCATTCCGGCAGCGGAAAGATTTTGCGCTTTAACAAGAAAGCCCGGCTTTGCGCAATGATTTATCAGGGCAGGGCTTTAAGTTCCGGCGGAAAACTGTGTCTTATCAAAGACGCCGACGAGCTTGGCCCGCCGGCCGATTATCGGCTTCCGCTCGCGCTTAAAGCAATGGGAATTTTAAAGTACGCGGATTCCCTTGAAGAGAAAATCCGGAATCGGAAGATTATTCAACTGGGCAGCAACGAAGAGATCGAGATTCGCGCTCAAACGGTGACGGCGATGTTAAAGTTGATGGAGGAAATAAATAAGATAAGAGACGAAAAGATCAATATGCTCCGGCTTGATTACGCAATCTGGTCTTTGGCCGGCGGATTGTGCGGACCGCACCACTTGACTCCGACGACAAGTTATTAAAACTTTTGACACAAGGCGGTTTGGCTGCTAATCTTTTATTTGAGGGCGTAGTGACAATGGCGCATGCTCTTGCCAACAGCTTGAGAGGAGTCCGATTAGCCACGGACCGCCTTCATCAAAAAAAGAAAGTCAAAAAAAACAAAACCCCAAAAAAATGGGGTTTTTCTTTAAGCATTATTTCTCATCAAAGTTTTTCTTTCAAAGTTCCAGTTCGTTGATTTTTTCCCAGTCAATTTCGTTCAGCACCGTGATTTTGTCCTCGGCGATGATGTACAAATAATCGTTGATGTAGACGGCTCTTTTGGCGGAAACGCCGCTGATTGCTTTGCGCAGTTCAAGCTTGTCGTTCTTGTACGAAAAGACATAGCCGCCTTTGCCTCCCGGCAGGAAGAAAATCTCATGCTTTTTATCAAGCAAAAAAGCGTGGTGTGTTGAAAGCACCTCGGACCAGTATTCATCAAGAATATACTTGTCTTTTTCCGCCGGTTGCGTCGGCTGGGAAACGTCAAAAAGCGAAATTTTTACCTGGCTGCCTTCTTTTCCGAATCCAAGAATTTTATCTTTGGTGATCGGATTTAGATAGGCGGAATAGCCCGGGATTTTAAGTTCGCCTTTCAATTCCGGTTTTGCCGGATCGGAAAGATCAAGCACGTAAAGCGGATCGGTTTGCCTGAAAGTTACGACATAGCCCTTGTCTTCAATGAAGCGAACCGAATAAATTCTTTCGGTCAAGCCAAGCCCCTGAACCGAGCCGCGGATGTTCAGTTTTTCGTCAAGCACGTAGACATCATTCTCGCTTTCGCTTCCGCCGCGGCCCGCGAAAAATCCGAAGCCGCTCTGGCCGATGGTCGTCGCGATTCTCAAATGATTATTGTATTCGTCCAGCGCAAACTGGTTCAAAGGACGGCCTGGGGCGTTGCCGGTCGCGATTGCGTTAAAGTCGTCCAAACTTATTTTGACAATCCCGGTTTTTTCAAATTCCCGTTTATGTTCTTTGTGGTATTGCGACATTCTGTTTGACAATTCGTTTTCTATTTTCAATCGCTCGTCTTCGTCCAAAGAAGTGAGATATTTTTGCCAGTTTGTCTGAAATTCCAGCATTTTGGTGTTTTCGCCGATGTCGTATCCGGATAATTTTTCCAGTTTTTGGATGAATGAAGCCGGAACAATGTCTTGCGTTTTCGTCTTGAAAAAATCAGCGATGAATTTGAGTGCGCTTTCGTTGTAAGAATAAGTTAGATAAAGCGCGTTTTCCGACACGTACAGAACCGAAGAAGCCGAAGATCCGACGAAAGAAACGTTTTTTTCAATCTTTCCCGAAGCCGGATCAATGATTGATGCCGTGAAAGTCGTGTCAGAAGGAATCGGTATTGTCGGATGATAAATTTCTTTGCAGTCAATGATTGTCGGGGTGTCTTCCATGATTAGCGGTTGAATGGGGCATGGCCGCGATTCGGCGATGGGGTTTTTGGTTACCAGATATATTTTGTTTTTATAGAGCCGGCTGCCGGCGATCTGGGTATTTTTGTCCAGCTTGATCTCCCATTTCTTTTTCGGCGATTTCGCGTCCGAGACGTCGTATCCGGCAATGCTTCTTCCCTGATCTTTGTACGGATAGAAATAAGGATAAAATCTGCTTTCTGAAAAAATCACCAAAGTATTTTTGCTCAAAAGCAGGTCTCCGAATTTGTCAATTTGGGAGTCCTTTTTCAATTCGCCCGGCGGGAACGCTTTGACGGCATTCACGTTTCCCTGTTCTCTGATCGGAAGCATTATTTTTGGCAATGAAATTCCCGGCGCCTCCTCCATCAAAGGCATCGGCTCAACAATCCTCGTCAACCGGGAGGCGAAGTATATTTCTTGGCCGTCGGTCTTAACGATGTCGGGTTCGTCAATCCCTGAAACCTGAACCGTTGTTTCCGAGACCCGTTCCGGCGCGGCCGCGGGAGCGGCTTTCTCCATTATCTGGGGAGCTTCCATCGACGGCATCATTTCGCGCATCACCTCCCCGCCGATTCCCAAACCGAACCCTCCGAAATATTCGGCTTGAGCTTGCGCTTCCTGAAGATATTTCTTAAACTCATCCTCCGAGGCGAATTTTTTGACGCCTTTCTCCGCTGTCGCCGTCGGAGGAGTAACCGAAGGAATTTCGGGCGGAGCAGCCGGCGGTTCCGGCGCGGCTTCACGAATTATGGTTCTATAACCGATACCGAGCGTTAAAACGGCTATCAGACCTAAGACAAGGACAAAAATAAGTTCTTTATTGATTTGTTTTTTCATAATTTTTTCTTTTATTATACCACTTTTGTGATAGAAATAAAAAGAACGTCCGCCAGTCGGCGGACGTTCTTAAAATTCAATCTTATACTAGTTGCATTCTTTGTTCGAACATTTAATTTTATCTTTGCCTGCAAAAACAAGAAGCGATCCGCATTTGGGGCATTTTTCACCGGCCGGTCTGTTCCATAAGGCGAAATCGCAGTCAGGATATTTATTACAGCCGTAAAAAACGCGGCCTCGCTTTGAGCGGCGCTCTATGATTTCGCCGACGCCGCATTTCGGACATTTGACGCCCGTTGTTTTTTCAATTTTTTTGATGTTGCTGCATTCCGGATATTTGGAACAGCCCAAAAACGCCCCGAATTTTCCCCGTTTGAGCGCCATCGGACTGCCGCATTTTTCGCAAATCTCGCCCTCGTATTGTTTTGCCATTTCTTTTTCCTCTTCAAGCGGTTCGGTGTGCTTGCATTCCGGATATCTTGAACAGGCGTAAAATTTTCCGAAGCGTCCGAATTTGACGATGATATCGCCTCCGCACTTCGGGCATTTTTTGTCCGTTTTTTCAATCGCCTTCTCGACATCTTTGTATTTTTTAGTCAGATTTTCCTTGAAAGGTTCGTAAAATTCGCGGATGACCGGCGTCCATTTCATTTTTCCTTGCGCGATTTCGTCAAGTTCTTCTTCCATTTTGGCGGTGAATTGAACGTCAACGATCTGCGGAAAATGTTCAACCAGCATGTCATTCACCAAAATTCCGATTTCGGTCGGCGTGAATCGGCGGTTTTGATCTTTTTCAACGTAGCCGCGTTCTAAAATCGTGGTGATTGTCGGGGCGTAGGTTGAGGGGCGGCCGATACCGTTTTCTTCAAGCGCTTTGATCAAGCTCGCTTCGTTGAAGCGGGGCGGCGGTTCGGTAAAATGCCGCTCGGCGTCAACTTTCACGAGCTCCACATTTTCTTTTTCGCTCAATTCCGGAAGTTGCGCCTCCTTGAATTTTAAAGGATAAATTTTTAAAAATCCGTCAAATTTCAAGGTCATTCCTTTCGCCTTTAAAACATAATCTGTTCCTGATTTCGCGCCGACTTCAACCGCGGTTGAATCAAAAATCGCGGGGGCGGTTTGAGAAGCGATAAAACGGTTCCAGATGAGCGAATAGAGTCTATATTGTTTCGGATTTAAAAACTTTTTAACGCTTTCCGGGGCGCGCGCGGGATCGGTCGGGCGGATCGCTTCGTGCGCCTCCTGGGCCGATTTCGATTTTGTCTTAAAGCGCCGCGTGAAAATGTAATTTTCGCCAAAATTCGCCGCGATGAAATTTTTTGCTTTGTCCAGCGATTCCTCGGAAAGATTCAAAGAATCGGTTCGCATGTAAGTGATTAAGCCGGTTGACCCCTCTTCTCCGATGTCCACGCCTTCATAAAGCTGTTGGGCGAGCATCATCGTTTGTTTTGTGGAATATCCGTATCGCAAAGACGCGGTTTGCTGAAGCGTGCTTGTCGTAAAAGGAGGCGACGGATTTTTCTGTGTTTCTTTTTTCTCGATTTTGCCGATTTTATACTCGGCTTTTTCCAAATCCTTTACAATTTTCTCCGCCTCTTTTTCTGTTTTTATATCAAACTTTTTTAGGGCTTTTTCCCCAATCTTGCTCAACATCGCTTCAAATTGGTTTGGAATTTGGATATCGGGATTTGGAATTTCCAATTTCCGCAGTGCCGCGGAAATTGTGTGGTATTCTTCCGGCTTGAATTTTTGGATTTCCCGTTCCCGGTCAACGATCATCCTGACCGCGGCCGATTGAACGCGCCCGGCCGAAAGCCCGTATCTTATTTTTTTCCACAAAAACGGGGACAGCTCGTAACCGACGAGCCGGTCAAGAACCCGGCGCGCCTGTTGCGCGTCAACCAAATTCATGTCGATCTCCCGAGGATTCTTTAATGCTTCCTCAATGGCTTTTTTCGTTATTTCGTGGAATACGATTCTTTCGACATTTTTGATTTTTGATTTTTTACTTTTTATTTCGTTCAAGTCAAGAGCTTGAACGAGGTGCCACGCTATTGCTTCTCCTTCCCGGTCTTCGTCGCTGGCAAGGATGACGCCCTCGGCGTTTTTCGCTTCGGCTTTCAATTCTTTCACCCGATTTTTGGCTTTGACCGGAATTACGTACTTCGGCTGAAAATCACCCTCAACGTCAACGCCCAAGGTTGATTTCGGCAAATCGCGGACGTGGCCGTAAGAGGATTCGACGACGTAATCATTTCCCAAAAATTTTTTAATTGTTTTCGCTTTGGTTGGCGACTCGACGATGACTAATTTCATTTTTTTATGTAATTTCCGCCTCCGATATTTTTTATCAGTCCTTTTAATTCTAACAAACTTAAGCGGGAACCGACAATTGCTGCATTAAGTTTGCTTAAAATAATGATTTTGTCAATATGAAGGGGTTCCGAAGAATCCGCGATGAGGTCAAAAATAAATTTTTCTTCGGGGTTTTCCGCTTTAAATTCCGTCCTTTTTTCTTTTATCGGCATGATGTTTAATTCTTCCAAAACATCTTCGGCTCGGGCGGCGATTTTGGCTCCTTGCTTGATTAAATTGTTTGTGCCCGCGGAATTTGCCGAAAAAATCGAACCGGGCACGGCAAAGACCTCGCGATTTTGCTCCAGCGCCTGATTCGCCGTAATCAAAGCCCCGCTTTTTTCTTTCGCTTCAATTACGAGTACGCCCAAAGAAAGGCCGCTGATAACTCGGTTGCGCATCGGAAAGTATTCTACTCTGGCTCTTGCTTCCAAAGGAAATTCGCTGATTAACGCTCCGGACTCAACGATCTTTTCGGCTAATTTTTGATTGCTCGCCGGATAAATGACTTTTCGGCCAAGTCCCGAGCCGAGCACCGCCAAAGTCCGTCCGCCCGCGTTCAAAGCGGCTTGATGGGCAAAAGCGTCAATTCCCAAAGCCAAACCGCTGACGACCGTTATTCCTTGAGCCGCCAGTTCCCCGGCTAATTTCAAAGCCGCCTCTTTGCCGTAGCTTGAATATTGCCTTGAACCGACGACTCCGAGGCAAAGTTCGTCCTTGCTAAGAATTTCGCCTTTGACGTAAAGCATGGCCGGCGGATCGGCGATTTGTTTAAGCCGGACAGGATATTTTTCGTCCGCAATCGTGACAATCCTCACGTTTTCTTTCGCAATTTTTTCTAATTCTTTTTCCGGTTCAATCCCTTTTCTTTTTTCCGCGATTTTTTCCGCGGTTGCCTGCGAAAGTCCGGCTTGTTTCAATTCCGAAACACCCGCCCGCCAGGCGTTTTCCAAAGAAGGGAAAAAATCAATCAATTTCCGGAAACCCGACGGTCCGAGAACCCCGGTCAAATTGAACGCGTTAAAATATTTTGTTTCTTTCGTCATATTTTAGATTCTATTTTATATTTTCCGAAATCTGTTTTATTTGTTCCACCGCCTCATTCAGTATGTGGCAGTACAAATTTAATCCGATCTGGTTGATGTTTCCGCTCTGCTGTTTGCCCAGGATGTTTCCGGCGCCTCTTATTTCAAGATCGGCCTCAGCAAGCCGGTAGCCGCTCCCAAGGGCTTCCGCCCGCTTTAAGGCCTCGAGCCGCATAAGCGCTTTGCCTTCCAATTTTTGCTCGCCGTAGAAAAAATACGCGTACGCTTTTTTATGGGACCGGCCGATTCGGCCGCGTATTTGATAGCTTTGGGCAAGGCCCAGCCGCGCGCAGTTTGTGACGATTAAAGTGTTTACCTGCGGCAGGTCAAGGCCGTTTTCAATGATTGTCGTCGCCGCCAGAACGTTAAATTTATTTTGCCTGAAATCGTTCATCGCTTGCCGCAATTCTTCCTCGGACATTTTTCCGTGCGCCACCGCGATTTTCGCTTTTGGAACCAGTTGTTTTAAATTTCGCGCCACTTTTCCGATTGTTTCAACCCGATTGTGCAGAAAATAAATCTGGCCTTTTCTGTTCAGTTCCTCTTCAATCGCTTTTTTAATCGTTTCTTTCGAGTAAGGCAGGATTTTCGTTTCGATTTGCCGGCGGCCCGGCGGCGGGGTTGAGATTAAACTCAAAGACCTCAGGCCAAAAAGCGAAAATTGCAGGGTTCTTGGAATCGGAGTCGCCGATAAACTTAAAATGTCGATTTCATTTCTGAATTTTTTCAATTTTTCCTTTTGCCGGACGCCGAATTTTTGTTCCTCGTCAATGATTAAAAGTCCGAGATTTTTAAAAACGACGTCTTTCGACAAAAGCCGGTGGGTGCCGATGATAATGTCGATTTTTCCTTCCGCGATTTTTTTGACGGCGTCGCTTTGTTTTTTCTTGGACTCAAAGCGGCTCAAAACCGCGAGCCGCAAAGGAAAATTTTTCAGCCTTTCCTGAAAGGTCTGGAAATGCTGGTCGGCCAAAATCGTCGTCGGGCACAGCACCGTTACCTGTCGGCCGCTCCACGCCGCCTTAAAAGCCGCCCTCAAAGCAACTTCGGTTTTTCCGAAGCCGACGTCCCCGCAAATCAAACGATCCATCGGCCGTTCCGATTCCATGTCGTTTTTGATTTCCCGGATCGCTTGCAATTGATCCTCGGTTTCAATGTGCTCGAACGATTGCTCGAATTCTTTTTGAATTTGATCGTCGGGCGGATAAGGCGTCCGGCGGGTGATTTCTCTTTTGGCGTAGGTTTCCAAAAGTTCTCTGGCGAATTTTTCAACATCTTCCTTGATCCGTTTTTTCGTTTTCAGCCAGAGTTCTCCGCCCAAGCGATGAATTTTCGGTTGGGTAAAACCGACGTATCGGTCAATTTTTCCCAGTTGATTTTCCGGCACGTAAAGACGGTCCGGTTCTTTGCCTTCCCGCGGCGGCGCGTATTCAATGACGCAATAATTTGTTCCGTCTTGAACGGTGATTCCCCGATAAATGCCGATGCCGTGGTCAACGTGTACGACGTAGTCGCCCGGCAAAAGATTTTTAAGAAGCTCGGCTTTCTTTTTTGAACCGATTTTTCGGTTTAAAATTAGCAGGCGATCTTCGTCGCCGATTTCTTTCGGCAAGACGGCGACGTTTTCAATCCGGTTGCCGAAAAATTCGATTCGGAGCGGACAGCCTGAATTTATCGGAAAAATCTCGATTGTTCCGCCAAGGCGCGAAAATTCTCCGGGCAAAGAATTTTTTTGGACTTTTTCGTATCCCAATTCGTCCAGCCGCCGCAAAAAACTCGACAGCGCGATTTTTTGATCTTTTTTCAAAAAAAGCGTCCGATTCCGCCACCAAGATTGCGTTTTCGCCGATAATTTTATTTTGGTCAGATTTTCCCGAAACCAAAACAATGGCTTTTCCAGAAAGTATGGGGTAAGCCCGGCAATTAGAATTTCATTTGTTGTTTCATCTTGCTCCCTCTTCATTATTTGTTGAACAGCGACATCGCTTTTTCAGGGCTTTCTAAAATCATTGTTTCAGCCGCTTCGGCCGCCGTTTTGACGACTTTCGCGAAAACTTTTTCTTCCTCCGGCTTGAATTTTTGCAGGACGAGTTTTTCCGCCCGGATATGTTTTTTGGACGATTGAATGCCGATTCTTATCCTCCAAAATTCCTTTGTTTTTAATGCCTTGATAATTGATTCAACTCCCTTGTGCCCTCCGGAACTTTTTCCGAAAGAAATTTTTATCTTTCCCAGCGGCAAATCAGAATCGTCGTGGAAAATGAAACAGCTTGCGGCTTTTAGCCCCTCGGCCTGAGCTCGGGACGAAGGCTTATAGCTTTTAGTTAAGAGCGCGACCGCTTTGCCGGAATTGTTCATAAACGTAAGGGGTTTAGCCAGAATAACTTTTTGAGAGTCGATTTTTCCCGATGATACTTCAGAAAGCAATTTTTTGGATTCGTCTGTCCACTCCAAATCATATTTCCCGGCCAAAAAATCAACCGTTCTGAAACCGGCGTTGTGTTTCGTTTTTTCGTATTCTTTGCCCGGATTACCCAGGCCGATGATTAAAAACATAATTCTTGCCTCTTGATTTTATAAATTATTTTGAATGAAGTCTTGTATTTCTGTGTAATCCTCCACTCCCGTTTTTGGCACGAGGATGAATCCTGTTTTGCCTCCCAGCACCGCCGTACTTTCCTCAAGCAGACCGTTTTCCTGATTCGCGTCAATAACAATATGCTTTATTTTGGAGGACGAGTCAATTTTTCTTGATATGTCCCAGAGCCGCTTTATGTCCAGAACGTCCAAATCGGTTTTGAAATCCCGCCGCAGCGTCCGGACGATTTCAATGATTTTCGGCAAATCCCAGAGCGGGCTCATTCCCAATATTTTTTTTCTTAACGCCTCAAGCACGGCCTGCTGTCTTTTAATTCTGCCGAAGTCCCCTTCAATGTCATGCCGCGTTCTGATGTATCTTAAGGCGGTTTGTCCGTCAAGCCAGCGCCAGCCGCTTTTCAGTTCAAATGTCTCGGTTGCGAAATTTTTTGTCGGAAATCTCGGGTCAAAAACGTCTTTTTCAACGAATACGTTCAATCCGCCGATTTGGTCAATAATTTCTTTCAATCCCTCCAAATCCATTAAGATATAATTGTTAATTTCAAGTCCCGTTATTTGGCCGACTTTTTGTTTAATCAAGCCCGCGGCGAATTCTTCGGAGTCGCTGCTGTTTTTGTTTAACTGGTAAAGGGCGTTTATTTTTGTAAAATAGCCGGCATAGTAATTCCGTCCCTCCTCAATTTCCGGTACTTCAACGTAAAGATCTCTGGGCAGGGAAATCATCGTCGCGGAACCGGCGGATGGATCAACGCTTAAGACGAGAATCGTGTCGGTTAAATCCGGCGCTTCGTATCCCGGCCCGCTCATGCCCAAAAGAAGAACGTTTGTTCGGGGCATTTGGTTGCCGACGTTAAAAGCGGGGGCTTCTTTCGCGGCGGTTTTTATTTTTTTGGGGAGTTTTATCGCGGCGGAGGGAGGGGAAAGAAGAGGAAGCCCCTGGTTCAAAATCCGCGCTTCATTCTTCGCCCCGCCGTGATTGTCAATTTGAATCTCTTTTTTGAGAAGAATAAAG
>MEYT01000011.1:12192-19234 GCA_001774105.1 Candidatus Azambacteria bacterium RIFCSPLOWO2_01_FULL_46_26 | reverse complement strand
AATCGTCTCTCTCAAAATGGCAAATTAAAAAGAAAAAAACTTAAGGCGCCGTCTTTTTGACCTTTTGAACTATCGCGTCAAGCGGCAGACGGGAAACGTCAATCATTTCCTCAACGCCTGCCCTAAAATACTTTTCGCTCACCAAATCATGTCCCGGCCCCAAAATGATAATGGGGATTTTTTTTAACTCCCGATGATTTTTCAATATTCTGATGAATTCCAAATCTCGGTCATTGGGAAAATGCACTCCCAACAGAATTAAGTCGGGCTTAAACTTGGCCGCGATTTTTTCCAATTCTTTAAAATCATTAATCGCCCGAAATTCCAAATCTTTTTCGCGTGAAAAAATAATTCTGTAAATTTTATCAATAACGGCGTTGGTTTCAATCAATAAAATCTTTTTCTTTCTAATTTTAATTTTTGCTTGCCCAGAGCGACTTGTGGTGAGTGTAGTCGAACTAAGTTGAGGGGATTTTTGCATTTTGATTTATTATGATGTGTATATACACATTATATCAAATACAAAAAGATTGTCCATCACTCGTTTTTCGGCTTGTGGATAACTAAAACAAAAAGCCCTAAAGGGCTTTTTGTTTTCGCGATTTACGGTTCTGACGTTTTATCGTTTTTTCTTTAAAAATGCCCGGTACTCTTCGTCTTCTTCCATCGCCTCCCGAATCAACTCCCGGACAAAATCGGATTTGGCCGTCTTTTTCCCGAACGGCACCCAATTTAAAAATTTTTCCAAATCGGAGTTGAGAATGAAATTAAAACGCGCCGCGGCTTCTTTTTCTTTTTTAAGGGTCTTCACGTATTCTCTTAAAACTTCCGACAAGTTCTTGGAATTATAAGCCGCGATCGTCAAATAACGAAACATTGTTTCGCTGGCAAGAGAACGCAAATCGTCTCCAACCGGGGAGGTTTCCGAATAGAGCAATAAAACCGGTTTTTTCTCGTTCAGGACGGAAGCAATCCGAAGCGCCAAAAAAGAAGGTTCTTCGGCAATCTCAATAATAATCGCGTCCGCTTTTTTCTCGTCGGCAATGTCTTGTTTCAATCTTTTTTCCGTTTCCAAAAATTCAAAACCGACATGGCACCCGGCTTTCTTCAGAATTTGGGGTATCTTTTTTGCGTTCTCTGTATGAGCTTTGGTTGCGAAGAAATGAATCCTCATATTTTTAAATATATCAGCTTTTGCGAAATTTCGCAATTTGATAAGCGGCGACCCCAAAAGCGACCGAAACGTTGAGCGATTCCTTTTCGCCGAACATCGGAATTTCAATTATTTCGGAACAGCGCCTTAAAATTGATTTCGGCAGACCTTTGACTTCGGAACCAAGTATAAGAGCCAGAGGGAACCTCGGCTTGAATTTATCATAAAAAACGCTTTTAGGGTGCTGTTCCAAAGCGATAATTTGAACGCCCTGTTTCTTAAGCCGCTCAATCAATCGCCAGGTTTGGGAATATTTTTCCCACGGCACGGACTTTTCCGCGCCCAAAGCGACCTTGGCGATATCGGGCCTGGGCGGCGTTGGAGTGTAACCGCAAAGAAAAATCTTGGTTACTCCCGCTCCGTCGGCGGTCCGGAAAATAGAACCGACATTATAAGCGCTGCGGATATTATGGCAAATGACGTAAAACATAAAAATTGATAACTTAACAAAACCTCCTGAACGATTTGACGGAATTTTAGCAACAAGCGGAGGGGACAAATTTTGAAAATCGTAGGCGGGGGCGGCCAACCGAGTCTGCGAGGTTGGGGTTAAGCGATTTTAAAAATTTAGTCCCTGGAGCGTTTTTTAATATTACGACTGATTGAAGGGGGCTTTGTAAAGTTATCCGGAACGCAGAAACTCTTTTTTAAATTCCAGAAACCTGTCTTCTGTAATGGACTGCCGAATTTGTTTAACCAAATTAACAATAAAATACAAATTATGAATGCTCGCGAGGCGATGGCCAAGAATTTCTTTTGCCTTAAACAGATGATTGAGATAAGCCCGGCTGTAATTTGAGCAGGTGTAACAGCGGCAGGATTTATCGGGCGGATTCGGGTCAGCCGCAAATCTGGCATTTGTGATGTCAATCCGTCCAAGACCCAAAAGCAAAGTTCCGTTTCTCGCGAGCCGGGTCGGCATCACGCAATCAAACATATCCACTCCCCGTTCAACGCCTTCAAAAATATCCTCGGGCCGGCCGATACCCAAAAGATGCCTCGGTTTTTCCTCCGGTAAAATTGAGTTAGTCCATTCCAAAACTTTATGCATATCCTCTTTTGATTTTCCCAAAGAGCCGCCAATGGCGAAACCGTCAAAACCGAGCGAAGAAATAAAATTCGCGCTCTCTTTGCGCAAGTCCTCATACTCCCCTCCCTGGACAATGCCAAATAACGCCTGTTTTGGATTTGTCTTTGCTTTAAGCGAACGTTCAGCCCAGCGGTGAGTGCGCGCCAAAGCATTTTTTGTGTATTCATAATCGTGCAAAGGCGAGGTGCACTCGTCAAAGGCCAAAATAATGTCGGCTCCGAGTTTTTGCTGAATTTCAATTGATTTTTCGGGCGTAAGCCGACGCGTTGAGCCATCAATGTGCGAAGTAAAAGTCGCGCCGTCTTCGTCAATCTTCGCAAGTTTCGGACGCGCCTCTTTGGGTTTGTCCGCGAATTCTTCCGACGGGAAAATGCTCGCGATTTTCCCGACGCCGTGCTCAATGCCAAAACCCAAACTGAAAACCTGAAACCCGCCGGAATCGGTCATTGTCGGGCCGTCCCAGTTCATAAATTTTCCCAAACCGCCCATCTTTTCAATTACCTCCTCGCCGGGCCGCAAATAAAGATGGTAAGTATTTGCCAAGACAATTTGCGCGCCGAGCCCCTTCAATTCCTCCGGCGTTAATGCCTTAACCGTCGCTTGCGTCCCTACGGTCACAAAGGCGGGCGTTTCAATCTCTCCATGAGACGTTCTTAAAATCCCGGCCCGGGCGCCGGTTTTTGAGTCCTTTTTTACTATTTTAAACGAGAAATTCTCTGCCGTCATATTTAAAACAATATAATATCTTCACCGCTCTGTCCAACCTAAAAACAAAAAGTGCCGAATAGTTACGGCACAAAAATTTTTATGTTTATTTTATTCTTTCCAATTCAAACCGATAACCGTCTTCGTTTAAGTCAAAAACGCGCAGTTTTAACTGAAACTTCTCGTTCGGTTGCAGCAATTTATCCAAGGTATCGTTCAATTCATCAGCCGTAAAATATATATTCGGATGCCACGAATCGGAACCTTGGAGTTTGTAAATCAAGCTGGAAGCGTGATGAGACGTTCCCACTTTCGGGAAGGCCTTCTTAATATATTTTAAAAGATCCACTTGCTTTGTTTTAGTAATTGTTTTTTCTTTGCGAATCTCGGCCATTGGCAACCTCTTTTTTCAAAACTCTGATTCAACACCAATATAAACTTTCCTAGGGCAAAGTCAATATCGTGAAAACTTGACCGGAGGACAATAAAATTATAATCTAAGAAATATCTCAACAAAGGAGAAAACTATGGCCAAGAACATTAATAAAATAAAATCAACCATCCCTTCCTGGAATTTGTCCGATTTGTATTCCGGGGTTAACGACGCGAGGATTGAACGGGATTTAAAGAATTGGCTGAAGCGGGCAATCCGATTCGAAAAACAATATAAAGGCAAGATAAATTCTCCGAATTTGAAGGCGGAAAAACTGGCGAAAGCGCTTATCGGACTTGAAGAAATTTCGGAGCAAAGTTCAAAGCCGGGCTATTTTGCCCAACTGGTTTTTGCCGCCGACGCGAACGAAACGACCCGGGCTTTCGTCAAAAAAATCGAAGAAAAAACGACCGAAATATCAAAACATCTTCTGTTTTTTGACCTTGAATTGGCCGGTCTGCCCGAAGCCGCTATCAAGCGATTCTTAAAAGCGCCGGAACTTAAAAAATACGCTCATTTCGTCAAGGTCGTCCGTTCTTTCAAGCGGCACAAACTCTCGGAAGCCGAGGAAAAAATCATCGCCGACAAAGACCTGACCGGAGCAAGCGCTTTTGTCCGGCTTTTTGAGGAACTGACCTCAAACGCAAAATACGATATCGCGAAAGGCGGCAAAAAACAAATTCTCAATCAGTCGCGGATTCTTGCTCTGTTATACAGCCCGGAACGGGAATCGCGCCGAAAAGCGGCCGACTCGTTAAGCCGGGGGCTTAAACAAAACGCCAAATTTCACGCCTTTATCTATAACACCCTGGTTCAGGACAAAGCGATTGAAGACCGGCTGAGACAATACTCTTATCCTCAGCAAGCGCGGCACTTGGCAAACGAGGTCTCAAAAGAGGTCGTTGAAACGATCGTCGGAGTTTGCGACCGAAACCGCGGCCTTGTTTCCGACTATTACGCCCTGAAAAGAAAAATCTTGGGTTACAAAGAACTCCATGACTACGACCGCTACGCTCCGATAACCGCGGCGGAAAAGAAGGTCGGCTTTGAAGAGGCAAAAGACATCATTCTTGAGTCGTTCGGAAAATTTTCTCCGGAGATGGCGGAAATTGCTCAAAAATTTTTTGACGATGGCTGGATTGACGCTCAACCCCGGGACGGAAAAAGAGGAGGGGCGTTTTGTTCCTTCGTGACGGCCGATCTGCATCCCTACGTCTTCCTGAATTTTCTGGGAAGCCGGCGGGACGTTATGACTCTCGGACACGAGCTCGGCCACGCGATACACGCCTGGCTGGCAAGACCCAAAGGATACTTCTCTTTCGGCGCTCCGCTTGTGCTTTGCGAAACCGCTTCGGTTTTCGGCGAGATGCTCGTGTTCGACGCATTGAAAAACTCGGCCACGTCTCCGAAAGAGAAAATGTCGCTTCTCTGCGGCAAAATTGAAGATATTTTTGCCTCGTCCTTCAGGCAAATTATAATGTATGAATTTGAAAGCGAGACGCATAAGGCCCGCGGGGAAAAAGGGGAATTGGCGGTTGAAGCCATAAATGATTTCTGGATCAGAGCCAATCGGAAAATGTTTGGAAATTCCGTGCGGCTCGGCGACGATTACAAACACTGGTGGATGTACATCCCGCATTTTATCCACACCCCTTTTTACGTTTATGCTTATTCTTTCGGCGAACTGCTCACCTTGTCGCTTTACGCGAAATATCAAAAAGAAGGAAACGCGTTTATTCCGAAATATCTCCGGCTCCTTGAAGCCGGCGGCTCCGAAAGTCCGTCAAGAATTCTCTCGTCTTTTGACATTAACATTTCCAAGCGGGAATTTTGGCAGGGCGGAATGGACGTGTTGAAGAAAATGATTGAAGAGGCGAAAGCAAATTACAAGGCCGTTAAACGATAAATAACAAAACCACCCCGTCAAAGGGGTGGTTTAAAATTCAACCGGCGAATTCGGCGCCGTGATTGTCGGGAATCTCAAGTATCTTATTGCGGCGGTTTCTGCCCTGTTTTATTTTAATCAAAGTCGCGTCAACATTAAAATGCCTTGCCAGCAATTTCATCAACGCCTTGTTTGCGAGCCCCCGCTTTGCCGGTGCTTTTACTTTTATTTTTAACATATGTCCGCCCTGATGGATAATTTCTTCGGTTTTCGCGCCGGGGTGGAGATTGACAATTATTATCATAAATATTAAAACTCAAAACTTGTAACCTATAACCCATCCATCTTACCAATCTTCACAAAAATAAACAATGAGATATACTTAAATCACCATAAACATGTTCAATGTTTTAAAAAATTTCTTGGCAATTTATCAAAAAAAAATCGCCGGCGGCCTCTCGGCTTCGCTCAAGACAGGAGCGGCGATTTTAACCGCGACCACTTTCGCGAGTTACGTTCTCGGGCTTTTGCGAGACCGCCTGCTTGCCCAAACTTTCGGCGCCGGACGGGAACTTGATATTTTCAACGCCGCTTTCATTATCCCGGATTTACTGCTCAATATCTTTATTTCAGGCGCTTTAGCCGCGGCGTTTATTCCCGTTTTTACTCAGCTAATAAGCCAAAAAAATGAAAAGGAGGCATTTGAAACGGCCAATTCAATCATCTCAAGCGGCATCATTGTTTTGCTGGCGCTCGGTTCGCTTATCTTCATTTTCGCCGATTATTTCGCGATTATTGTCGCCCCGGGCTTTGACGAGGCCGGCAGAGAAACGCTGGTAAAAACAATGCGGCTTCTTCTCCTTTCGCCGCTGATTTTCACTTTCAGCAACGCGCTCGGCGGAATGCTCATCGGCTACAAAAGCTTTTTCGCCTACGGCCTTTCTCCGGTTTTTTACAATTTCGGAATAATCGGAGGAATTTTTTTAAGTCCTTTTTTGGGAATCTTCGGCCCGGTTCTCGGAACGCTTGCCGGCGCGCTTTTGCATCTCGGCGTCAGAATCGCCGGAATTCTTAAACATAATTTTCGCTACCGATTTGCCGTCAATTTTAAAAATCAAAGCTTCCGCCAGGTCATCCGGCTGATGATTCCAAAAATGATCGGCCAGCCGACCGAGCAGTTGAATTTCTGGATTTTTGCCGTCATCGCCTCTTCGCTTTCCGCCGGCAGTATCGCGATTTTAAATCTTGCCAGAAATTTCCAGAGCGTGCCGGTGTCGCTGTTCGGCATCGCTTTCAGCTTGGCCGCGTTTCCCGCTCTTTCCCAAGCCGCCGGAGAAAAAAATAAAGAGGACTATCTCAAAATCCTCTTTAAAACGCTGAAAAACATTTTACTCTTTACAGGACTCTCGGCTTTGTTTCTTTATTTATTCGGCGAATTTTTTATCCGGCTTTTTTTCGGTGGCGGAAAATTCAGCGAACAAAACATCCGGCTGACGGCGCAAACCTTGGCCGTCTTTTCTTTGGCTATTCCGACCGAAGGCGCCATTCATCTTTTGGCAAGAAGTTTTTATTCTCTCAAAAATACCCTGACTCCGGTATTAATCAGCGTCGCGGGACTTATCATCGCCGCGTTTGCCGGCTGGACTCTTACCCCGAACTTCGGTCTTTCCGCCCTGCCGTTCGCTTTCTTTCTCGGCTCATTCAGCGAAGTGATAT
>MEYT01000011.1:0-12157 GCA_001774105.1 Candidatus Azambacteria bacterium RIFCSPLOWO2_01_FULL_46_26 | reverse complement strand
GAATTTTAAGGGACTTCTCAAAAATTGCTTAAAAAGAAATCAAAAATGCTTGCGAATTCGCAAGCATTTTTGTCTGCTGTTAACTGTTTACTGTTAAGCTTAGTAACATCCGACTTCGGTTACGCTGGCGTGACAGGTCTGTGAATTTGTGGAACAACCGTATGCCCTGCATACTTCATCTTTGTAACCGCAGGATTCCCGGTTGGCATCTGACCACGCGTGACTGCCGGTGGTGCAATTGGACTGACCGCCGCAGCCCATCCCCCAACAATTTTTGCCCGCCCCGCTACACGAAGTTGCTTGAGTAGTGCTCCATGAATTATAACTTGTCCAACCCGAAGGACAGGAATCGTCGGAAAGTCGGCAAATTTTAGCCCCGCCGGCGGTGGTAACCGTTCCGCCGTTGCCGGTACACTCCTGCTCGGTATGGATTCCGCTGGCAAGATAACCAACCTTTTTAAGCGGCCCTGCTATGTTTTGAACAATCAGCACGCAACCGGTTGTAGAATCAGGATAATCGCCTTCAATTTTTCGTGTATAGCAATTACCTTCAAAATCACAAACTTGTCTTGTGGTATTTTTAAGATTCTGAAGTCCGAAGCCCTGTCCGTTATCGGCTCTGCCGTTATCGGCGTTGGTTGAGGTCTCCGCGTCCGTAAACCGGCAATCCCACTTTTTAATATCATTCACGGCCTTATCATTGTCTTTGCCATAAGTATCATCATCAGAAATACGCCACCAGTTCGTCGCGCTACTGTAAGAAAACGAATAAGGTCCACGGAATGCCGTCAAACCGGGCTTGCCCGAATCAAAATTTTTCATGCCGATCGTGATTTCACATCCGTACCCAACCTCGCTATCGCAAAATTGTTTGAAATTGGGCAATTTCACGACGGTACCGGCTTGCGCGGGCCCTATTTCCACGACATATGTTTTGCCGACCTCTTTTGCGTAATTTTGAGGAGTGTTGGCATCTATTTGGAACAAATTGCTTCTGCTTTCTAAAGTTGATCCGCTGATCTTACTATACGCAAAGATCGCGCCTTGGACGTCCAATTTCGCGCTCGGACTCGTTGTTCCGATGCCGACACTGCCTTGCACGGCTAAACCATCAATTAAGGACGGAAGCGCCTGACCAACAAAATCCGCGCCGATAACCGCGTTTCCGGCAACAGATAACTTGGCTTTCGGGGTCAAAGTTCCAATACCAACGTAGCCGTATAAATTGGTAAACAAGGCGGGCTGTACCTCGGTTTGTTTATAAAGAACACTTTTGTTTCTCCATTTCCTCATTGAATAGGTCTGATACTGGTCGTAACAACTCGCGCCCTGATCAGTGTCCGTGTAAAATGGGGTGAAGCAATTTCGGCCTAACGAAGAAGTATCGCAATCGCAACGAGGAGTCTTATAACCATCAAAAGCGCCTCCCCAATTATATTGATATCTATTAGAAAGCACTTTAAAATCACCCAGTATGTCTAATGATGCCTCCGGACTCGTTGTTCCGATGCCGACGGGGCCCGCGAAATAACTTTGAGCCGGCGATAAGCTGTAAATAGCGTAATTATTAGCGTCGGCGGTGGGGCCAGGAAGATAAATCGCGTAATTATTCGTCGCGCCGTTCGCGGAAAAACCGCCGCCTATATTTGTTGCCGCGCCCGCTCCTTGCCCAGCCGCGTACAAACCGTAATTTGTTCCCGTAGTACCCCACGCTCTGGTGTTTATGGCGATTCCGGCGCCGCTTCTGAACGCGGTTAAACTTTCAATGGAGGGATTATCAATAACGCTGAAAGTGTTTCCGGAGAGCGAAAGGTTTTTGCCGGCGGAATAGGCAACGGGAACAGGAACGGATGACAGAACGCTCCCGTCAGGAAACATAAAACCGCCGGAAGTTGATTTGATGGTTCCTGCCACGGTTAATTTTTGCTCCGGACTTGTTGAACCGATGCCGACGTTGCCGCCGGTCGTGTGGTAGAGATTATTGCCGTTTTTAATCCAGAGCGGGATATCGTTGTCAAGCGGCGGGGTATTGGTCGGTTCTTCCCATCCCAGTTGGGCGAAGACGAGGCGGACGCTGAAACCGATTGCCGCGCTGAGAATGATGATTGAAAATAAAACTGCGAGATTCTTTTTCATGATGTTACTAATTTACGAATAACTACGAATTTACGAATAAAGATTTAGGATTTCAGGATTCGTATATTCGTAATAATTCGTACATTCGTAGTTAATATTATTATACCAATTTTCCGGCAAGGCAACAATGTCCAGCTGTGGACAAACGCGGGTCAATTCTCCGCCACAATCATCGCCTTTCTTCCGGCGTAAACATTGCCGGCATTCCAATCATGAATCGCGTTGTAGAGCGAATCAAAAGAATAAAGAAAATCGGCTCCCCGCCGCGTTCCGGGGTCGTTGGTGATAAATTTTCCGTCTTTATAACCTTTAATTACGAGCATATGATAAAGGGGCCCCGGCTGGCGAAAAAAAGGATTGGGCAAAAGCTGTCCGGCCGCCGGAACAATCACGGGCCGGCCTTGGGCAAGTTCTCTTTTAATGTCGTCAATCGAAATATCATATTGAACGCGGACATTTTTATAACCGAAATAATCGCGGAGAATTTGGGCGGTTTGCGACGCGTCAGTATCTTCATAAACGCCGAATTTAATCTTCTGCCAATCAACTAATTTCAAAATTTCCTGATTGGCGAGTGCCGGATTCAAAGACGCGCCGCGATAAAAATAATCCAGCATCAGAACCGACGCTTCTTCGCAACTCTCTTTATAAGGCAAATCCCAATTCGTAAAAGGCGCCTGGGAAGTGAAAGGCACGGCTAAATTTATTTCGGCAGGCAATGGCATTTTTGCTTCATTGGCTTTTTCCCATTCTTGCACCTGCGGCTCCTCGACCGCGCTCGGGACGGGTCCGGCAACTTCTTCGGCCTGATCCTTGATTATTGGCAATCCCTCGGCTCCGCTCGGGACAAGTGGGGCGGTTTGCGAATTCTGTTTTTTAATATCTTTGGCGGTTAAGGGCGCTGGCAACGGTTCTTTCCGCGCAAAATAAAGAAAATCGCCGACTGTCGAGCGATAAATAAATGCCAAGACAACCAAAAAAACAACTATGGTTAAAAATAAGAAACGCCACAACATTTCTTGAATTTCCGTCGCTCGCCCGTCATGAAAGCAAGCTTTCCTGCGGGCTCGCTAGGAAATATAAAAAAATAATGCTCCTCTTCATTTTATTCTTAATTCTTAATTCCTGATTCTTGCTTCTGTTCAGGGTCAAACGCCTTATTCGTGTAATTATTCGCGGCGTTCCAAAAGGTCCAGCCGAACGCTCCGTCCTGACCGACTTGTTTTGCCGCGTCTTCAACCGCCTTTTTCTGAAGCCGAATCATTTTTTCGTTATAATTGGCGCCCATGTCAAAATCCTGGAGCCATGGCCGAATTTTCACTTTTTTCAGCGCGTCGGAATCGGACACGAAATTCGACTCGCTCGGCTCCTTCTCCGCGCCGTTTGTTTCGGCTGTCGTCAGCGCTCCTTGAATTTTTCTATCTTCTCCGATCGGCCCGGAAACGCCGGCAGAGGAAGCGGTTAAGGTCTTTTGGGCTTTTATCAAACTTTGAAAAATTATTTCATAAGGATGTTCGGCCGGATTTTGAAAACCATAAAAACCTTCGGGGAAATGCGAAGGATAAAGCATCGGCGAAATTACGTCAAAATACGGCGCGGCGTCTTGAAGACGCTGGCCGATGTTCAAACCGTCGTTCTGCCAGAGCGTCTGGCCGAACAAATCCGCCGAAAGCGCGACGCCCGAAGATTTTAATTCTCCGTGAAGATATTCAAAAAAAGAACGAATAACTTCATGCTTGGCGATTTTGCCGTCCCAGAAAGGATAACTGATGTTTGAAAGATTGCCGTCCGAAGGAAAGCGGATGTAATCAAAATTAATTTCGTCAAAACCGGCCGCGATCCCTTCTTTCGCCAAAGCGACGTTGTAATCCCAAACCTCTTTGGCCGCCGGGTCCACCCAAACGAGTCCATTTGAATTTTTCCACGGCTTGCCGCTCAATTTACTTTTCAAAGCCAAATGCGGTTTTTTAAAAGCCAATTCCGGGTCCTCAAAAACGGCGATCCTGCCAATCGCGTAAACTCCGTTTTCACGCAGCCGCTTGATCAAATTTTTAATGTCCGGTATTTTCGCCTGTTCGCCGCCGGTTTCCGAAAACAAGGGATTGTTTGTTTTGAAAGTTATTTTTCCGCTGGAATCCTTAATATCAATCACCACCGCGTTGAGTTCGGTTCTGTCAACCAAATCCAAAATTTTGTCCAGTTTGCCCGCCTCGTTGCCCGCGCTCCAGCCGGTCAGATAAACGCCTTTTGCCAAAATCAATTTTTTCTCGGCCGGAATGCTCGGAACGGCCGCCGTTTGATTTTGACTTGCGTCTTGCGATTCGGAAACTGGTCCGTTGCCGCAAAGGCATTTGCCGTTTTTTTTCAGCCAGGCATCAACATAAAAAGCGCCTCCCCAAAGCGATGCGATAAAAAGCGTAATTAAAACGGCAAAAATAATTCGTCTTTTCATGTTATTCAACCGTAAGAGTCCCTTTCATTTTGTTGGGATGGATGGCGCAGTAATATTGATAGACCCCTTTTTTCAAATTTATTTTATAAACCCATTTGCCGCCGCTTTGAATCGTGCCGGAATTAAACAGCCCTTTGACTGAAGTGGTGGTGTGAGAAACCTTGTCCTGATTTATCCATTGAATCGTATCGCCTGATTTTACTATAATCGTCGGGGGCGCGTAAACTGAATTTTTTATCAAAACCTGATGAATTTTAGGCCCGGCTTCTTCTTTTTTCTCTTCTTTCGGCTGTGGCGCTTCCGCGGCCGGCGGGGCGGCGGGCGGAGCCGGCGTTTCCTTTACCTCCTCTTTAACGGGTTCTTTTGTTTGATATTCAAGAACTTTATTCAATCCCTGCCTTGAAACCTCTATCGCCTTAAGTAGCGATTCTTTTGCCTCGGGCGGAACATGATCCAGCACGTTTTGCAAAACCGAGGTGTGTTTTGTCAAAATTTCCTCCATGTCCTGGGAAATTTTCAAAATTCCCTTTTTCTCCCGCCTCAACTCTTCTACTTTCGTCAGAACTTTATTCAAGGTCTCTTCATATCTTGCCAAAACCTTTTGCGCCGTTTCCGGTTTCCCTTTCTCCAGCATCTTTTGATATTCGGCCATTCGCAATCGGGCGAGCTTCAAATATTTATTCACCTCTTTTTCGGCCCCGAAAGTCAGCCATAAACTCACTTTCTCTTTAAAAAGCTTGAGAAAATATAAAGGCGAATCGGGCAAAATAATCGGTTCTACGGTTTCTTCGGTTTCATTCAAAACAATCGACGAGGCGGTTGCCGAAACCGCTTCGTCCTGTTGGGCCGAAACGGATGCTCCGGCAAAAAACAAAACTAAAGCGAACCCAAACAAAAATATTAATAAAATCTTTCTCATAAAAGAAATTTACTTTGAGGAAAATAATATTTTTTCCGCTTCTTCTTTGCTTATTTCAATATAAGCGTCGGCGGCGCGGCAGGTCGGGCATTCATGAGACGGCCTGACGCCCCAATGAATGTCGCCGCAAACCGTGCATTTCCAGTATTTTTTCATAAATCCATCATACCATAAAAAAACGGCCTGTAAAAGAATTTTCGCGAACAAAAACAGCCCTTTTGAGCTGTTTAATTGATATTTAAAATCTTAAAAAATCGTACTTGTGGAAATTCTGATACTTATTTAAAATAATGATTCTCCGGTTCAACTCGTCCCAGGAATTTTCCGTCATTTTAAGTTCCGGACTCATAATCATTCCGTCTTTGTCAACGTGAACGGCCCAAAAAAGATGGGCAACTTCATGAGCAAGGGTCAAACCCTGCAAACGCGCGTCTTTGTGAACGCGGACAATGACCGTTTCAGCCGCGGCGATTCCGATGGTGCTTACGTTACCGCTTATTTGGCGCGTCGTGAAAGCAATCACTATATCGCAAGGATTATTGGCGATATCCTTGCGAAGCGTCAAAACGTTGGCGGAGGGCTCGTCGTTCGGCCAAAATTCGCTGTCGCAATAAATCAAACGGATGCCGAAAGAATTTTCAAAATTATCCGAAGCCAGACGAATCGACGAAACTATGTTATCAATCTGGTCTTCGGAAACCGACGGATCGGTCACTATTTTAAAACTTGCGACCCTGTCAACTTTGACGTAGGCCTTGGGAGGATTCAGCGCTTCCGAAAAATTTTTATCCGAACAAATAAAAACCGAAAGCAAACAAATAATGAAAATTCCGAAAACATCGCGGCAGGTAAAACGCCGGCCGACGCCGTGCTTAAACCGAATCTTCACTCTTTCTCTCCTTTTGTCAAAATTTTAAAAGGACTCTGAGAAAACAATAGCATCAACCCCGCACATAAGCAAGTTATGCGCGGGGTGAACAAATAAAAAGACAACGATTACTGATTCGGAATGAAAATTGAAAAAACGGTTCCTTTGTTTTCTTCGGATTTAAACCAAATGTTGCCTTTCAATAAGTTAACGTATTCGCGGGCAAGATAAAGGCCGAGCCCCGCGCCGATAACTTCCGGCGGGATGTTGCTGCCGCGGAAAAATTTGACGAACACAAGCGCCTGCTGAATCTCCGGAATGCCAATACCGGAATCCACAATCTCAAAAAGAACGTTATTTTCCTGAAGCCGGACGTTGATTCTGACTTCGCCGCCTGAGCGGCTGTAATAAATCGCGTTTTCCAAAATTTGAAGCAGCGCTTTGCGGAGAATTTTGCGGTCCGTAATTATTCCGAGCGCCCCGGAAATCGGAGACGCGGTTAAAACGACATTTTGCCGTTTCGCGGTTTCTTCGGCAAGTTTGAGAATTTCATCGCAAATCTCAAACAATTTTACGGTCTCAAACTTCGGAATAACGGTATGCTGGTCTATATTCGAAACCTCAAGAACCTGTTCAACGAGCCGTCCGACGTTTTTGACCGCGCGATAAGCTATCTCCATGCTTTCTTTAATGATCGGCAGTTCTTTTTCTCCCAAAGCCAATTCCAGGGTGTACAAGGCCTGGGTTACCGGCGTTCGCAATTGATGGGAGGCGTAAGCAAAGTCCGAACGCAGATGCTGCGATTCGCGCTCTCGGGTCATGTCGCGGAAGATGATGATGGCGCCGCTGACTTTGCCGTTTTGGTCAAAAATCGGAGCCGCGGAATCGCCGGCCGGAATTTCCCTGCCGTCTTTGGCGATTAAAACCGTTTTGTCTTCCATCTGCCGCGGTTTACCGAAAAGAATCGCTTCTTCAATAAACACGATGTTCTCCGTTCGGTCCCGCTCGCGCAAAAATTTAATAAAATTTCTGAACGGTTTCCCTAAAACCTCCTCTTGCGACCAGCCGGAAATTCGCGCGGCGGCTTTGTTGAATAAGGTGATGTTCCATTCCCTGTCTATGGCCGCGACGCCGTCGCCGATGCTGTCCAGAAAAATTTTCTCCCTTTGACGATAATTGTTAATGGCGGCGATAATGCGCAAAATCAGATAGACCGAGAGGAAAAGAAGCAGAAAAATAAAACTTGAAACGAATATGATTCTGTTTAATCCCCGATCCCGCGCCAAAAAAGCAATGTTCGCCGGTTGTTCCACAATCACTCCCCAGTTGTAATGGCGTATCGGCCGGTAAGCGACAATTTCCTCTTTGCCGTCAACCGGGTCAAAGAGAACTTCCGCCCCGATTTCTCCTCGCATCGCGCTTTTCACGTACGGCTTGTTTGAGAAATCGGCGATTTCCGCGTCGGGCGGATGCTCCGGGTGGCCAACCGCGTGTCCGGCCTTGTCAATAAAATAAACAAAACCCGAAGACCCCACGGTTATATCCTTGCTCCAGCCGACAAGAACTTCGGTTTTTATTTGAAGCATCAATATCCCGAGCGTTTTTTGATTCTCGTCTTTAATCGGAACGGCCAGGATAACATTGTTGTAATAAGGAGCCGCGGCGGATTTAAAAATATCGGAAATATACGGCTTCCATTCTTTGCTGACGCCCTGATACCAATCTCTGAACGCGAAATTTTTTCCGATAACGTCGGACGGCTCGACAATGTCCGCCGTTATTGTCCCGCTCGGGTCAGCCAGTACGACGCGTTCAAAAAACGGAAAATCCGTCAATGTGCCCCTTAAAAACAAAAGCGCTTCGTTCCACTTTCCTTCGGCAATGAGTTCGCGAAAACGGATTCGCGCCGCGAGAGACACGCCGACGTCGGTCAGGTGGTCAAATTTTTCATGTAGCAACATGGCCGCCAACTGCGCCATCGCGTCTCTCCGGGATATTTCAACGTCCGTTGATTCTTGATAAAAAGTTCGGTACTGAAAAACGACGAAGAGCGCCAGCGGAAACACAATCAAAAAAAACAGCAGTAAACGAATCCACCACCTTCTTCTGCCGGGCTCCGACAAAAAATTTGCAAACCAATTTATGACATTCGCGAACATAATGTTATAGCCACTTTTTGCGAATAAAAAATCCGAGCATTACCGCCGCGCTGAACAGCATTATGCCGAGGATAAACCAAAACCCGCTGACGTGTTCGGTGAACGGAAGGCCGAGAATGTTCATTCCCCAGAGGGAAGCGATTAAATTTAAAGGGAGGAGAATAACCGAAAAAATTGTCAGAGTTTTCATAATATCGTTCAGCCTGTGAGCAATCAGCGCTTCGTTGGTGGCAAAAAGGGTCTGAAGGGTCTCGCGCTGATTTTCAATGATGTCGGAGACCTTGGCGTGAAGAGTTTCAAGATCGGTAAAATAAGGGCCCGAATCTTTGCCGAAAAGCTCTTTGGCCCGCGAAGTCAAGGCCTTTAAAATAATGGCGGCCGGTTTTTGAGTCCTTCTTATGTCAACGACTTCCTTTTGAAGAAGCGAGATGCTTTCCACTAATTTACGCCGCTTGGCCTTAAATATTTTGTCTTCAACTTCGTCAACTTTCCGCACGACGTAATCCATTTGTTTTATGACGAATTCAAATTTTGTTTCCAAAATTTTATGAAGAAGGAGACCGGCGTTGCCGCCGAAATATTTCGCCTTCAGGTTTTCGTCCTTTGAAAGCGCGTCAAAAAGTTTGTTTATCGCCGGCATATCCGCGTATTGAATCGTCACCAAAAGCTCGCGGGAAGCGATTATGTCCAGTTCCGCGGCGGCGACTTCCCCTTCTTCTTTTTTAAACTCCGGAAAATGAAGAACGAGGTAAAGATGATCCTCGTAAAAATCAAGCTTCGGATGAAGCGTCGGAGACAAAAGCTCTTCAATGACCAGCGGGTGAAAATTGGTATTTTGCTTTATCCAGTCAATGTCTTCGGCCGCCGGCACTCCTTTAATATTTACCCACCGCAAATTTTTATACGAAATTATTTCCATAATATTTATACAATTATACCACTTTAAGAATATAAATTACAGATTGCCTCAACATTGACCCCGTTAGAAGTAAGGCGCCGCAGGCGCCTGCCGATTCGCCTTTGGCGAAACGGACTTCTAACGGGATTGACAGGGTGCTTAAACTGTTGTAGGGTTTCTCAAGAACGTTAAAAACCGAAAACGCGGGAGAAAAACAAAATGCAAAAACGCGACAGATTGCCTCCGGAAACCTTTGACATTCCGGTTCAAAAAATCCGCCGGGGATATTATTCGGCCGTTTATTTCTGGAGAGAAAAACAGATTTTGGAAAAAATGCCTTACCTCAACAAAGCGCTGATGCAGGTTTTTCAAAAAAACGACGCCGTGCTTTGCGGAACGGACGAAGCAATCGCGGTTTTAAAACTTTGCAGCGGCTTCTACAAATCGCCTGAACAGGCGTATCGCTTGTTTGATGAATACAAAGAACTGGAACGGCTCGTCCGGCAATCGCATATCGCGAGAGATTATAAAAAACTTCAACGGGCGTTTGAAGAAAAGATTAAATTTGAAATTGAGCTTGACGAACTTTGGCAGAATAAATTCGCCGATTTGGAAGTCCTTTCGCTTTACGACGGGGAACGAATAGAACCGTGGGAAACCGTGATGACGATTTCCGGCCATCCCCAGCATTTCGCCCATCTTGAATCAATTTATCTTGGAATCCTTGCCCGCCGGACGCTGGTCGCTTCAAACGTCGCCGGAGTCGTGGAAGCCGCTCAAGGAAAACCGATTTTATTTTTCGCCGATCGCTTTGATCATTACGAAAATCAGACCGGCGACGGCTACGCGGCCATGCTCGGCGGCGCGAAAGGCGTCGCGACGGACACAATGGGCGAATGGTGGGGCAACAAAGGAGCCGGCACCATGCCCCACGCTTTAATCGCCTGCTTTAAAGGAGACACGGCCTCTGCGACCCTGGCGTTCGCGAAAGAATATCCGGACGTTCCTTGCGTTTCTCTGGTTGACTTTCACAACGACTGCGTGTCCGACGCGATTGAAACCGCGGATGTCTTCAGAGCCGAAGGGCTTAATCTCTGGGGCGTCCGGCTGGACACTTCGGAAACAATGGTTGACGTCTCGCTTACCCGCAACCGCCAATTGGGAGCGGCGCGCCCGACCGGAGTCAATCCGATCCTTGTCAATAACGTGAGGTCAGTCCTTGACCGCAACGGCCATCAAGACGTAAAAATCGTGGTGTCCGGCGGCTTTAACAAAGAAAAGATCGCGCTGTTTGAAAAAGAACAAGTTCCGGTTGACGCCTACGGCTGCGGCAGTTCACTCTTAAAAGGAAATCAGGATTTCACCGCCGACATCGTGCTGGTTGACGGGAAACCCTGCGCCAAAACCGGCCGGTGCTATCGTCCTAATCAAAAACTTGAAAGGGTGTAGTAGATCTCAAAAACTAAAAAAGGGTGGAGTAAATCCACCCTTTTATCTTTTCCAACGTAAAATTTAATCAACTTTCTTAAAAATTTCGGGCCGTTCCTCGCCTTCAACGACAAGTTCTCCGAGCGCCCCTTTGTCAATCGCGCGCGGTAAACTGTGATCAACCAAAAGATATTTCCCCGGAACTTCAAGCTTAAACTCAACAATCGCCGCTCCGCCGGGCGGAACTATGGTCGTCTGGACATTTTGATGTGGCGGCGAAATTATGTCGCCTTCGGGATAAAGCTTGTCAAAAATTTCGCCGATGATGTGAAAATTGGAGGCGATGTGAGAACCGACGCCGAAAAAAATTCTTATTGTCTCTCCGACTTTCGCCTTAAGCGCTCCCCCTTCGGCCAAAGCGCCGACCCGGCCGTTGAACAGGAAATACTCCGGCCGTCCTTCAAGCATTTTTTCCAAACTGAATTCCTGATGGCCCTTTTCTCCGAATTTGCCCTTTGTGTAAAATTCGCCCTGCATCACGTAAAATTCACGGTCAACCGGCGCCAGTCCCTCTTTCGGCTCAACGAGAATCAGGCCGTACATTCCGTTGGCGACGTGCGTGGGAATGTGCTTGCTCGCGCAATGATAAACGTAAATTCCGGGCCGGATCGCTTTGAATTGAAACGCTTTTGTTTCTCCCGGCTCAACCTGCGTGAAAACCGCTCCTCCGCCCGGCCCCTTGACCGCATGGAGGTCGATTGAATGTTTTTCGTGTCCGGCTTCCGCGTGTTCTTCCGCGGCGCCGCTCGGCGCGTGATCGTCCGTCCCGTTCGCTTTGGCCTCGTTGACATAAAAACCGTCAAGCGCGAAAGAATGCTCCGGACTTTTGGAACCGTACGTATGTCCTTCGTGCGAATGAGTCAAACGAATCTCAACCGTATCCCCTTCTTTGGCGCGAATGAAAGGCCCAGGCACCGTGCCGTTATAAGTCCAGTATTCATAAGTTACTCCGGGCGCGATCTCGGCAATCACCTCTTTTGTTTCCAATTCAACGACAACTTTTTGATTTTCCGTTCTTGTAATGGGCGGCGGCAAATTATCCGCCTTGCGGCTGATTTCTTCGGCAGTCACCGGCTTTGCCGGCGTCGTCGCCGGCTTGATCGGCCTGAAAATAATTCCCGCGGCCAAAGCTCCGATAATAACGATAATGGCGATAATCCAAATTTTATTCATAATAATATAATTTAATACGATATTTATCCTAATTCCTGACTGCACAACCATTATAACACTAATT
>MEYT01000010.1:14577-23959 GCA_001774105.1 Candidatus Azambacteria bacterium RIFCSPLOWO2_01_FULL_46_26 | reverse complement strand
CGTAATTGCGATGGTAATGGTTTTATTGCCTCAGATTTTAAAGTTTTTCTTTTAATATGTTTGACGTGATTCTTAAAATCAAACCCGAACTGGAAAAAGTCGTTGAGCGTTTCAAGAACGATCTGGCCGGTTTGCGCACCGGCCGGGCGACTCCGGCTTTGGTTGAGAACATAATGGTTGATTATTACGGCTCCAGGGTTTCTTTGAAAGAAATCGCCGCCATTTCCGTTCCCGAACCGAAGCAAATTGTTATAACTCCCTGGGACAAAAACGCCCTGGGTGACATGGAAAAGGGAATTCGCAACTCGGATTTGGGTATAAATCCGATCGTTGACGGGCATCTAATCCGGCTGAATATGCCGCCGATGACGGACGAGTATCGGAAAAAATTGATTAAGCTGGTGAAGGAGAAAGCGGAAGAAGCGAGGGTCGCGGTAAGAGGAGTAAGGGACGACTGCTGGAAAGAGATTCAGGCGCTGGAACGGGAAAAAAAGATCAGAGAAGACGAAAAATTCAAAGGAAAAGACGATCTTCAAAAGCTCATTGACGAAACGCATAAGAAGATTGAAGAGTTAAGCCAAAAGAAAGAGGAGGAAATACAAACCGTATGACGCCGCTTTCAATCATTGTTTTAATTTTTATTTTTGGTCTTTTGATTTTCGTCCATGAGCTCGGCCATTTTATGGCCGCCAAAAGGGCGGGAGTCAAAGTCGAGGAATTCGGATTCGGTTTTCCGCCGCGGCTTTTCGGCGTGAAAAGAGGCGAGACGATTTATTCTTTGAATTTGCTTCCTCTGGGCGGTTTCGTGAAGATTTTCGGCGAAGGAGGAGAGGGCGAAGGGGATCCGCGAAGTTTCATATCAAAGAAGCTTGGAACGAGAGCCGTGATAGTTGCCGCGGGCGTTACGATGAATTTTGTTTTAGCCGTCTTTCTTTTGTCCGTCGGCCATACCGTCGGTTTGCCGATAATCGTTGATGAAACGGTTCAAAACAATTTTCGCGACGTTAAAATTCAGATAGCGCAAGTGGTTCCGGCGTCTCCGGCGGCCGAAGCGGGGCTAAAATTGGGAGACGCAATCGTCCGGATCAAGGCCGGAGAAAAGTCGGTTGAAGGATTGAACATTGAGGATTTTCAAAATTTCATAAAAACCAACGCCGGACAAGAGGTTATTTTCACGATCCGGCGGGGAGGAGAGACGGTTGAAAAAGCACTCGTGCCGAGGGTTTCTCCGCCGCCGGGCGAAGGAGCGATCGGAATCGCCATGGTAAAAACGGCGATTGTCTCCCATCCCTGGTATGTTGCGATTTGGAAGGGAATAGAAAGCGCTTTTTCTTTAACTATTGCCCTTGTTTCGGGATTTTATTGGATTTTGAAAGGACTCATTTTAAAAGGGACTTTGATAGCGGAAGTCGCCGGGCCGGTCGGCATCGCGGTTTTGATTTCAGAAACGACCAAACTCGGGTTTAATTACGTTTTGCAGTTCGCGGCCGTTCTCTCCATTAATCTCGCGATAATCAATTTTCTGCCTTTTCCGGCACTGGACGGAGGCCGGTTGATTTTTTTCGGCATTGAAAAGGTTAAAGGTTCGCCGGTAAATCCGAAAGTTGAAAAATACATCCACGCGGCCGGTTTCGCGCTCTTGATTTTACTGATGCTCGTTGTAACGTTCAAGGACATAACCAAATATATATTTTAATCGGCATGCTTCAATCAAAACTTTTCATAAAAACCAGAAAAGAAGCGCCCAAAGACGAGATTTTCGCGAACGCCCGTTTGCTCATTCGCGGGAGTTTCATTGACAAGCTCATGGCCGGAGTTTATTCTTTTTTACCTTTGGGTTTCCGGGTCTTGAAAAAAATTGAAGGAATCGTCAGGGAAGAAATCGAGGCCTTGGGCGCCGGAGAAATTTTAATGCCGGCTCTACATCCAAAAACTCTTTGGGAGGAAACCGGCCGCTGGCAGAAATTGCTCGGCATAATTTATAAAGTGACGGATAAAGATGGCAGGGAATTCGGCCTGGGGCCGACGCATGAGGAGGTGATAGTTGACATCATTCGCAAGCATACGATAACTTTGACGGATCTTCCTTTTTCTCTTTTTCAGATGCAAACGAAATTCCGGGATGAACCCCGTGCGAAATCCGGACTTTTGCGCGGCCGGGAATTCAGCATGAAGGACTTATACAGCTTTCACGCGGACGAGAACGATTTGAAAAAATTTTACGACAAGGCGATAAAAGCGTACTTAAAAATTTTCAGGCGTTGCGGTTTGAAGCCGCTTGTCGTGGAAGCGTCGGGAGGAGAGTTTTCCAAGGAATACTCCCACGAATTCATGATAAAAACGCCGGCCGGGGAAGACGTGACCTTCTTTTGTTCTTTGTGCGGATTCGCCCAGAATAAAGAAATAGCCAAAGTAAAAGCGGGCGACAAATGTCCGAATTGTCAAAAAGGAATCATTGAAGAAGCAAAGACCGTGGAAGCCGGAAACATTTTCAAACTGGGAACGCGTTTCAGCGAGGAACTCGGCGCCCATTACACGAACGAAAAAGGAGAAAAAAAGCCGCTCGTCATGGGCTGTTACGGAATCGGTCTTGGCCGGCTGATGGCAACGGTCGTGGAAGTGCATAATGACGAAAAGGGCATTGTCTGGCCGCGGGAAATCTCTCCGTTCGCCATCCATCTTATTGAAATACCGAGCAAAAAAACAGAGGTAAAAAAGCAGGCCCGGAAATTGTATAAACTGCTGCTTGCCGAAAACGCGGAAGTGTTATATGATGACCGTGGCGTTTCGGCCGGAGTTAAATTCGCCGACGCCGATTTGATCGGCTGTCCTTTGCGGATTGTGGTCAGCGAAAGAACTCTTGAAAGCGGCTGCGTTGAAGTCAAGGAACGAAGCAAGACAAAAGCAAAGCTGATTAAAATAAACAAACTCAAAGCTGTAATTAAAAATCATGTTTAACGGATTTTTCGGTCTTTTTTCAAAAGATATCGGGATTGATTTGGGAACGGCCAATACGCTGGTTTACGTCAAAGGCCGGGGAATCGTGATTAACGAGCCGTCGGTCGTTGCGGTCAATCAAAAAACCGGCCAGGTCTTGGCTATTGGCAGTGAGGCGAAAAAAATGGTCGGGCGTACCCCCGCTCACATTGTCGCCACGAGACCCCTTGTCGCGGGCGTGATTTCCGATTTTGAAGTGACCGAACAGATGCTCCGCTATTTTTTTGAAAAAGTTCACAAAGAAAGTTTTTCAATTTTACCAAGGCCGAGGGTCGTAATCGGAATCCCGACCGGAGTTACGGAAGTGGAGAAAAGAGCGGTTGAGGACGCCGCCAGAAACGCCGGCGCGAGAGAGGTTTATTTGATAGAAGAGCCGATGGCCGCGGCAATCGGCGCCCGCTTGCCGGTTCAGGAGCCGATTGGCAACATGATCGTCGATATCGGCGGCGGGACGACCGACGTCGCGCTCATTTCGCTCGGCGGCATTGTGACGAGCCGAAGTTTAAGGATCGCCGGCGATAAATTGAGCGACGACATCGTCCGATACGCCCGCGACGAATTCAAATTACTTTTGGGAGAGCGGACGGCTGAAGAAATTAAAATCGGCATCGGCTCGGCCCACGAATTGAACGAAGAATTAGGGATGCCCATGCGCGGCCGGGATCTGATCAGCGGCTTGCCGAAAGAAGTGATTGTGAACGATTTTCAAATCAGAAAAGCAATGAGCCATTCCGTTCAGCTTTTGGTCAACGCGATTAAATCCGCGGTTGAGGAAACTCCGCCCGAACTCTTGGCGGACGTGATGAACAGGGGAATTATTTTAGCCGGCGGCGGCAGTCTTTTGAGGGGTCTGGACAGATTAATCAGCGAGGAAACCAAAATTCCGGTGAAAATCGCCGAAGATCCTTTAACCGCGGTGGTCAGAGGCACCGGCGTGGTGCTTGAAGACATTGACGCTTTGAACGAAGTTTTGGTCACAACCCAATACGAGAAAGCCCCGAGCTGGTAAGCGGAGTTAAAAATTTCGACAAAATGGGCCAATCTCCCCGATCAAAATTATCGCTGTTTGTTTTGTTTTTCGCGGGCATTCTCCTGCTCATTTTTTTAAATGAGCGGGGTTTTTTGAATTCAACCAAAAACGCTCTTTTAACCGTTTCCGTTCCTTTGCAGAACGTCTCGGCATTGGCCGCCGACAAAGTCAATTATTTCGGACAAGCGCTCAGGGAAATTAAAAATATAAAGGAAGAAAATGAAAAGTTCTCGTCGGAAAATCTGGAATTGAAAGGCGTCGTTTCCGGTTTGGAAGAAATCAAACGGGAAAACGATTTTTTACGGCAACAACTGGGACTTGAAGAAAAGCCGGATGACGTTTTGATTTTGGCCGGAGTAATCGGCCGCGACCCTTTGACGTTCGGCCGCGCGATTCTTATTGACAAAGGCGCCCGCGACGGCATCCGGGAAAAGACGGCCGTTATTTCCGCCGGCAATATTCTGGTCGGCCAAATAATCGAGGTTTACGAGAATTCGGCGAAAGTCCGTCTTTTAACCGACATTTCGAGCAAAGTTCCGGCCCTGACGCAGGATTCCCGGATGGACGGTTTGATTAAAGGGGATGGTACCGCGTCTTTGACGATGGATTTGATTTCCAAAGAAAAAGAACTGGCTGTCGGCGAACGCGCGATTTCCTCGGGCCTTGAAGGAATATATCCGAAAGGACTTTTGATCGGCGAGGTTGAAGAGGTCTTTTCCGCCGATAATCAATTTTTTCAGAAAGCGAAGATTAAAGCGGCCGTTGATTTTCAAAATCTGGAAAGCGTTCTCGTGCTCAAAAAACAATGAGAAACTTATTGTCCGCCGCCGTTATTTTTTTTGCCGCCATTTTTCAAACGACTTTCGCGTCAAAGTTCGGCATTTTCGGGGCGGTTCCCAATTTGATTTTTTTGGCGGTATTAACGTTGTTTTTTTTGAAGAATTTGAATGAACCGTCCGGGAGCTTGCGATCGCTTAAAGAAGGAGCGGCTTTCGCAATATTGGGCGGGTTTTTCAGCGACGTTTTTTCCGGCCAGCCTTTCGGCGCGGCGATTATCGCTTTCTCCGCGGCGATCGCGTTTATTTTTATTCTCATGGAAAAGGTTTTTGACAAAAAAAATTATAAGTCAATGCTCGCGGTGGTGTTTTTCGGGGCGATTTTTTACAATACCGTTATTTTGTTTTTTTTGAAAATGTCCGGTTCCGCCGACTTCGCCGCCATCGGTTCGATTTTCGCGAGATTTGTCTTAAAAGAAGCGGTCTTTGACGCCGTTCTGGCGATGATTATATTCACATTCATTCATAAATTTTTTGGATTATGGGTTTTGAAGACGCCCCGAACAATTTTAAGAAATATAAATTAAAGAATGGCGATAACGCGCCAATTGAACCGCATGAAATTCTCGCGGACGCCGAAGTGCCGAACTTTTCCGAAAAGGAAGAGGGTTTGAAATTGGAGACGCCGATCAAGAATCACGTTATCAGGCGGCTTTTTTATTTTTCCGTCTGTATTTTTTTAATTCTTTTGGGCCGCTCTTTTTATCTTCAAGTTTCGCGTTACGACTATTATTACGCCAAATCGGAAAAAAACGCCTCGCGCGTTTATCAGATACCTTCGCTCAGGGGAATTATTTACGACGCGAAAGGAAATCAGCTTGTTTTCAACGAACCGGCTTTTGACATTATCGTGTCGCCCGGCGAAATGCCGAAAGGCGAATCGGAGTTTGGGGCGGCGGTTGAGCGGATCGCGGCAATCGTCGGCCGCGGCAAGGAAGAATTGCAAACGGCTTTGGATGAGTCCAAAGAATCAAAAAATCCTTTTATCTTGATTTCAAACGTGCCTCGCGAGGCGGCTTTGGCGCTCATCTCAAGAAGCGCCGAATTCCCCGGTTTCGGCGTTCAGCAAGCCGGAATCCGGCGGTACGCGGAGGCTGACGTTTTATCCCATATTTTCGGATATTTAGGTAAACTTACCGAGCCCGACGTTAAAAATAATCCAGAGTATTCTCCCACGGACTATATCGGCAAGACAGGTCTTGAAGCGGAATATGAAAAAATTTTGAGAGGCAAACCCGGCCTGTTGGAAGTGGAAGTTGACGCTTTGGGCCGTCCCAAGCGGGAAAGCGTGATTGCCAATCCCGAAAACGGCAAAAATTTGGTTCTTTCTCTGGAGTTGGATTTGCAGAAAAAACTTTATGAAGAAATGAAAAAGGAGACAAAGAGTTTGAAAGTCGCGCGCGGAGCCGCTTTGGCGATGGATCCCTCCAGCGGCGAGATTCTGGCAATGGTCAGCTTGCCGAGTTTTGACGGCAATCTTTTCGGCCGGGGCATTTCCGCGCGGGATTATCGCGAATTGATTGAAAATTCGGACAAGCCGCTGTTTAATAGGGCGATTGCCGGAACGTATCCTTCCGGCTCAACCATCAAGCCGCTTTTGGCTTCGGCCGCGCTTCAGGAAAACGTCATTGGGCCGGAAAAAACAATTCTCTCAACCGGCGGCATCGATATTGTAAACAAATACAATAACGAGATTATTTACACTTTCGGCGATTGGAAAATCGGCGGCCACGGCGCGGTTAACGTGATAAAAGCGATAGCCGAATCGGTAAACACTTATTTTTACACGATCGGCGGCGGCCACGGCGACGTGAAAGGGTTGGGCGTTGAAAAAATAAAAAAATATCTTGGACTCTTCGGCTGGGGCGGCGCTTTGGGCGTTGACTTGCCGGGCGAAAAGGATGGTCTGATTCCGGATCCGCGATGGAAGGAAAGCGCAAAAGGAGAAAATTGGTACATAGGCGACACTTACAACATATCCATCGGACAGGGAGACATCGCGGTAACGCCTTTGCAAGTGACCGCGGCCGTTGCCGCCATCGCCAACGGAGGTACTTTGTATCAGCCGAAATTTGTGAAAAAAATCGCCGAACCGTCAGGAAAATCGGATGAACAAGAAGAAAAGTTTGAAGAGGTCGCGCCGAAAATCATCGGACAAGGGTTTGTTTCGGCGAAAAATCTGGAGATTGTCCGCAAGGGCATGAGAGAGGCGGTTATTTCCGGCTCAAGTCGGGCCTTATACGACTTGCCGGTGAAAGCCGCGGGTAAAACCGGCACCGCGCAATTCGCGAAGAATAAAACCCACGCGTGGTTTAGCGGTTTCGCGCCTTATGAAAACCCGGAAATCGTCGTTACGGTCCTGATTGAAGGAGGCGGTGAGGGGAGCGCGGCCGCCGTACCAGTTGCAAAGGAGGTCTTAAAATGGTATTTTGAGAGGCAAAAGTAACAGAGCGGGGTTGACTCTTGAAGAAAATTTTATTAAAATTAAGTTTACTTATTATTTCATTACGGCTTGCTACGAATGTCCGGTGAATGATTGTATTCGTATATTCGTAACAATTCGTAATTTCGTAACACTATGCCAAAACAAGAATTCATAAGCGAAGAGGGACTCGAAAAATTGAAAAAAGAAGTGCAAGAGCTTAAGACGGCAAAGCGGCAGGAAATCGCTCTGCGTCTTCAGGACGCGAAAGCTCTCGGCGATTTGTCGGAGAACGCCGAGTATCTTGAGGCCAAAGAGGCGCAGGCGTTTAACGAATCGAAAATCATTGAACTTGAAGAGGTGATTCGAAACACGGTTCTCATTGAAAAGAATCACAAGAAGAATATAGTCCAGATTGGCTCAACAATCGAAGTGAAATCAAAAAACGGCCAGGAGAGATTCGTGATCGTCGGTTCCGAAGAGGCGGATCCTCTGGAAGGGAAAATTTCCAATGAATCGCCGCTCGGCAAATCGTTTTTGGATCATAAAGCGGGCGATCAGATTGAGGTGCAGACCCCGGGAGGAGCGGTCAAATACGAGATCGTCAAAATCGGATAATTAAAAATTTATTTGACGCTAAAAACCCGCGATATCGCGGGTTTTTGGTTTTGACATTAAATTAAATTTGAAAGATAATAAGAGTAGATGACAGCTCGAAAATCTTATGTCTTTGGAAGAAATCAGAAAAATTCGGCTGGATAAACTGGAAACCGTCAAAAAAGCGGGCTTTAATCCGTATCCGGCCGCGACTTCAAGAACTCACTCGGCCGCTCAAGCCGTTGCGGCTTTTTCGGAGTTGTCTCAGGCGAATCAAAAAATCGTTCTGGTCGGCCGCGTCCGTTCATTGCGGGAACACGGCGGTTCCACCTTCGCCCACGTTGAAGACGGCACGGGCCTTATCCAAATTTATTTTAAAAAAGACGAGCTAGGCGAGGAGCGGTATAAATTTTTTTTGGAAAATTTTGACGTCGGTGACTTCATTGAAGCCGTCGGCGTTCTTTTTCAAACAAAAAAAGGAGAGATTACTTTGCGGGTTTCGGATTTCAAGATGCTCGCGAAATCGCTCCTGCCTTTGCCGGAGAAATGGCACGGCCTGACGGACGTTGAAGAGCGGCTGAGAAAAAGGTATCTGGATCTGATAATGGCTCCCGAAATAAGAGAGCTGTTCGTCAAGAAAAATATTTTTTGGCAGAGTTTTAGGAATTATTTGCTTGAACGCGGCTTCATGGAAGTTGACACGCCGGCGCTTGAAACGGTTCCGGGCGGAGCGGACGCCGAGCCGTTCGTGACGCGTTACAACGCCCTTGACATGGATGTTTATCTGCGGATTTCCCTGGAATTGCCGCTTAAAAAATTGATCATCGGCGGATTTGAAAAGGTGTTTGAAATCGGAAAAATTTTCAGAAACGAAGGAATCAGCGCGGAGCATCTTCAGGATTATCTGCAGCTTGAATTTTACTGGGCTTACGCCGATTATGAAACACTGATGGAATTCGTCGAGGCGATGTACAAAAAGATGATTCAGGACGTGACCGGAGGCCTTGCCACGGCTTTCAAAGGCCAGACGATTGACTGGAGCGGAAAATGGCCAAGAGTAGATTATTTTGAATTGGCGAACAGGGAACTCGGCATTGACCTTGAAAAGCAGAGCAGGGATGAATTGTTCGCTCTGGCGCAAAAACATAATTTGAATCCCGAACCGCATCTTGGTTGGGGGCGCCTCGTTGATTTGATTTTTAAAAAGCAGATTCGCCACAAATTGGTTCAGCCGATTTTTTTGATGAATCCGCCGGTTGAGATAGAACCTCTGGCAAAACGGCTGGAGAATAATCCAAGAAAAGTGCAAAGGGTGCAGGTCGTGGCTTGCGGCACGGAGCTGGGCAAGGGATTTTCGGAATTGAACGACCCGATTGACCAGCGGGAAAGATTCGAGGAGCAAATGAAACTGCGCGAGCAAGGGGACAAGGAGGCTCAGCGATTGGATGAGGATTTTTTGATTGCTTTGGAATACGGCATGCCGCCGACCGCCGGTTTCGG
>MEYT01000010.1:0-14544 GCA_001774105.1 Candidatus Azambacteria bacterium RIFCSPLOWO2_01_FULL_46_26 | reverse complement strand
CCGGTAAGGGAAACCGTGTTTTTCCCGGCAATGAAACCTAAAACCTAAATTATATGATCAATCTTGAACTCTTACGAACAAGCCCGGAAAAAATTAAAGAAGGGCTCAAAAAGAGAAACATGAAGCTCGACATTGAGCCGATTTTGGAATTGGACAAAAAGCACCGCGAATTGTTGACGCAAGTCGAACAGCTTCGCCACGAACAAAATCAATTGAGCAAAGAGATCGGCCACGTGACGGGCGAGGAGTGGACCGCGATGATCAAACAAATGAAGGCCTTGAAAACTCGGCTGAAAGAATTGGGACCGGAATTGGGGCTTTTAGAAGAAGCGTTGCGCAATGCTCTCCAATCAATTCCGAATTTGCCCGCCGCCGACGCGCCCGTTGGCCGCGACGAAAGCGAAAACGCGGTAGCGCGAGAAGTCGGCAAAAAACCCGTTTTTGATTTTAAACCGAAGGATTACCTGACTTTGGCGAACGGTTTGATCGACACGGAGCGATCGGCGAAAGTCGCCGGCAGCCGTTTTGCTTACGTTTTCGGCGATCTGGCTCGAATGGAGTTCGCGCTGGTGAATTTGGCGTTTGACACGCTCATACCCCACGGTTTTATTCCGGTAAATCCGCCGGTTATGATCAAACCGAAAGTTTACGAGGGAATGGGACGGCTGGCCGGAGACCAAAAAGAGGAGCGTTATTATCTGTCAAAAGATGATCTTTACCTCGTCGGCAGCGCCGAGCACACGATCGGGCCGATTCACATGGACGAAATTTTTGACGCCGCGGATTTACCGCGCCGTTACGTCGGCTTTTCAACGTGTTTCCGGCGGGAGGCCGGCTCTTACGGCAAAGACACGAAAGGAATCCTGCGCGTGCATCAGTTCGACAAAGTTGAGATGTTCGTTTTTTCTCTGCCGGAAAATTCCGAAGAGGAGCACAGGTTTTTACTTAGCCGGCAGGAAGAGCTGATGCAGCTTCTTAAACTTCCGTACCGGGTCGTCCAGATTTGCACGGGCGACATGGGCTTTACCGACGCCAAGCAGTATGACATTGAAACGTGGCTGCCCGGCCAAAACCAATATCGGGAGACCCATTCCTGTTCAAACACCACCGATTTTCAGGCCAGAGGCATTAACGCGAAATACCGCAATGCCGCGGCTAAAAAAACAGAATTAGTCCATATGCTGAACGCCACCGGCTTCGCCATCGGCCGCGTGCTCATCGCGATTATCGAAAATTATCAGCAAAAAGACGGCTCGGTCAAAGTCCCGGACGTCTTGCAAAAGTATTTGGGCGGGCTTGATAAAATCAGGCCGTTCTCAGCTTGAAATTCATCTCATGGCTCAAGAATTTTCTCAGAAAAGCAAAATATTGTTTCGTCCGAAGCGGTTAGAAAAAAAACAGCGCTCCAAACACAAGAAAATCATTTTTGGAGTGCTGTTTTTAATTATCTTCGCAGGCGCGATTTATTTTTTCTTTTTTTCCACGACTTTTCAAATTAAAAACGCTTTGATCATCGCTTCGGAAAAAAACATTTCCGCCGATTTGGTCGCGCAAGTTCAAAACAGCGTGAGAGATTTTTTCCAAATGAGATTTTTTTTCGTCAGAAGGGATAATCTGTTTGTTTTTCAGGAAAATGAATTGAAAGATTATCTGATTTCGAAATTTCCGGAAATCAGCGACGCGAAAATCGAGAGAAGTTCGGAGAAAAATCTCGCCGAAAGGGAAATAAAAATTTATCTTACGAAAAGAGAGATGGCGGCGATTTGGTGCGAGACGGATTTGGCGTCGGCCGCGACCGGTGAATTAAAGCCGGTTGAAGAAGAAAATTTTGAACCGGTAACCTCTACGGCCGCGACAATTTCGGAATCGGAAGCGGTCCGGCCGAAAGAAGAAATCAAAAAATGTTTTTACGTTGACGGGGAAGGCGTTGTTTTTGAAGAGGCGCCGCTGACTTTCGGAGCGCTGATTGTTTTGGTGAAGGATTTTTCCGGGGATGAAATTTCGTTGGGCGCGAGAATCGCCGAGCCGAAATTCATTGAATTTATTTTGGACGCAAGGGACTGGCTGGCTAAAAATTCCGACGTTTCCCTTGCCGAATTTTCAATAGACAAAGAGGATCGCCAGCTCAGGGGTTTGACCTCAGAAGAATGGCAGATCGTGTTTAACGAGTCGCAAACGGCCGCGGAGCAGGGTTTTATCATAAAAAAAGTCCTTGAACAGGAGATCAAGGACAAGCGGCGGGATTTGGAATACTTTGATTTGAGAATTGAAAACAGGATTTATTATAAATACAGGAATCAAGATTCTAAGGAAGATAATACACAAAAATAGAATGGCCGATGGTCGCGACCGGTTCATGCGGCCTTAGCCATGAATAATTGTCTTCCGGTTTCGTCGCAAGATTTTTTATGGGTTCTCCCCAAGCGCTCTGGCGAAAAGTCGCCGAGATAGCGAACCATCCTCGCGGTTTTCCTTTCGCCGACCACCATGGCTCGTATTTGTCGCCAAGATAATATCTTGGACTTCCGCCGCCGAAATAATCAACGGCAATGCTCGGAATTTGCTTTTCTTCCACAAAATCGGCGAGCCGTTTCAAATCCTGCCCCCAATCAAGGTTTGAATCGGTGGCGTAGCGCCAGCCGCCGTAAGGGCCGCCGGCAAGTTCGTTGAAATAACTCAGGAAATGCGGAAAATTCCAAAGAGTTCCGAAAATATACCAGATAAAAAGCGCGCCGACGGTCAATGTTCGGAAGTTAAACCTTTTGGCATTATTGAGCCATTTGGAAATTTGGCTGCCGACAAGGATGTAAGTTAAAGGCAGGACCGGCATCAGATGGCGGACGCCGATATTGAGATTCGCGCGTACGCTCATAAACCAATAAAAAGCGATAAAGCCGAGCAGGGCAAATTCAACGAAGTGATTTTGGATCCATGTTTTAAGGCGATGATAGGGGGCGCGCCAAAACGGTTCTTTAATTTTCCAGGCCGCGAAAAGAATGGCGATAATCGTCAGAATATGAAAAGCGAGCGGCTCTTTGATCGCGTAAATAATCGGGAAATACATCGGCCAGGCCTGATTTGAAACCTCGCCCAAAAAGAATGTCGTGTTTCCTCCGGTTGAGCGCTGGAGCACCATCAAGAACCCCAATAAATATTGGGCAAAGGGCCTTAATGCCGGTTTGTCGGCCATCCACACGGTCAGTTCAACCGGACATTTTTTGATTTGGCCTTCAAGGCAAGTTTTTTCCGTTCCGCCAGCCGGCGGAGCGCCGAAAGTTTTTAGCATTTCGGCCGAGTCGCGGGCTTGGCGTTCCGGGGGATAGTTCCAGACGTTATATTGATAAACCGGCCAAACAATGACAACAAAACCGATTAGGAAAATCAATGACAATTGCAGAAGCGATTTGTAATAACCGGTTTTTTTCAAAAACGCCCAGACAATCGCCAGTCCGAAAAAGTAAGGCATTAAAAGAAAGGTGGAAAATTTCATCAGCATCGCCATGCCGAACAGCAAGCCGGCGATAATTGTATTTTTAAGATTCGGATTTTTAAAGGAGTTTAGAAAACAGGCGGTTGCCAGCGCGATTCCGGCCGCGGCGGCGACGTCGGTGGTGACGAGCCGGCCGTGAGCCAGAACCGTAGGAGAAAAAACGAACAGAGCGAGAGTCAGAAGCGCGGTTTTCCGGCCGAAATTTTTTCCGGCCCAGACGAAGAGGAAGTATCCGAGAAAAGCGGCCAGAAGTATCGGAAAAATTCTCGCCCAAAAAATTATTTCGTCGGCGTCGTTCCCGGATTCGTATAAAAATTTCGGACCGAAAGCCCATTGGTCGTTTATGTTTTCGGCCCAGGAAGGATGCTCCGCGGGAAAATTTATTTTCATCAAAAGCAGGGGAACGGCGGAAAGGTCTTTCAGAAGCGGCGGATGTTCCGGATTGAGCCGCATGTCTTTTTGGGAGAGGTAAGAGTAAGCGGCGGGAATGTGGACCGATTCATCCATTGTCGCGCTGTCGTTCCATATGCTTGCGACGGATAAAACGACGAAAAAAGCCAGCAACACAATGGCGATTGCCGTTGAAAGTCGTGATTTTGCTTGGTCGGTTTCCATAACAGTATTTTAGCACAAAATGGCTTAAAAATGGTATAATAATAATATATGAAAGGAGAAAAATTTTATCGTCCGGAAAAATACGGTTATACCGGGAAAATTTTTGAAGAGGACTTCGTGGGTTCGATCAAAAAGAGTTCGGATTATCAAAAAGCGCTTTTTGAGTTGAAAGAAAAAACAAAAAAGGGCGATTACGTCGGATATAACGACGCTCTTGAACTGGCGAAAAAATTTCAACCTTGGGATCCCGCGAATCCGAATAAAAACTTCGCCCGAGATTTGAGGATTGAGATTATCGATCAGCTTGGCCTTGAAAGGGAAGAGGATATGGACAGGGTTAAATTTTACACCTCCGTCGGTTCGCCGCTCGACGTTTTTCACGGTGTTGACGCGTTTTTGGAATACACCGACAAAGAAGGAAAGACCCATCGGGTGACTTTTGATTTGTCAATGAACCCGGCAAAAGATGAATACAAGGCCGACCTTATTGTAAAAGAATTGGCGGATCCGGAGCATGAAAGTGAAAAATATCTTGAAGAAATAAAAGAAACGGCTAAAAACGCTGCTTCGCTTTTGCCGAAAGAGAAAAAATAAACGCAGTATGAATTTTTCTGAATACAGCGTCGTAAAAATCGATGAGATTGTCCGGGAGTTGGAAACCTCCCTTGATTCAGGGATTGGCCATCAAGAGGCGGCAAGGCGGCAAAAGAAATACGGTTTTAACGAATTGGCCGGAAAGGAGTTGCGCTGGACATCCGTCCTGTTGAGGCAGTTTAAATCATATTTTATTTATCTTCTCGTTGGCGCGGCGGTTATCGCGTTCGCGCTCGGCGGCTATATCGACGGCCTGATGATTTTGCTGTTCGTGACCATAAACGCCGTTCTGGGTTTTTACCAGGAATATCATTCCGAACAGACCATAAAACTTCTCAAAAAATACGTCGCGGCAAAATCAAGGGTTCGCCGCGACGGCCGGGAAATAATCATTGAAAGCAGGGAAGTCGTTCCCGGCGATATTTTGATTGTGGAGGCGGGAGACATGCTCTCCGCCGATGTCCGTTTTTTTAAAGACGACAACGATTTGACGATTGATGAATCGGCTTTAACCGGCGAATCCGCGCCCGTTTCAAAGACAGGCGGGATTTTGCCAAATCCGGCCAAAGAGATTTATCAGGCAAAAAATATCGGTTTTGCCGGCACCGTTGCCCTTAGCGGCAGGGGGGAAGGAATTGTCTTTGCCGCGGGCGCGGATACCCAGATCGGCGGCATCGCCCATTTGGCCGCGGCGACGGCGAGGGAAAGCGTTTTTGAGAAAAGCATCAATAGTTTCAGCAAATTTATTCTTTGGCTGGTTCTTTCCACTTTATTTTTGATATTTTTGGCGAATCTTTTCATAAGAGGCGACGGAGTCAGAATCGGGGAACTTTTTATATTTTCAATCGCCTTGGCGGTAAGCGTCATTCCCGAGGCGCTACCGGTTGTTACGACTTTTTCTTTGTCCCGCGGAGCTTTGCGTCTGGCGAAAAATAAAGTCGTCGTCAAGCGTCTCTCGGCCATTGAGGATTTGGGAAGCATTGAGGTGCTTTGTTCCGATAAGACCGGCACTTTGACCGAAAACAAACTGACGGTCGCTGAAATTTTTTCTTCCAATCCTCAAGAGGCGCTTTTTTACGCGAATTTGGCTTCCGAGGACGGAAAGCGCTCAAACGTCGCTTTTGACGTCGCTTTGCGCGCGGCGCTTTCTCCGAAAGAGTCGGAAAAAATTAGCCATTATAAGCGGCTTGACGAAATTCCGTTTGATCCTCAAAGGCGCAAGAATTGCGTCCTTGTCGAAAGTCTGCCCGCGCAGGCGGGCGGCGGAAAGCGCGAATTGATAGTCCGCGGCGCGCCTGAGAATGTCATCGCTTTTTCAAAAAATTTGTCCGAGACGGAGCGGGAGGAATTAAATCGGCAAATCGTTCAAGAAGGCAGGGATGGCCGTCGGGTTTTCGCCGTGGCCAAAAAAGAGCTTCCGTCAAAATCGCAGGTTAATCTCGTTGAAGAAGAAAAAAAGGATTTGTATTTTTTGGGAATGATTTCCTTTGCTGACCCGATTAAAAGCACGGCCAAAGCCGCGATAGAAAAAGCGGAGCGCCTGGGAATCAAGATTAAAATTTTAACCGGCGACGCGAAAGACGTTGCCGGAGCGGTCGCTCACCGGCTCGGTTTGATCGATTCGCCGGACAAGGTGATAACCGGCGAAGAGTTTGATAAAATGCCGTCCGCGGCGCAGCATCTGGCCGTTGAAGAACATTCTGTTTTTGCCCGGGTTTCGCCGGAGCAAAAATATAAAGTTATCCAACTGCTTCGGGAAAAACGCGAAGTCGGATTTTTGGGCGAGGGAATAAACGACGCCCCGGCTCTAAAAATCGCGAACGTCGCTTTGGTGGTGCAGGGCGCGGCCGACATAGCCCAAGAAGCGGCCGATATCGTGCTTTTGCAAAAGAGTTTGGAAGTGATTGTTGACGGCATTAAGGAAGGGAGGGAGGTTTTTGCCAACACCATGAAGTATATCAAGGCGACGCTCTCGTCCAATTTCGGAAATTTTTACGCCGTTGCCGTCGCTTCGTTGTTGATTGACTTTCTACCGATGCTTCCTTTGCAGATTCTTCTCGTTAATTTGCTTTCGGATTTTCCGATGATCGCGATCGCGACCGACAATGTTGACGCCGACGAACTGAAAAAACCGAGAGAATATCAAGTCAGGGAAATCGTTTTGCTCGCGACAATTTTAGGGCTGATAAGCGCGGTGTTTGATTTTATCTTTTTTGGCCTGTTTTACCGCATCTCGCCCCAGGTTCTTCAGACCAACTGGTTTATGGCAAGCATTATCACGGAATTGTTTTTTCTTTTTTCCATTCGGACTCATTTCTTTTTTGCCAGAGCCAAAGGGCCTTCCCGTCCTCTGCTCTGGCTTTCGGCGGCGGCTTTCGGCGCGACAATCATTTTGCCTTTCACCGATTTTGGGCAATCAATTTTTAAATTTACCCCGCCGACTTCCTCGCACTTGATTATGATTCTAAGCATCGCGGCCGTCTATTTCGCCATCACCGAAGGAGTCAAATTGCTCTATTATCGCTTCTTTAATCACGGAAAATAGCGGCATTGCGGCTCGCCAAAAGCTGTGTTAATCTGTTAGTAGTTTACTCACGCAATTTTATGAATCCTGAAATGCCAAAATTTAATCAATCTCCGGTCGACCCGAACAAGGAGGCCGTCAAAGACTCGAAAGTAGGGGGAAAATTGGAGTTGGAAACGCCGCAGGAAACGATGGAGCGACTGGCCAAAGAAGCCGTTAAAAAACCGGAAGAAAAGACCGTGGAAACGAAAAAACCGGAAGGCGGAGCAAAAACAGCCAAAGAAAAAGCGATTGAAGGAACGCTTTACTTTGCTGAAAAATACGGACTGAAACCGCCTGAAAAGCTGGAAGAAAAACCGAAAGAAAAGACAGAGGCGGAGAAACCAAAAGAAAAAGAAGTAACTTTTGAACAAAAAGAGACAGAGTTGAGAGAGAAACTTGTTGAGGCAAGAAATATTTTGGCGGAGTTAAAAGAAAATGACCCTCGTTATAATTTAGCGCTGGAAAATTACAAAGAGGTTAGAGATAATTTTAGAGACACAATCTTTAAAAATAAAGAAATTGCTTTAAAGGGCGCTTCAAAGGAAGAAAAAGAAAAGGCATTAAACGAAACGGCTCAAAATATTTTTGAGAAATTATATATTCAAGAAGCCCAGAATTTAAGATCGCGGCAGGTTGAAGTTAAAGCCGAACAAAAAAAAGAGAAATGGGTTTTGAACTCTCTTTATAAGGCTGTTGATAGTTACCGCAAAATGCCGTTTAAATACAAAATCGGAATTTCCGTTGCTTTAATGGCCGGAACGGCGACTTTCGGGACCGGTACCGCCGCCGTGGCGACGCTTTTCGCGTCGGCAACCGTTGCTCAGAGAATCTTGGGCGGCGCGGCAACGGCCATTGGTCTTGAAGCGGCGATGAAGAGGGCGCAGGAAAAACACAGAAAAGGCGAGACATTGTCGCAAAAACTGTATAAGAAACTCGGCGGTAAAGTTGAAGATGTTTCTCAAGAAGGGATTTTGAACAAAATGAAAGAGGAGTTTGAAAAGGATATTGAAGCAAAAGCCGAAAAGGAAATTAAAGCGGCAAATATTCTTGAGGCGATGGAACAAAAAGGCAAAGAACTGGATGTTCGGTTGGATAAACTTTCAAAAGGAGAAAAGTGGGAAGAAAGAAAAAGATATATTTTGGCCGGCACTATGGGTGTTCTGGTTGGTTCGGGCATGGTTGCCAAGGCCTTCCGTGGAGTTTATGAAATGTGGAAAGAGGGGGGACTTCACGCGGTGCCGTTGCCCGAAAAACCGGGCGGAGTTCGGTTGGGAATCGGAGAACGGGGACCCGAGGGCGCGGTGATTGATTATCTTAAGAGCACGGGAGTGCCGGAGGCGACCGCGGGCAAGCAGGCGCACCTGATGTTTTTGGATTTTATGAAATCGCCCGATGTTTCCAAATTCATGGCCGAAAAAGGAATGGTCGGCAACAAAGAGGCGTATCTGGAATTGATGAAGCTTATTAAAAAAGGCGCGGTTGAAATAGCGCCGGATGGAAAGTTGAAACTTGTGGACATGGAGTACGTTTCCGACGCTTTTCGGAAGGCAATGGGGGCTGCCGGCGAAAAGGCCCTGGAAGCCGATAATGCCTCCAAGGTCGCCGCAAACTTGGCGGCTCAAGAAACGTATAGAGGCGCCGAAGACGCTTTTTACGCCGGCAAAACGACCGATTATTACAAAAGCTTGGAAAATTATTATACTCAGACCGGCAAGCCGCACGCGGCTGAAATGTACAGGATGGAAGGAAAAGAATTTTTAGTGAATCCTCCTCCGGGCGACATTGAAGCGGATTGGAAATTTATACACGGATTAAGTAATTTGTCCAAAGAAGAATACACGGTTGTGAAGGACTTAAAAGTTGGAGAGGTTTTAAAAAAGACATATTGGGGAATGACCGACGAAACGCGGTTTCCTGTTGCCGGCGAACGGGACCATCTTGAGCTTTGGCGAAAGATGGGTTTGAGAAACAAAATTATGGAAATGGCGTCAAAACTGCCGGACGACGAATTACAAAAAGCCCAGGACATGGACGTTCACGATTTTTTGAAAGAGCATTATATTGAGCCGCAAGTTGAAGCGGTTAAAGCCGAGTCGGTCGCCGAGGTTATTAAACCGCCTGTTGGAGCAGAAGCTCATCTTGGCGGGACAGAGGCTCCGCTGGCCGGGGCTGAAGCCGGCGCGGTCGAGAAAGCGGCCGGAGCCGTTCATAATAAAATTATTGAGAATACCGACGCGGGTGTAAAAGGAATTTTTAAATATGCTCCTGACGGAAAAATCGAAAAATTGATTGTCAGCGGCGGCGAGAACGCTTCAAAGGCAAGTAAATTATTGCAGGATAATTGGCGGGAGGTTTTGCGCGGCGGCAAATTGACCGCAAGTTTGGACCGGAGCGTTATTGAAAGCCGGGCGGTGATAATACTCCAAAATCAGGACATTTTGAAAACAATGGAGGAAGTCGGCAGGGGAAACAGCGTGGAAGCCGATTATATCAGACAGTCAATTCAAAAAACCATTGAATTGACCGAGAAAAAATACGGAGACGTTTTTAAGTAAATTATAAACTTTAAACCCTAAACTATGACAAATGAAATTTCGGCCGAAAATGTTATCGGCAACATAATTGAGGAACTGGGGATCGGCGATCTGCCGGTTGAGGCCCAGGACAGAATAATCTCTCAGTTTACCGAGAATCTGGTGAAAAGCATTGCTCTGGCGATTATGGAGCGCCTGCCGGAAGACAAACGCGGAGAATTTGAAAAGTTGAGCGAGGCGGGCGAGCAGGAAAAAATCAATCAATTTTTAACCGCCCAGATTCCGGATTATCAGAATCTCGTCCAAAACGAAGTAAATTCGGCAAAAGAAGAATTTAAGAAAATAGTTGAGTCGCTTTCGTAATTTTTAAGTTTTATATGCCTTTTGAATATAAACAAAATTTAAATCCCCAAGAGCAGGCGGGCGGAGAGATGCCAAGAACCGCCGAGAGGCCAAAAACGGTTGAGGAGGAAATTAAAGAACTTGAACAAAAGCTTTTGGAAAAAAAGCGGGAATTGGAGAAAACGGTAGAAACGGAAAAACCGGCCGAAGGGCCTCTGAAAGCGGCGCCGCTTCCGGCCGTGCCCTTGCCGCCTCTGATTGCCCAAAAACCACCCTCAAAAGCGGCGGTTGAAACAAAATTAACCGAAGAAACGAAAAAAGCGATTGACGAGTTGATTGTCACGGCGTTTACCAAAGGTTTGGACAAAGCCGTTCATCAGGCGCAAAAATTGAACAGCCCGTATCTTTTGGACGCTTTTCACGACACATTGGTTGATAAACTTTATAATGAGCTGTTGGCTAAACGCCGGATAAAAGAGATGTAATATGATTGATCTCAATCAAATTTTAATGCCGCTGGTTTTTTTGCTTTTATTTTTGATTGCGGCATTGACGATAATTATAATTATCCAATCGCTCCGGACGAAAGGCGCTTTAAGCAGGGGATTAAGTTTGTCTTTGTTTTTGGTAACTTTACCCAAGTCGTCGCCGAAAGCCGGAGAAGCGCAGAAGCCGGAAAAAGAGATAATCGGCGTGATGGAGCAGTTTTACGCCGGCCTTTCGTCCGTTCGCGCCAAAGGTTCGGAAAAGTTTTTTTACGGCGCTCCTTATTTCGCTTTGGAAATCGCGGTTCCTCACGTCGGCGAGGAAATTTCTTTTTATGTCGGCGCGCCCAAGAAGCTTGAGGAATTCGTTGAAAAGCAGATTTACGGCATCTTTCCGTCGGCGAGCGTTAAAAAAGTTGAGGATTACAATATTTTTAATCCGTACGGAGCGAGCGTCGGCTCTCAGTTGTCGCTAAGCAAGAATTCCGCTTTGCCGTTGAAAACATATTTGGCGCTTGAGACCGACCCTTTGAACGCGGTTACTATCGCTCTTTCAAAATTGCGGGAAGAAGGGGAGGGCGGGGCTTTGCAGATATTGCTGCGCCCGGCCGGTTCTCAGTGGAAGAATCTTGCCTTAAAAGCAGCCAAAGAAATGCAAAAAGGCGCGGACTTTGAATCGGCTTTGGCCAAAGCCCGCGGCGGTTTTTTCCGTTTTCTGGTTGAAAGTTTAATCGGGGCTAAAGAGAAAAAAGACGCCGAGCCGATAAGAATCACACCGCTTCAGGAACAGGTCATTAAAGCGATTGAAGAAAAAACAAACAAGGTTGAATTTGAAGTCAACGTGCGTTTGATGGCTTCCGCCGCCAATTTGCCGAGAGCCGAAGAAATTTTAAAAAACATGGAAGGGGCTTTTACCCAGTTTGCCCACCCCAATTTTAACAATTTGAAATCCGCCAGACCCCAGGGGCGGGGATTGCGTAATTTAATTTATCAGTTCTCTTTCCGGCTTTTCGACGATTATCAAAAAATAATTTTAAACACCGAGGAGTTGACGAGCGTGTTTCATTTTCCGGTCGGAAAAATAGAAACGCCAAAGGTCCAATACTTGAAAGCGAAACTCGCCTCGCCGCCGGTGAATATGCCAGGAGAAGGTTTGATTTTGGGAAAAAATTTTTTCAGAGGCGTTGAAACCGTCGCCAGAATGGCCCCGGAAGACCGGCGCCGCCACCTTTACATCATCGGCCAGACCGGCACCGGTAAGTCCAATTTTATAGAAAATTTGGTCATCCAGGACATTGACGCCGGGCGCGGAGTCGCCCTGCTTGACCCGCACGGCGATTCCATTGAAAAGATACTGGGGCTGATTCCGAGGGAGCGGGTTGACGACGTAATTTTGTTTGAACCCTTTGATATGGAGCGGCCGATGGGCTTGAATATGCTTGAGGCGAGAACTCCGGCGGAGATGGATTTCGCGATTCAGGAAATGATTGCCATTTTTTACAAACTCTTTCCGCCGGAAATCATCGGCCCGTTGTTTGAGCACAACATGAGGAACGCGATGCTGACCTTGATGGCCGATCCGGACGACCCCGGAACGATAGTTGAAATTCCGAGAATCTTTACCGACGAAAAATTCGTCAGATACAAATTGCAGAAAGTGACCGATCCGACGGTGCGCGCTTTTTGGGAACAGGAAATGGCTCAGACCTCGCCCCAGGCCCGGTCCGAACTGCTCGGTTATTTGATTTCCAAAGTAGGCCGGTTTGTTGAGAACACGATGATGCGCAACATCATCGGCCAGCCCCGTTCGGCTTTCAATTTTAGGCAGATAATGGACGAACAAAAAATTCTTTTGGTTAACTTAAACAAAGGCAAAACCGGCGAGGTCAACAGTTCGCTTATCGGATTGATTTTAATTTCCAAACTTCAAATGGCGGCTTTCGCGAGAGCCGATGTTCCGCAGGAGCAGAGAAAAGATTTTTATCTTTACGCCGACGAGTTTCAAAATTTCACCACCGACAGCATCGCGACCATACTGTCGGAAGCCAGAAAATACCGTCTTGATTTGATTATCGGCCATCAATTTATCGCCCAGCTGCAGGAAAAAATTCGCGACGCGGTTTTCGGCAATGTCGGCTCGCTCGTCAGTTTCAGGGTCGGCGTTGACGACGCGGAATATTTGGCGAAGCAGCTTGAGCCGGTTTTTGACGCCAACGATTTGATTAATCTTGATAATCGCAACGCATACGTCAAATTGATGATTAACGGCCAGATTTCGGTTCCGTTCAATATGATTACTTACCCGGGAAGGCCCTCGAGTCTCGAGCTTGCGAAATCAATTCGCGAAATTTCCCGCCTTAAATACGGCCGCGACAGGGCGATGGTTGAGCGGGAAATTTTTGAGCGGTCGCAATTGGGCAAGACAGCCCCGCCTTCGGCGTTTGATGAATTAAATCGATAAATCATGAATATCTCAAAAAAAGATTATTATATCGCCGCGATTGTCGGCGCGCTTACGGGAATTTTCGCGATTCCGACTCTTTTTCATTTAGGACTCCGGAACCCTTTTGTTTTTTTGTTTTCTATTGTCATTATCTCCGTTTTATGGCCGTTCGGCGTTTGGTTGGGAATATTTTTGTCCCGATGGCTGCCGTTTATGGCGCAGGTCGGCAAGTTCGCCGCCGTGGGTTTTTTGAACACCGCGATTGATTTTGGCGTTCTGAATCTTTTAAGTTATTTGAGCGGAGTCACCGCCGGATTCGTTATTGGAGGCGTTAATATTCCGGGTTTCATCGTGGCCGTGTCAAACAGTTATCTTTGGAACAAACTCTGGGTTTTCAAGAGCGAGAGCGGAGAAGATTCGCCCGCGCAGGCAGGCCCGCCTGTCGGCGAGGCAGGCCTTTTTCACGATTTCCCGATTTTTTTTGCCGTGAGCGCGATCGGATTGCTTCTCAACAGCGGAATGGTTATTCTTATCACGACGTTTGTTTCGTCTCCTTTCGCGGTCGGCGCCGAGGCGTGGTTGAATATCGCCAAAGTCGTCGCCACCGCGGTTTCTTTGATCTGGAACTTTTTGGGCTTCAAATTCCTCGTTTTTAAAAAATAATTCCAGTTGATTTTTAGAAGGAGCGTGATATAGTGAGGTTATCGAATAACCTCTTTTTTGTATATGAGCAATCTTGTTTTATATCGTAAATACCGGCCAAAGACATTCGGAGAAATTACAGGACAGGAGCATGTCGTCAGGACTTTAAGCAACGCTATTTCCTCTGGCCGGCTTTCCCACGCCTATTTGTTCGCCGGGCCAAGAGGAACGGGAAAGACGACTATCGCGCGAATTTTCGCCAAGGCCTTAAACTGCTCCGATTTACCCAACGTCTCCGCGAAAGTTGAACCCTGCAACAAGTGCGACGCGTGCGAAGATATAAATCATGGACGGGCGCTTGATCTGATAGAAATTGACGCGGCCTCCAATCGCGGCATTGACGAAATCCGCGATTTAAAAGAGGGAATAAAATTCGCTCCGGTGAAAACGAAATATAAGGTTTTTATCGTTGATGAGGTTCACATGTTGACAAAAGAGGCCTTCAATGCTTTATTAAAGACCCTGGAAGAACCCCCGGCGCACGCGATATTCATTTTGGCGACCACCGAAGCTGAAAAACTTCTGGCGACGATTCTTTCCCGCGTCCAGAGATTTGATTTTCGGAAACTCACGGTTCCGGAAATCATGACGCGGCTTGGGACGGTCGCTTCTTGCGAGAACGTGCGGGCTGATGAAGACGCCTTGCGCCTGATTGCCGTCAATTCCGACGGCTGCCTGCGCGACGCCGAGAGCGCGCTGGAACAGGTGATCGCTTTGTCCGGCAATGCCGTCGGCGCGAAGGATGTAAAGGAGATTTTGGGAACGATTGATAT
>MEYT01000009.1 GCA_001774105.1 Candidatus Azambacteria bacterium RIFCSPLOWO2_01_FULL_46_26 | reverse complement strand
TTATTATAATGTAAAAAAGAAAAACGAGCAAATTCAAAATAAGGTCATCTTAATAATACAAAGCCCCGTCAAACGGGGCTTTGTATTAACAAATAGTAGAGTTGTCCGCCTTTCGGCAAACAAACACTCACTTATTTTACATTATACTCCCTGTGGCAGTTTTGTCAAGGTCAAAAAACCTTTTCTGAAAGTTCCTGATGCCATATTCGGAATATGCCGGTGCCGCTTTTTTTGATAAGCTGGTTAAGTGAAAGCGCTTCCAAGCTTTCTTCGTCCGCCAGACCGTTTTCCACGGCTTCTGTCCTGCCGTTCCTGCCGAATTCGTAAAACAAATTTTTGGCTTCGGAGATATTGCCGTCTTTCACCGCCTTTTCAATCGCCCCCAGCCGCTCGTTCACCAATTTAATGACGGTTCCGAATATCTCGCGCCATTCCCTTTCTTCCTGCTTTTCCGTGGGCAGTTTGAAATTTTCAGTCCTGATTTTAGAAACATCTTTTTCGCGGCTGACGCGTTGAGCGAGAATATAATAGACGCCGTTTTTGAGCATTTCATTTAATTCTTCCGTCTTTTCTTCGCCGTAAAGGGTTTTAAGCGTTTCAAGCATTTTTTCGGGCAACTGAAGCTGGGCCCTTTGTTCGGTCAAGGTTTTCAACCCCAAACCTTCCAAGCCCTCATAAAATTTGTCAGGAAATTTGCGGCGCGAAGTAAGCCGGACAAGACCGCCGATTTTTGCCGCCTCGGTCATGTTGCTCAATGTCTTAAAAACATCAGCCGGGTCCTGAAGATAATCAAGCGAGGACGTGCACTCGGCCATGTCAAAAACTTCGGGTTTAAAGATCGGCGGCTGTTCCATGCGGCGGGTTACGGACGTCACTTTTAAAAGCTTTTCGGCGTATTTTTTTTCGTACTCCTCTCTGCCTCGTTTTAACATTTCGTGCGTCAAGTCAAGATTTACGATTGCCGGTTTTTCCTGACCAAGTTCTTCGTAAAGATTGATCAAATCGCTCTGGGCCCTTGCTTCACCATACGGGCCGGACGCGACCGACAAAATCAAACCCGGCATGCGTTCCAATTCCCCGCGTTTGACTCTAAAATAAACGTCGTAAATCGCCAGCCGGTGAACCAGATAGTCCGGCATTCGTTCCTGAACTTCTATCATTCTTTCAACTTCTTCTTTGGTGAATTCTTCGCCCGTCGCTTTCTTTCTGCCGAACATCAATCGCGCCTCCTGAAGCGGAGTTAATTCCGCGGGTTTTCTTTCCCGCTCTTCTTTGAATGAAATCCCGGTTTTAAGTTCGGGCGCTTTCACTCCCAAAACGCCGCCGATTTCTTCGGGCGAAGGGATGATTTGTCCCCAATTCACTTCCAAATCTTTAATCTCCCGCTTAATCTCTTCACTTTCTCGGGAAGAAACGGAAAGTTCGTCCTGCTCCTTTTGCGATTGGGTCAATTGGACCTCAATTTGTTTAAACACCGTTTGTTTCAGCCGCTCGTATTCCTTGACCGAAGTCATCGCGCGCGTTTCCCATTTTCCGACGTCAAAGCGCTCTTGCTCTTTTGACGGAAGACCTTTTCTCACCTGAGCTAAAATCAACCGTTGAATCGCGTCGTAGCGTTTTTGCTTGTCTTCCGGTTTTTCATAACGCTCGCGGGTTTTGCGTACGGCGTGCTTAAACACCTTCGCCGTCAATTCCGGCAAGACGATTTTTTCTTCCGAGCCGAAATTAAAAAGAACCGCGGGCATAGTCCGCCCGGTTTGTTTTTCGTATTCCGAATCCCTCTGTTCGTCGGGAATAAAATTGCGCGGCAGCAAACGTTCGCTTGCCGAAATTTTTATAATTTCCGGCTGATACTCCTTTTCTTGTTCAAAACTTTCCTCAATAATTTTTTCTTCTGTAGTTTGCGGTTCTTTAGTCGCCTCAATTTTTTCTTTCTCGTTCAATTTTTCTTCCATGTTTGAAAATTAAAAATTAAAAATTGATAATTTTTTTCCTTTTTAAGGGCTTATCTGCTTGCTGAACCTTCCCAAATACCTTGCTTCGCCTTCGCAGCGGTTAAAAATAATTTGGCAAATTTTCGTTCCCGGCTTGATGGCAAGAGGCGCGCGGCCCAAATTGGATATTTCCAAAACCTGTTTATTGTCGGTGCCGGGCTGGATGAAGCCCGAGGTGATGTGAATCGCCAAGCCAAGACGGGCGAAACGCGACCGCCCCTCAAGCCAGCCGGCGATGTTCGGCGCCAAAGTGATTCGCTCTTGCGTAATTCCCAGGATCGTCTCGCCCGATTTTAAAACGATTGACTTTCCGTTTTTAATTTCTTTAACGACGGTTATCTCTTCAAAGCCAGCCTCTTCGGTAACCGGAAAAACTTTCCGCCTGTTTTTAAAAACGCGGAAAGCGTTGCCCAAATGAAGATCAACCGAGCCCGGACCGGCACAGTCCTCGCAAAACGGCTCTATCTTGATATTGCCGCCGCGAATCTCTTCTAAGATTGTGTCATGAGTTAAAATCATATCAATTCCTACAACCCTTTATTTCTTACTCAATTTTTTCTCCAATTGAGATAATCCCTTTTGAGTAGCTACTCGCGCTTCTCTAACTGCTTTTAGGGCTTGTTTGTTAATAAAAGCAGTCGTCTCTCTCCTTTTTTTCTTAATCTGTCCGGCAATGTCTTTAATCAATTCTTCTCCCTCGCCGGCCTTGATATGTTTGGACTTCTCAAGCGCGTGAATCGCTTTTTCAATTTCCTTGTCGGTATAGGAAAGCAGTCCCATGCCGAGCAAAATACTTTTTTTAATAACGTCTTTCATCTCCATAAAATTTCGCCGAATCGCGAACTGCCGCGGCTCGACGAATATAAATTCGGAGAACCGCTTTTGATCCGCTATTCGCACTTTTATCTTATTTATTTTTTCTTACTAAATTGAATAGCCAAATTATCAGGACAAAACCGATGAGAAGGCCGATTCTGCCCAAGGAAATTCCGAAAATCCGCGCCTCCTCAATGTTCATCACGAGCGCCGAAGTCAAAAGAGTGATCGCGGTCAGACCGGCCAAAATCCTGACGTCGTTTTGCCGGTCTATTTCTTCCTTGACTTCAATGAACTCCTCAATATTTATTTTAACACCGATATCGCCTTTTTCAAACTTCTCCAACAATTTCAGGGTATGTTCGGGCAGTTTCTTTAAAAACGCCAAATAATCAAACATATTGTCCTGAAAGTCCTTCGCGGCCGCGCGCGGGTCAAACGCCGAACGGTATACCATTCCGACAAAAGCCGCGAATTGTTCGTTAAAATCAAACTTCGGATAAAAACGCTTTGCCATTGCTTCGGTGGCCAGCATCGCCTTTCCCAGCAAAACCAGATTGCTCGGGAAAACGATGTTGTATTTCACCGAGGCCGAAATTGCCTTAAAAAAGCTGGTGGCTATGCTTTCTTTGGCCGGCGAATAAAACCACGCGCTTAAAATACTGCTTACCTCCTGCTTAAAACCTTCAACATCCGAACCTTCCCGGACTTCGGCGACATCCAAAAGATGCTTCAGGGAATTTTCCATGTCCTGATTGATGAAACTCATAAAATAACTGACCATCTCGCTTCTCATTTCCGGACTGACATAGCCGACCATGCCAAAATCATGAAGGCAAATAATGTTGTTTTTGAGGACGAAAAAATTTCCGGGATGAGGGTCGGCGTGAAAAAAACCGTCTATCAAAAATTGTTTTAAAAGCACTTTCACGGCGTTGCTCGCAAGGAGTTCCCTTGAGAGCTTCATTTTCGCGAGCCGCTCCTCCTCGTCGAGTTTTACGCCGTCCACAAATTCCATTGTCAGGACCTTTTGAGAGGTCAAATCCCAATAAACTTTGGGAATCTTAATGTCCGGCTCGTCTTTCAAATTATAACGAAAACGCTCGGTATTGGTCGCCTCAACTTTAAAATCCAACTCCCGCATCGTCCAGGCGGCGAATTCCTTTACAACTTGCGTCGGCCGCAGCGGCTTTGATTCGGGGATGTATTTTTCCAAAAGAAAAGCCAGAAAAAACAAAATATGAATATCTTTTTTTATCGTTTCTTCAATATTGGGCCGCTGAACTTTGACCGCGGCTTGAGTTCCGTCTTTTAAAACGGCGCGGTGAACCTGCGCCAAAGAAGCCGCGGCGAACGCCTTTTTTTCAAACGATTTGAATAATTCGCCGATTGGCCGGCCGAACTCTTTTTGAATAATTTTCTCAACCTGCTCAAAAGAAAAGGTCGCGGCCCGGCTTTGAAGTTTTTCGAGTTCCTTGGCGTATTCAAAGCCGATGAGGTCCGGCCTCAAACTCAAAATCTGGCCCAATTTCATAAAGCTCGGCCCCAGCTTTTCAAAACTTTCCCTCAAACGAACTTGCGGCGGCTTAATTTCGGGTTTTGCGGGCGCTTTCAGCCGTTTAAATCGCTGGCTCAGCCGCAGGCGCAGAGGAACCAGATATCTCAACCGGAGACGATCAATGATGAACCCAAACCCTGCCTCAAAAAGCACCGTTATAATTTGCCGCAAACGGTTCAGGTCTTCAATTTTAGATTTTAAATTCAGAATCTCCATTTTTTCAGTATAACATAAAAAATCAGGGCCAAGAACAGTTTTGTCCTTGACCCTTAAATTTTATTTGACCAGTTTTTTGCCGGTTGTTTTTTGTCGCGCGTTCTGTCATAGCCGCGTTCGCCCTTTTTAGTGGAATGCGCGCCGCCTTTTTTAAGCGGCAAGGGTTTTCTTATCCGCTGGTATATTGATTTTTCTTTTTTCATCCGCCTCTCCTCCTTGTTATTATGAAGAGAGCCGAGCTGTTTTTTATTATACCAGCTCGGCCCGTTGTCTATGTCTACGCACCTTTTTTGATGCGGGAATTTTTCGCGAGGACGAATGAGCCGTGGCTCTTTAGGGTATGCGTCCCTAAGCGGTTCGTCCCAATCCGCTCGTCTGCTCCGGTTACAGACCGCAACACATGTGCCTGTCCCCTATTTACCGCGCGGGGGTAGGACACATGCCCGGAATCTTGGCGTCATCGCGTCCGCTACCGCAACATGGCGGCTACCTGTGGGGCATTCCCCTGATCAGGTATGTGAATCTCTTCACAAGCGCGAGGCGACGACGGGGCAGTCAGCCACGGCTAACCACTTCCCGACTTTCACCGCTCGAGCGGCTACTCGTTGCACGGGCAATCCTCAAGCCAAGGCCGGCTTGGCGGCAGGCGGATTGTACCACCCCTGCTCTGCCGGGTTGCCCCGCCATCAGAGCTTAACCGCCGCTGACCTCGGCTGAGGAACTTTTGGTCGGATTTTTAAACAACTATCCTCCCTTTCAGAAATCTTCAATCTTTTGAAAATCTCTGAAAGAGAGACGAGTGTTTTTTGCTCGTCTCTAAATCCTAAAGGAAGGATTATTCGCATTTGCAAGTGCCGGCTAGACAGGCATCAAATCCGGTTTTGCCTCCGAAATGCCTCACTCCAAGCGGACGCAGATACTTCTCGTAGCATTTCGGCGTGCCGGACATGCAGATGATTCGCTCGCATTCCTCTTCGGTCAACTGACTGGCAACCTTGCAACCGTCGGCTTTGTCATCATTGTGGTATCCGTTGTAGTTCATGTCCAGCAAGATAATGTCGGCGTCGGCATGCGTCCTGATCAACTCTATCGCCTGTTCAACCGATTTCGTCGGCTCTGTCTCAATCATCTCGTGCTTCAGCACTCTTGTGATCAACCTCTTCGCGCTTTTCAGAAAATCCTCGCTGTCTTCTATAATCAATACTTTCATTTCTAATCCTCCTGTTAAAAGGTTTTTGTTTGTTAATGCTCGGGACTTTTTTGCCCCTCCCGAATTCTCAAGAAGTTTTAAGCGCTCGGGAGGGGCGATCACGTTTTTTTCGTGATCGCGTTTGTGGTTTCACTTCATCGTCTTGGGCCTTGCCGCTGACTTTCATGCCGCTTTTTGATCGCGACTGAAGCAAGCAAGGGCTTTGATGAAGTTGTCGGAGGTGACCGACTTTTCTCTGCCGTCATCTTTGTCGCGGCGTGCGTTTGACTCTGATGAGCCAGACGCGCTTCCGAGCCGGAAGCCACCGTTCTCGGTGAGCGAGTGCATCTACCGCTTAGCGGTAGATGTTCAGATCGAGAAGACCGGAAAGGTACTTCTCGACTGACAGACCGTCACCCGGCGCAGCAACCGCGATGAACGAGCCTGAACTATCAGGGGGGTATGCCCAGGTATACTGGACATTCCGGCGTGACAATGCTTCTGTCACGTGGCGGACCCTGCTAGCACAGGTCGAACAGTGGTTGTGCGTGAGTGCGATCTCGAGCATCACTTTGCCGTCTTGCTCAATGACGGTCCGACTGTTTGACCAGCCGGAAACTCTGACACTGTGTCGATTAGCCATCCTATCACCTCCTTTGACTATTCCCTTAAGGTCTTATCCTCTGTCTTTAATACCTCCGGCCCATTCCGGAGATGTATAAGACAAGAGTTTATCTCTCTCACTTCTTTCAGTCCCTGCCCAATCAGAGTCCGAGAGAAGCATGGAGAGCGCTTAAGGTACGGTTGAGATCATCTCAAGGCCCTATTTTTGCCTTTAGGCGCTGAGATGATCTCAACCGCGTTTTGTTTCAAGGTGCTTTCCTTACTGTGCGTTGCCATTATAGCATGCATTTAAAATCTTGTCAAGAGCTTCCGACACTTTCACCTTAATCTTGCCGAAATCGGCTTATTTGCTGGAATTTCAGCCCATTCTGAATTGTCAATCTTCTTTCACGAAGAACCTTGGGAAAAGAACGTTTTTCTTTGCCCAAGGTTCCCCGGGAAAGGGAACCTTCTTCTTAAAAGCATTTAAATTGGGTTTAAGTGCTTTTAAGATATGGCCGGGTCTTTTTAAAACCGGGAGTAATTAATTGGCCAATTATATATATTATTTTGTGCCATTTACTCCCGTTTGAACCGCCTTGTCCAGCGATTCAATATTTTGACCTTGCGGGTATTATATACGATAAAAATAGGTTTGTCAAGAGTCAATGACAACTTTTGACTAAAGTGTCAAATAATGCGCTAAAATAAGCCATTTTTGTAAAACGCTTTGTGTTAAATTGAATAAACAAAACAGGCCCGATTCTTGACAAGAATTTAAAAATATGCTATTATTCGGATAAATCCAGCAAGGATTCCCCCGTTGAATAAGGGGTCCCCGAGAGAAAGGAGGCGGTGATGTCCATGGGCGTGGGATATTAAAAAAGACTGATGGACGAGACGTGGTAGTTGTCAGGAAAGCGGTAAAAATCAACTATTGATACGGAACGGAGGAAAAATGCCGGACTTTTCCGCGAATGCTCGGATCAAAAGCGAAGTTCTGAAACGGTAACCAGCAAGGCGCGTATTTTGTTTGGAACTTGGCTTCGTATTTGGGCAAAAAAGAAAAAGGGGCTTACTAAAAAACAGTAAGCCCCTCATCTTTTTCTTACAAAATTATTTTTGGAATCTCGCCGCCGCTTCCCACGCAAGCTCAAAGACGGAGCGGAAAGTCCGGACTATGTCTTTATTTTCAATAATCACCCCGATAAGTTTTCCCCGCAGCGAGGAGATGGCCATCTTGTCGCCGAAAAGCGTGATGTCAACGCTAAGCGGAAATTTGTCTTTCGGAATGATTCTAAGTTCGTCAATCGGCGCGACTTTCTCAAAAGGCCCGACGCCTCTGGTATAAATCGCTTTTGCCCCTATCTTCTTTTTCATCCTTCGGTTAAAATACTCTCTTTTTTCTTCCTGCGTAAACGCTTTTTCCAAATCGTCTTGGGAAAAAATCGCTTCAATCCGTTTATCCTTTGTCTGCAGAATCTCATCCTGAATCACATTCAGGCCTTCTTTGCCTTCGTAAAATCTGACTTTGGGCCGCTCTCCCGCGGTTTCAAACAAGGCGGCGAGTTGGGGCAGATGTTCAAGAAATTCTTTTTCCTTCTCCTTCAATTCGCTTTCTTTCCGTCGAATCAATCGGCCGAGCGACTGAGGATTCTCGGCCGTGAAATAACTTTTCTTCTCCTTTTCTATCTGACTGACCAAACCTTCCTTTGCCAGCGATTCCAAAATCACGTAAGTCGTCGTCCGGTTGACGCCGGATTTTTTGCTTATTTCGGGAACGCCGGCCTGTCCCAATTCAAGCAAGGCAAGATACACTCTCGCCTCTTTTTCCGACAGGCCGATTTCCTGGAGTTGTTTTATCATGACTTTATTATACCATTTTTTCTTCAAATTTCAGAGACAAAAGTTTTGAACAGCCCTCTTCCATTGTCACGCCGTAAAGAACGTTTGACTGTTTCATCGTTTCCCGGTTGTGAGTTATGACGATGAACTGCGTCTTTTGGCCAAGTTCCCTGAGCATCTTTCCGAATCTCTGCGAATTGGATTCGTCCAAATGAGCGTCAATTTCGTCCAAAATTAAAAACGGCGGCGGGCTGACGGAAATGATACCGAAAAGCAGGGCGATTGAAGTCAGCGCCCGCTCTCCCCCGGACATCGCGTGAATGTCCCGGACGTGTTTTCTCGGAAGATCAACCTTGATTTCAAGCCCCAGCTCCCGCTCTTTTTCTATCCCCTCCTCGACTTCCGTCATTTCTTCCGTATCCGGCAATTCAATCTCTTTGGTTTTATGCACAATTCTGAACGGCTTGATCTCGGCTTTGCCTCCGCCGAACATTAATTTGAAATATTTATCGAATTCCCCGTTGATGTTAACCAGCGCCGAAGAAAATTCTTTTTCTATTTTTTCCTCAAGATCGGCTATCAGAACGTTCAACGACCCGATTGATTTTTCCAAATCACCCAGCTGAACGGTCAGAAATTCGTGACGCTGGGAAACTTCCTGATGCTCTTTCGTCACCTCGGTATCAATAGCGCCGATTTCGCCGAGTTCCCGCTTCAATTTCGCCATCCTCATTTCCAACTCTTCTTTTGAAGCACCCGCGGCGGAAATGCTTTGTGAATTTAAATCTTCAAAAGTCAATTCCGCCTCGGCGAGTTTTTGCTTCAAATCGGCTTCTCGCAATTGGAGTTTTTCAAATTCAATTTCCCAAAAACCGGTTTTTCCTTCCGGCTCCGACGCCTCTCTCCGTTTTTTGTCCAAAAGCATTTTCAAATTGAAAAATTGCTCTTTTCCGTGTCTTTCTTTTGTTCTAAGCTCAACGATATTTTGTTGAATCTTTTCGGCTTCTTCTTTAAGCGTGGCCAGTTTCTTTTGGATTTCTTCTTTTTTCGCGGACAAAACGGGATTTGCCTCCGGCTCCTCGCTTGGTCCTTTTTCCTCTTCTTTTTTTTCAAGTTCCAAAATGCCGGCGAAACGCTTTTCAAAAATCGCCAACGCCGCGGCAATCTTTTCTTTTATTAACTCTAACGAATCGAATGACAAAAGATGCCGCAATTCTTGCCTAACTTGATTCAAACTCTCTTTCACTTCGGAAATATTGAGTTGAACTTTCTGTTCCTTGATCCTTGATTCTTTATTCTTTATTCTTGCTTCTCTGTCCGCCTCCATCAATCCTTCAATCCGCCCGAGTTCCCTCTCCTCGCGGCTTTTTGACTGTTCCACGCCTCTTAATTTTTCTTCAAATTCGGTGAATGTTTGGAAAAAATTCGGCAGGCGCGATTCTTCTTCTTTAACACGGGCTTCAAGTTCTTCCATTTCTTTTTTAAATCGGTCAAAAATCGTTTTGGCTTCGTCTCTTTGGCTTTCGGCCTCCTGCCTCTCCTTCTTCAAATTCAGAAAAAACTCGGAAAAATAGTCCTTTGCCGTTTTTTTCAATTCTTCGGCAATCTCTTCCCTTTTTTGAAATTTTTTAACCTGTCTGGCCAGATACCTCAGATGCGGCTCAATTTCGGCGATCAGCGCTCTTGCCTTGTCCAAATTTATTTTCGTCCCTTCAAGTTTATGCTGAGCATCCGCCTTTTTGAGCTGATATTCCCTTAAACCGAGCGCTTCTTCTATTATTTCTCTTTTTTCCTGAGGGGAAGCGTTTAAAATCGCGTCGGCCGCTCCCTGATTGACCACGTTAAAGCCCTTAACGCCAAGATGCGCGGCCGCTAAAAATTCAACGATTTCTTTGAGCCGCACGAGATTTTTATTGAGAACGTATTCGGAAGTCCCGTCGCGAAAAATTTTTCTTGAAATTTCTATTTCCGAAAAAGCAACCGGGAAAAAACCGTCGGCGTTGTCAAGATAGAGGGACACCTGGGCTTTGCCCATCTGGGGCTTCTGGGGTGAACCGGCAAAAATCAGATCTTCGCCTTTTTTGGTTCTGATGTTCTTCATGCTTTGCTCGCCCAAAACCCACCTGAGAGCGTCGGCCACGTTGGATTTGCCGGAGCCGTTCGGTCCAACGATCGCCGTGATGCCTTTGTTGAATTCAAGCGCGGTTTTAACGGCAAACGATTTAAAACCGAAAAGTTCGAGTTTTTTTAGATACATAAAAAATAAATTTCAAAAAACGGAAAATAGAATCCGTAAAATCTTCCGCTTGTCATTTTTCTGTTTTCTATTTTCTAGATTCTACCCGCTTTAACGCTTCCTCCGCCGCGTTTTGCTGGGCAATCTGCTTTGAAGGTCCCTGGCCTTGTCCCATCAATTCTTTGTCCAGATAGACCCCGACCAAAAATTGTTTGGCGTGGTCCGGCCCCCATTCTTTTAAAACCTCGTAAGTCGGCGTCGCGCCGAATTTTTCCTGGGCCTCTTCCTGAAAAAGGCTTTTCGGGTCGCGATATAATTTTTCTTCCAAAATTTTCGGCAGTTCTTTCAAAACTATTTTTTCCACGAAATCTTTGCTCGCCCCGTATCCCCGGTCAAGATAAACGGCTCCCATCACGGCTTCAAAAGCGTTGGCCAAAATGTACTGCCGCCCCCTCCCGGTATCCTTGCTTTCTCCTTTTGAAAGCAAAAGAAAATCGCCGATTTCCAGTTCGGAGGCGATTTTAGCCAAAATTTGACTGTTGACAAGAGCGGCCCGCCAGCTGGTAAGCTCTCCCTCGGAGCGGTCCGGATAAGTTTTATAAAGGTATTCGGTGACCGCCAATTCCAGAACCGCGTCTCCCAAAAATTCCAGCCGCTCGTTGTGAGGCAGTGAAAATGAAGGATTTTCGTTAAGATACGAACGATGAACCAGCGCTTGTTGAAGTAAATCTTTATTTTTAAAAACAATCCCTAAACTTTGTTCGAGTTTTGATAAATCCATCCCTGCAAAATTTTCAATTTTCAATTTTCAATTTTCAAATGTTTGGAAATTGGAAATTGGGAATTGGAAATTAACAAACCTAACAATTCTAATTATTCATCGGCTTTAGTTGCTTCATTTTTTGACTCCTCTTTGCCCGATTCTTCTTTTTTATGCTCCTTCCCGGGTTCGCCGATTTCTTTATATATGGTGCCCAAGACGCCGTTGATGAATTTTCCGGACGACTCGCCGCCGAACGTCTTGGCCAATTCAATCGCCTCGTTAATCGCCACTTTGGGCGGCACTTCGTCGCGATTGCCGAAAAGAAGCTCGTGAATCCCGATCCGCAAAACGTTCCGGTCAATTATATTTATCTGATTAAGCGGCCAGGCGGGAGCGGCTTTTTCAATAATTTTATCAATCTTCGGCAGATTTTCCAAAATCCCTTTCACCAGCATCCAAATAAAATCCGTGTCCTCAATGCCTGGCGCGAATTCTTTGATGTTTCTTTCAACGATTTCGTTCAATTTTTCTTCTCGACAGCCGTAAAAATCCCACTCGTACAGCGATTGAACGACAATTGAGCGAGAAAGATGTCTGTTGGCCATAGTTAGGTGTTAGGTTTCTAAAACCTATTTTTCCGCAATCTCTTTTTCTTTTGCTTTTTTCTCTTTCTTGTCCAATTTTGCCAAGACGTCTATAACCGCTTTGCCCTTGTAAGTTCCGCAGTTAAAACAAACTCTGTGCGGCAAAATATCCGCTTTGCATTTCGGACATTTAATCAGCCCCGCCTTGGCTAAAGCAAGGTGAGACCGCCCTCTGTTTCTTCTTGATTTCGTGTGTCTTTGTTTTGGTACTCCGCCCATGCCATTTTTATCAAAATTTTGGAGTCCGTTAGGACGAACAAAATTTTGTGATTAAAATTGAGCACCCAGCACATAACTTTATGTAATACATAAAGTTATGTGCTGGGTAAAGGTTTGCTAACCCCGCCAAGGCGGGGAGCAAGCCCTTTATATCCGGTTCCCGCCGGTATTAGTTTACCTATAATTACGTTTTCTTTCAAGCCGCGCAGTTTATCAACCTTGCCTTCGGTCGCCGCGTTTATCAGGACTCTCGGAGTTTCCTGGAATGAAGCGGCGGACAAGAAACTTTCGGTGGTTAAGGCGACTTTGGTGATTCCCAGAAGCAGCTGAACGGCCGTCGCCGGCTTTTTATTCGCCTCCTTGGCCAAATCGTTCTGTTCCAGGAATTTTGACTTTTCAAGTACATCGCCCGGAGTCAAGTACGTGTCTCCGGCATCTTTGATCATCACCCGCGAAAACATCTGCCTGACAATCACTTCAACATGTTTATTATTGATGCTCGCGCCTTCGGTGGTGTAAACCCGCTGTATTTCATTGACAATGTAGCGTTCAATCTCTCGAACGCCGGCAATGTCCAGCAAATCCCGCAATTCAACGTGTCCTTCGCAAAGTTGCTGACCGACGGCTATAAGCTCGCCTTTTGAAACCCAAACGGCGCTGCCTAAAGGAATCTGGTATTCTTTAATTTCCTCTTTTTTCATTTTCTTATCCTTTTCCGCGGCCGAAGACGAGGCGATTTTAATTACTTTGAATTTTCCTTTGTCAACGACTTCGACAACCGTCCCGTCAACTTCGGAAATTACCGCCCGGCTTTTCGGCACTCGCGCTTCAAAAATCTCAGCGACTCTCGGCAGACCCTGGGTGATGTCCCCGCCGCCGGCCACGCCGCCGGTGTGGAAAGTTCTCATCGTCAGCTGGGTGCCGGGTTCGCCGATGGCTTGCGCCGCGACGATGCCGACCGCTTCCCCTATGGCGACTAATTGATTTTTTCCCAAATCGTAGCCGTAACATTTTTGACAAACGCCGAATCTGTTCTTGCAAGCCATCGGGGAACGAAGATTCACTTCTTTGACGTCGGCGATTTTTTCAATTTTTTTGGAATCCCGCAACGTAATGATTTCTCCGGCCTTAACCAGCGTTTTTCCGTCGGCCGGATTGGCGATGTCTTTCAATGTTATTCTGCCGAAAAGTCGGGAATAGAACGGTTGTCCGAAATCTTCGCCGTCTTTTCGATAAAGAATAATTCCTTTCGCGTCTTTGCAGTCCTCTTCGTTAACGACGACATCCTGGGCGACGTCAACGAGGCGCCGCGTCAGATAGCCGGCCGACGCCGTTCTTAAAGCCGTATCGGCCGAACCTTTTCTGGCGCCGTGAGTCGAAATAAAGTACTCCAACACGTTAAAACCCTCTTTAAAACTGCTTTTTACCGGCAATTCAATGATTTCACCCGCGGGATTGACGACCAAGCCCTTCATTCCCGCCATCTGAACCGGCTGGCTCCAACTGCCTCTGGCGCCGGAATCAATGATGGAATACACCGAACCGTACTTGTCCAAAGAATTAGGGACTATTTTGGCAATTTGATTTTTAACGTTATTCCAAATTTCAATTACCCGATCCTTTCTTTCTTCGTCGGTCAAAAGTCCGCGCTCATATTGAGAACGGATTAATTCAACGGTTTTTTCCGCTTCTTTCATAATTTGCGGTTTTTCCGCCGGAATGTCCAGATCATTCATTCCCCAGCTGATGCCCGATTTCGTGGCATATTCAAAACCGAGCTTTTTGACCCTGTCCAGCATCACGGCCATTTCTTCCATGCCGTATTTCTCGAAAATTTCTCCAATAATAACTCCGACCATTTTTTTATTGACGTCGCGATTGACAAATTCAAAGTCCTCCGGCAAGGCCTCGTTAAACAGCAAACGGCCGACCGACGTCTCGATAATTTGCATTCCTTTCTTTTTACTTGACTTTTGTTCTTCGGCGGCCGAAAGTTTTTTTGAACTCATTCTCACTTTTATCTTTGCTTTTAAATCAACGATTCCGAAACGATACGCGAGAATTGCTTCTTCCGGGCTCGCGAAAATTTTTCCTTCTCCGGCTGCCCCTTCCTGAATTCTGGTCAAATAATAACAGCCCAGAATAATGTCCTGAGTCGGAATAGCGATCGGCTCGCCGGTTGCCGGCTTCAAGAGATTGCGGCTCGCGAGCATAATATCCTTGCATTCCGTTTGCGCCTCTTGCGAGAGCGGTAAATGGACGGCCATCTGATCGCCGTCAAAGTCGGCGTTGAATGCGCTGCAAACCATGGGATGAATTCTAATTGCGAAGCCCTCTATCAAAACCGGCCGGAATGCCTGAATGCCCAGGCGATGAAGAGTCGGGGCGCGGTTTAATAAAACATATCGATCTTGAATGACTTCCTCCAGAACCGCCCAGACCTCGTCCGGCGCTTCTTCAATCAAACGTCCGGCTCCCCTGATGTTGTGAGCCAGCTCGCGTTCAATCAATTTATTGATGACGAACGGTTTAAAAAGCTCCAAAGCCATTTTTTTCGGCAAGCCGCACTCGTGTAGCCGCAGTTCCGGGCCGATGACGATGACGGAACGTCCGGAATAATCGACTCTCTTTCCCAAAAGATTTTGGCGGAACCGGCCTTGTTTCCCTTTTAGCATGTCGGCCAGCGACCTTAACGGCCGTTTTTGGGATATGGCCGCGGCGGCCGCTCCGGCCTGGCCGCGCCTTATGGAATTGTCAATCAGCGAATCAACCGCTTCCTGAAGCATTCTCTTCTCGTTGCGGGTAATCACTTCCGGCGCGTTTAATTCCTGAAGCCGTTTAAGACGGTTATTCCTGTTTATAACTCTGCGATAAAGATCGTTAAGATCGGACGTCGCGAACCGGCCGCCGTCAAGCTGGACCATTGGCCTTAAATCGGGCGGCAAAACCGGCAAAACCGTCATTATCATCCATTCCGGCCTTACGCCGGAACTCGTCAAACCGCGAATCAATTTCAACTGCTTTAAAATCTTTCTCCTTCCCGATTGAGGAGTTTCCTCGTATTCCTTTTCCAAATCGCGCCTCATTTCGCCCAAATTAATTTCGCTTAAAACGCCTCTCAACGCTTCGGCGCCGATGCCCGCTTCGAAAATCTGGCCGTATTTTAAACTCAAATTATGAAAATCCGGCTCCGAGAGAACTTTAAGCCGCCGCAAATTGTTCAGTTCGAATTTGGCCGCGTCTTTTGCTTTTTTCAATTGTTCTTTTTTAGCGTCGCCTTCCGCGCTTTTCAGTTTCGATTTAAATTCCCGGTCAATTTCCTTCAATAGTTCCGCTTTCGCTTCTTCGTCAACTTTATTCACGATATAAGCGGCGAAATATATCACTCGCTCCAATTCGCTGACCGGCAGACCCAAAAGCAGGCCGATCTTTGAAGGGACTCCCCGGACGAACCAAATATGGCTTACCGGCGACGCTAATTTGATGTGCCCCATCCGCTCTCTTCGGACGATCGCGCGGGTCACCTCAACTCCACACTTGTCGCAAACTACTCCTTTATAGCGAATCCGGCGATATTTTCCGCAGTAACATTCCCAATCTTTCTCCGGACCGAAAATCTTTTCGCAAAACAAACCGTCTTTCTCCGGCTTTTGAGTCCGATAATTTATGGTCTCGGGCTTCGTAACCTCGCCGTGCGACCACGTTAAAATTTCCTCTGGCGAAGCCAATTTTAATTTAAGTGCGTAAAAATCGGTTGGTTTGGTCATTTGCATAATTTATAAAATTACGAATTGATTTTTTGTTTTTCTTCCTCATTTTCTTTATCCTGTTTTCTCTCCCCGCCCACGCGCTCAACTCCAAGCGCCAGAGCTTTCAATTCATTTTCCAAAACGTCAAATGAGGCGGGAACGTTCGGGGTCTTGATTTTTTCGCCGCGGATAATGGAATCATACGCCGAAGAGCGTCCCAGCACGTCATCGGATTTGATGGTAATCATTTCCTGCAAAGTGTGCGCCGCGCCGTAACCCTCCAGTGCCCAAACTTCCATTTCCCCGAACCTTTGACCGCCGAATTGGGCTTTACCGCCGAGCGGCTGCTGAGTAATCAACGAATACGGACCGATCGAACGCATGTGAATTTTATCCTCCACCAAGTGATTCAACTTCATCATGTAGGTATAGCCGACGGTAACTTTTTGATCAAACGGCTCGCCGGTCCGGCCGTCGTACAACCTGACCTTTCCATCCTCCGGCAGGCCGGCATTTTTCAATTCCTTTTTAATATCCTCCTCGGTCGCGCCGGCCAAGGCCGGAGTAATCGCGCGGTATTGCAGATTATGAGCCGCCCAACCCAAATGCGTTTCCAAAATTTGTCCGACGTTCATTCTTGAAGCGACACCCAAAGGATTTAATATGACGTCAACCGGCGTGCCGTCGACCAAGTAAGGCATATCTTCGCGAGGCATAATTTTGGAAATTACGCCTTTGTTTCCGTGGCGGCCGGCCAATTTATCGCCGGCTGAAACTTTCCTCAACTGAGCCACCTCGACTTGAATGGTCTTAATAACTCCCGGGGCGAGCTTATCGCCGTGTTCGACGGAAAAAACTTTCACTCCCACGATCCGGCCCCTTTTACCGTGAGGCAATGTCAAAGAGGTGTCTTTAACGTCCCTGGCTTTTTCTCCGAAAATCGCCCTCAAAAGCCGTTCCTCGGGCGTCAGGTCTTGTTCGCCTTTCGGAGAAATTTTTCCGACGAGTATGTCGCCTGAGCCGACTTCGGCGCCAATTCTGATGATTCCTTCTTCATCGAGATTCTTTAACTTTTCTTCGGAAACATTCGGAATGTCGGGCGTGGTGAGTTCCGGCCCCAATTTGGTATCCCGGATGTCAACGGAAAAATCTTCAATGTGTATTGAAGTGAACCGATCGTTTTTCAGCAATCTTTCGGAAATAATAATGGCGTCTTCAAAATTGGCGCCGCTCCAGGAAATAAAAGCGGCCAAAATATTCTGTCCCAGCGCCAAATGGCCGTTTTGAGTCGAGGCGCCGTCGGCAAGAACGTCTCCGGCTTTTACTTTTTGTCCTTTTTTAACAAGCGGCTGTTGGGAAATGCAAATTGCCTGATTGGATCGCAAAAACGCGTGCAAAAGATAACTTTTCTCGTTTTTTGTTTTAGAATTTCGGATTCTGATCTCCGTGGCGTCCACTTTTACCACCTCGCCGTCCTCCCCGGCAATGGCCACCTGGCCGGAATCCATGGCGGCTCGCGCCTCAACGCCGGTTGAAACCAGCGGCGCCTCCGGCTGGATACAAGGAACCGCCTGGCGCTGCATGTTTGAACCCATCAACGCGCGATTCGCGTCGTCATGTTCCAAAAACGGGATCAAAGAAGTGGCCACGCTGATTGATTGATACGGAGAAACGTCAATGAGATCGATTTCTTCGCGGCGAACGGTGCCCGGTTTTCCTTTCACTCTCGCTTCAACCATTTCATCAATAATGTAATCATTCTTGTCCCGCAAAACGCCGCCGTGAGCGATATTGTATTGTTCTTCTTCAAGAGCGTTAAAATAAACGAGCTCTTTTGTAATTTTGCCCTTTTTGACTTTGAAATAAGGCGTTTCCAAAAAACCGTATGGATTCAGACGGGCGTAACTGGCAAGATGCCCCACCAAACCGATGTTCGGCCCTTCCGGCGTTTGAATCGGACAAATCCGGCCGTAATGGCTGGCATGGACGTCGCGAACTTCAAAACCCGCCCTTTCTCTGGTCAAACCGCCGGGCCCCATCGCCGAAATCCGTCGCTTGTGTTCAAGCTCGGACAAAGGATTTACCTGATCCATGAATTGGGCCAATTGCGAAGACGTGAAAAATTCTTTCACCGCGCCAATCAGCGGCCTGATATTTATCAATTGAGCCGGCGTCAAAGTTCCGATGTCAAGCGTGGACATTCTGTCTTTAACGACGCGCTCCATTCTGGTCAAACCGATCCTGACTTTATTCTGTAAAAGCTCGCCCAGGGCTCTCACCCGTCGGTTGCCTAAATGATCTATGTCGTCCGGTTTGGCTTCGGGGTTCTCGTTCAACCGAATGATTTCTTTAATAATCAAAACAAGATCTTCGGGCCTGAAAATCCTGTGTTCGCGCGTCAGCGGAGTTTGAATTCCGAGCCGCTGGTTCAATTTATACCGTCCGACTTTCGCCAAATCGTACCGCTCAAAACTGAAGAACATCGCTTCAATCAGCTGTTTCGCGCTATCAATGGTGGCCAGATCGCCGGGACGGATTCTTTTGTAAATCTCAACAAAGCCGTCGGATTTGCTTTTGGTCGGATCTTTGGCCAACGTCGCGGAAATATAATCAAAATTTTTACCGGCACTCTCGGCTTTGAACGGCTTCTTTATCTCTTCGTCGGTTTCATAACCGAAAGCCCTTAAAACCGCGGTTACGGGAATTTTTCTCTTGCGATCGATTTTTACCGAAATCACCCCCTGGGAATCGGTTTCAAATTCAAGCCAGGCGCCGCGATTAGGGATCAATTTCGCGCCGAAAAGTTTGCGGCCCTTAAAATATTCGGCGGAGAAATAAACGCCGGCGGAACGAATCAATTGGGAAACCACGACTCTCTCGACGCCGTTCACGATAAAAGTTCCCCGAGGCGTCATTACCGGAAAATCTCCGAAGAATATTTCTTGCTCCTTGATCTCCCCGGTTTTTTTATTCACCAATTTTATCTTCATCCTCAAAGGCGCTTCGTAAGAAAGGCCGCGGTTTCTGACCCGCTCCTCGTCGTATTTTGGCTCTTCAAAATAATAATCCTGAAACCAAAGCTCAAGCTCCTTTCCGGTATAATCTTTAATGGGCGAGATTTCCTCAAACAACTCGGTCAGACCTTCTTTTATGAACCAATTGTAGGAATTTTGCTGAACTTCAATCAGATTCGGCAAAGGCAGAACTTCTGAAGAAAGATGAGAAAATCTTTTTTCTTTGGGAAAAAATTGAGACATAAAAATAAATAAAGCCCTAATGATCCGCGTTTTTAGGGATTTAAAATTTAAATTATTTTATTTAATAAAATAAAAAATATTTATAAACAGACGCCTGATTTTCCACAATAAACGAAAAACAGGCGACTGATTTGGAGTTCGACTTAAGCGTTTTTTATTTTAATCCTTTTCCAAAAATCTGTCAAGCCCCCGCGCCCATTTAAGGCGTGGGGGCGAAAAACGCGCGAAAACGGCGCTTATTACTTTGTCTTCGGCATTATCTCGGATTTTGGCTCCGATTCCGGAGCGGGCTCGGTGGGTGGAGCGGGCGGCGCGGGCTGCTGGCCCATGTTGTGCAAGGCCGGATTGCCGGCTTTGAGATTCTCAAGAATTTGAGCAACTTCTTTGTTGTCGGGGTTCAGCTCTTTGATTTTTTCGAATTCGGCGACGGCTTTATTCTTAAAGCCCCGCTTGTCGTAAACAAGCCCTAGAAAATAGCGGCCGTTGGAATAATCAGGATTAACGGCAACCGACTCTTCAAATTCCGCCTGAGCTTTTTCAAGCTGGTTGTCGTTATAGTAAAGACGTCCAAGCTGGAAAAGCGCGCCAAGATCTCCGGGAGCGAATTTCTTGGCATCCTGAGCTTTCTCGATTGCCTTGGCCGTGTCGCCCGTTCTTTCATACAATTGCGAGAACAAATAATGCGCCGGAACGTAATCGGATTTCAAAGCGATTGATTTTTCGAGGGCCGCTTTTCCGGAATTCAGAAGTGCCTCCTTTTCTTGTTTTAACGCCGCCTCTTTTTCTTCGTCTTTTTTCTCCGCTTGGGCCAAAGCGGACAAAGTCAAATCAGTTCTGTCGGCCGCGGCCAGATGCGTCCGCGCGATATCGAGCTGTACCGAAGGACTTTGAGGATTGCGCTTAAACGCTTCTTCGTAACTCTGAACCGCCTGCTTGTCGGCTCCGTCCGCGAACAGAATAATGTTCTCGTAAACGGAACCTTGCGTCCACAGATTATAAAAATTTTCCTTATCCAACTGCGCCGCCGCCTGCGCCGAATTGACGGCGTTTGCTATGGCGGTTTGAAGCTGGGCTTGAATTTGCGTCTGAGTCAGGGTTTCGCTCGGCTT
>MEYT01000008.1 GCA_001774105.1 Candidatus Azambacteria bacterium RIFCSPLOWO2_01_FULL_46_26 | reverse complement strand
TCGGGAACGGAAATGGCGGCGATTTCTTTCAAAGAAACCCTGGAGCCGTAATAATCAACCATTATGTTCTCAACCAAGGCCGGAGTCGCCCGACCGGTGCGCAAACCGGCCAGGTCGCTCTTGAAACGCTCAATGACTTTTTCCAATTCGGGTTTAATTTTAAGAATCGCGTCAAACATATTAAAAGAAAAACTTTAAAATCTGAGGCAATAAAACCATTGTCATCGCAATTACGAAAAAGAAAATTAAAATTGAAATCGTCTGTTTCATATTATATTTGCAGCATTAAATTTTCCAGCGCCAACCGGCTGTTGGCATTCGTATCTTTTAAAATAATTGAGGTTTTTAAAATTGAACGGATAATATCCGGTATCTTTCCGGCTTCATATTTCGCGGCCGCTTTTTCCGCTTTTTCGCGAAAATTCACGTTCACGACCAAATCATTCAAACCCAGTTTCAGCAAAAGCATGTCGCGAAACAAAAAAAGTCCGGCGTCCAACAAGTCCTCGTTCCCTTTTTCATTTTTCAAAATCTCTTCGACAAAAACAAAACGTCCGGCCGCCGATTTGTCGATAAGTTCAAAAATCGCCTCCTGCTCGTCATCGTGGGGATCCGAAAGCATTTCTTCGGCCAAGGCCGGTCTTCCCATGGCCTTCCTCGCGGCAACGTGGGCGGTTTTCTCGTCAGCGCCTTTTCCTTTCAACAGCCGATAAATCTCTTCCCGCGGCCAGGTCTTGAATTTTACCGGGAAAAGACGGGAAAGAATTGTTTCCAACAGCCGGCCGGGATTGGCGGCAACCAAAATCAGAATAGCGCGCCCTTTCGGCTCTTCCAAAATTTTCAAAAAAGAATTCTGCGCCTCTTCGGTCAGACGATCCGCTTTGTCGACTACGACAATTTTATAAGAACCGCTCTGAGGGAAAAAACTCAAAAAATGTTTTATCCTTCTCACTTCGCCGATGCCTATTTCCTTTTCTTCGCCGCTTTCGCCGATTTTCGGCTCAACTATTAAGACGTCCGGGTGAATTCGCTTGTCAATGTCAACGCAGGAGCGGCAATTCAAACACGGCGTCTTTTTGAGGCATTCCAAAGATTTCGCGAACTCAACCGCGGCTTCCATCTTTCCCAGTCCTTTGGGACCCCAAAAAAGATAACTCCCGCCACCGATGTCTGCCGCCCTTTCGGTCAAGCGCCGAAACGCGTTTTGATTGCTCAATAAACTTGCCATAATTCGGTCTTACTTTATCACATTTTTTTCAGGCAAGCAACTGCCAATGTGATTAAAATTTACGAGCTCAATGCGAAGTAAATTTTACTATCACATTGAGCCAGACCGTCCGAAAACTGTCATTCTGAGCGATAGCGAAGAATCTCTACCCGTAAAGATGGCTTAAACAAGAGATTCTTCACTTCGTTCAGAATGACAAGAACCGTTTTTTATGAGTTTTCGGACGGTCTGAAAGATTTTGTTTCCAAAAATTGCGCACCCTTTCAGGGCTTCAATTTTTGGACAAAATCCTTTATTTCGCTCTTAAACCGCTTTTCGCTGAATTTTTTCGCCTGATCGCGGATATGCTCCGGATCGTAACGGTTTAAATTTTCCCGAATTCTTCTCACGCCGTCGGCCAAGATTTCCGGCTCCGGATCGTCAAAAAATTCTCCGGTCAAACCTTCTTCAACCGTCTCGGTCAGCCCCCCTTTGCGAAATGCCAGAACCGGCTTTCCGAAAGACATCGCTTCAATCGCCGTGATTCCGAAGTCCTCTTCTCCCGGAAAAACAAACGCCAGGCAATTTCGATAATATTCTTTCACGACCTCGTCCGCCTGCCACCCCAAAAATTTTACGTTGCTTTTAGCCGCCTTTTCCAATTCTTTTCTTTGCTTTCCTTCGCCGATAATAATCAAAGGAAATCCCAATTTATTGAACGCCTCAACGGCAATGTCAATTTTCTTGTAAGGAGTCAGTTGGGAAACAATGAGAAAATAGGTTTTAGGTTTTAGGTTATAGGTTATAGAATTTTGCGCGCGCCTCGCGCCTTCATCTTCAAGCGTTATATTCACGGGGGGATAAATGATTTTCGCGTCGCGGCGGTAATATTTGGCGATTCTTCGGGCGGTTGTTTGAGAATTGGCGATGAAATATTCAACCCTGTCGCTGGCGTGGCGATCCCAAATTCTCATATAGTGCATCAAAAGTTTTGCGGGCCATTTGGCGAATTTGGCGAAAGAGCCGGAAAACGTCTCCTGAATGTACTCATGATACCAGTCCCAGCCGTATCTCATTGGTGAGTGGCAATAGCAGACGTGAATCGTCTTTGGCTTGGTGATGATTCCTTTGGCAAAAGCCGAGCTTGAAGAAATGACCAGATCAAATTCCCTCAAATCAAATGTCTCCGGCGCTATCGGCAAAAACGGCAAAAGAAACCTTTGCCTTTTTCTTAAAAATCCGGGGAATTTTTGCAAAAAAGAAGTCCTGACTCTTTCCGCCGGAAAATCATCCCCCACCTTCTTTTCATCGTACAGAAAAGTATAAATCGGCGCCTCCGGAAACATCTCCGCCAACGCCTTCAGCACCCTCTCCGCCCCTCCTTTGCGTATTAAAAAATCATGCACCAAAGCGACTTTTATGTTCATAAATACATTATAACCACCATTTTACAGATTAGGAAATTCTCTCCGTTGTTTACTAATCTTCAATCAGCGTTCGCAGTGTTTCTTCGGCACATTTTTTCCAGCTGAAACGCCTCAAATTTTCCGAGCCCTTTTTGATTAACGACTCGCGGAGTTCCGTCCGACTCGCCGCGCTGTATATAACCTCCGCCATCTGTTCAAAATCCGCCGGGTCAAAAAACAGCGCTCCTTCGCCGGCAACTTCCGGAAGGGACGAAACATTTGAAGCAATCACCGGCACCTCTGCCGCCTGCGCTTCAAGAATCGGAAAACCGAAGCCCTCGTAAAAAGACGGGAATACGAACAAATCGGCAAATTTCAGAAAAACATTTTTTTGGTTTTCTTGAAGATGGCCGGTTAAAATAATATCTTGTTTTGAGGGTGAGGCGTCTATTTTCTTCTTCACCTCTTCAAAAAGATACCCGGGCCCGCCGGCCAAAACCAGTTTGTGGGGAATTTGATATTTTTCTTTTATTATTTCAAAAGCGTTTATCAAACCCTCCACATTTTTCTTTCTTTCGATTCTGCCTATATAAAGGATGTATTTTTGAACAAGGGGCGATTTCTCGTTTTGAACGGCCGTAAAAGGCGCGATGCCGTGATAAATCACTTTAATTTTTTCTTTGCGCGCGCCATAAAATTCAATTAAATCTTTTTTTGTGTTTTCCGAAGGGACGATTATTTTTTTGGCCTTGGAAATCGCGTATTTGGTCGTCCATCTTAAATAACGCCGATGGAACAAGGGATACATTTCCGGAAAATATTCAAAAGCGAGATCGTGAATCGTAACGACGGAATTTTTTGGATGAATAAGCGGCAAGACATGAGCTGGAATGAAAAGCGCGCCCGGCTTGTTAAGCGCCATTTCCAGCGCGAGGCGGACTTGAGTCCAAAAGACCGGAAAGCGCAAGGTTTTAATCTCAAAATTCCGCGGCAAGTCAGATTCCTCCGAAGAAGACGGGGTATATAACAAAAAGCGATGCTTTTTTCCCTCTTCAAGCATCGCGAAATACCGAATCAACCGGAAAGCGTATTCCTCAACGCCGGTCCTCTCTTTCTTAAAAGCGGCCGCGGCGTGTATTCCAATAATCATTTCTTTGAAAGAATCGAACGTTTGTAGGCGTCAAGATTGTCCAAGGCGATGCCCGCGCCCTTAGCCACGCACAAAAGCGGATCCTCGGCGACGTAAGCCGGCACGCCGGTGGCCTGAGTCAAAAGCTCGTCAAGATTTCTCAAAAGCGAAGTGCCGCCGGACATAACCATTCCCTTGTCAATGACGTCGGCCGAGAGTTCGGGCGGCGTTTCGTGCAGAACAGTTTTCACGGCCCGGACGATTTCAAAAAGCTGGTCCGAAATCGCCTCGGTTATTTCGTTTGACCTGATTTCAATGGTCCGCGGCAAGCCCATCATCAAATCGCGCCCGCGGACTTCCATCGTCTCCTCTTTCTTTTGAGGCAGGGCGCTGCCTATTGTGATTTTAATTTCTTCGGCCGTCCGCTCGCCTATCGCCAGATTGTATTTTCTTTTCATGTAATCGGCAATCGCCTGGTCAATCTTGTCGCCCGCCACCCGGACCGAAGTCGCGCCGACGATTCCGCCGAGAGAAATCACGGCAACCTGAGCCGTTCCGCCGCCGATGTCTATTATCATGTTGCCGGAAGGAGAATTTATCGGAATTCCGGCGCCGATCGCGGCCAAAACCGGCTGTTTGACGACATAAGCCGCCTTGGCCCCGGCTTGAATCGTCGCGTCAACCACCGCCCGGCGTTCGGTTGAAGTGATTCCGGCCGGCACGGAAACCATCACTTCCGGCCTGAAAAACCTGAGGCGGCCTCCGGCTTTGTTTATGAAATATCGCAGCATCGCCTCGGTGATCCGGTAATCGGCAATAACCCCGTCCTTCATCGGGCGGGAAGCCACAATCGTGTCCGGCGTACGTCCGATCATTTCTTTGGCGTCGTTCCCCACGGCTAAAATCCTGTTCTCCACCAGAGAAATGGCCACCACCGAGGGCTCGTTAAGAATCACCCCTTTTTTAGGGACATAAACCAATGTGTTGGCAGTACCAAGATCAACTCCTATTTTTCGCAAAAACATAGTTTAGGTTTTAGGTTATAGGTGTTAGGTTACAAGCTGACTCTTTTAATGTTTGCTCCTATCTTCTGCAATCGTTCTTCTATTCTTTCGTATCCCCTGTCCACCTGATAAGCATTATTAATGATTGTCTCGCCTTTTGCAATAAGGCCGGCTAAAATCAAGGTCGCTCCGGTTCGCAAGTCAAAACTGGTTATCTCCTTGCCTTCAAGCGCCGTCGGGCCGGTGATTAAAGCCCGATGCGGATCGCAGACGAAAGCGTTCGCTCCGAGACGCTGGAGTTCGTCAACGTACTTCAGCCGCGCCTCGTACATCCAATCGTGAATCAAACTGACTCCTTTGGCCTGAGTCATCAACAAAGCGAACGTAGGGATCGAATCCGCGGCAAAACCGGGATAAGGCATATTATGAACCTTTTTCACGGCTTTTATTTTAAAAGGCCCTGAAACTTTCAAATCCCCGATCTGATATCCCCAGCCGGCCGGTAAAACTCTTTTGTTTAAAATTTTGAAATTCAATCCCGCTTCTTTAAATTTAAGTAATTCAAGTTCAATGAATTGAGGCACGACGTTTTTAACGGTGAGCTCGGATTTTGAAGCGCCGGCAAGGGAAATGAAAGTTCCCATTTCAATCGGATCCGGAATGATCCGATGGCTCGCGCCGCGCAATTTTTTTCCTTCAATAACAAGCGTGTGGGTGCCGATGCCTTCTATTTTGGCGCCCATTTTTTTGAGAAAATGACACAAATCCTGCACGTACGGCTCGGCGGCCGCGCATTTAATCACGGTTCGCCCGGGAGCCGAGACCGCCGCCAGAACCAAATTCTCGGTCGCGGTCACGCTGAATTCCGACATCACGATCTCCCCGCCTTTCAAGCCCTTCGCGTCTATTTCATAAAAACCGTCGTCCTTTTTAATCCTGACGCCGAGCCGGCTGAAACCGTCCAAATGAGGATCCAAGATTCTTGTCCCCAATTGACAGCCGCCCGGTTTGGCAATTTTAAAAGAAACGCCTGCCTGCGCAGGAAGGCCGCGCCTTCCGATAAGAGCGCCCATCAGCAAAACCGAGGAACGAAGCCGTGAAACCAAATCAAAATTCATCTTTGACGGATTTACGTTTTTAGCCCTGATTTTCAGACACCGCGGCCCGATCCAGCGGATTTCCGCTCCCAAGCTCTTCAAAACTTCAATCATCCTGAAGACGTCTTCTATCAACGGCAAATTGTCGATAAAGCACTCCTCCTGGGTCAGCAAAGAAGCCGCCAAAATCGGCGTGGCGGCGTTTTTTGCTCCCCTGACCTCTATCTCGCCGCTTAAAATCCGCCCGCCTTGAATTAAAAATTTTTCCGCTTTATCCTTGCCCAGATTTGCCATATTTTTTACCTTCATCATAATCAAATTTATTACAAATTGCAAATCGCCGCGAGAAAGCATAAAATTAAGGCATGACGAGCCGAACCCGAAAAATATTGTTTTTTACTTTTCTGCTGCTGTTTGCCGTCGGCACGCCGTTGATTATTCTTTATTCTCAGGGCTATTATTTTGACTTTGACAAAAAGACGTTTAGCAAAACCGGCGCGATATTTTTAAAAACAAACCCGGTCAAAGCAAAAATTTTCATAAACGGCGAATTTGAAAAAGAGACCGGCTGGCTTTCCGGCGATTTCCTGATTAAAAATTTAAAGGTCAAAGAATACTCGGTCAAAGCGGAAAAGGACGGCTTTCAATCCTGGCAAAAAACGTTGAAAGTCGAACCCGGACTTGTCACGGAAGCAAAACACATTCTTCTCATTCCGCTTGAGCCGCCGCGGGAAACAATCGCGGACGAAGAAGCCTTTCCGGCGGACTCGAAGAAAACGCCGCCCGAAATCAAAGACGCGCTTGCCGTCGGGACGATTGAAAATTCCGTTTATTACCTTGACTCAAAAAACGGACAACTCTGGCGAACGGACGCCAACCAAGAAAAAAAAGAGCAAGTGACTTTCTCTCCGGTTCCGTCATTTGAAACGACCCCCGATTGGCCTAAAAATTTTTCTTACCGCCTAATAATTTCCCCGAAACAAAAAATAGCTGTCATTGAAAACCCCTCGACTTCGCTCGGGGCAAGCCCTTCGACTTCGCTCGGGGCAAGCCCTTCGACTTCGCTCGGGGCAAGCGGCAATCTTTATCTTCTCAACGAACAAAATAGATCATTTCAAAAATTGGCCGAGAGAGCGCGAAGCGCCGAATTTTCGCCGGACGAGCAAAAGCTTCTTTATTCAAGCGAGAATGAACTTTGGGTTTATTTTTTAAGCGACATTTTGGGACAGCCGCAAAAAAAATCGGGCGAACTTAATCTCATCACCCGTCTTTCTCAAAAAATCGGGCAGGTATCATGGCTGTCCGATTCCGAACATGTTATCTTTTCAATCCCGGCCGATTCCGAAAATATCGTAAAGATTGCCGAACTTGACGACAGGGATCAAAGAAATACCGTTGATTTCATCAAAATAAAGAGCCCTGAATTCCGTTATGATTCTAAAACGGACGAAATCTATTTTAGCGAGAATAAAAATTTTTATGGCGTTTCGCTAAAGTAACGGGGCATTAAAAAACATCCGAAAAATTCCGGATGTTTTTTGATTATGAAGCTCGTCTTATCTCTTGCTCCATTGCGGAGCGCGGCGCGCGCCCTTAAGCCCGTATTTCTTTCTCTCTTTTTCCCTCGGATCGCGGGTCAAAAAGCCGGCTTTTTTAAGACGCTTGCGAAAATCTTCGTTAAATTTGACCAGAACGCGGCTGATGCCGTGCCGGGTCGCTTCCGCCTGTCCGCGCGAACCGCCTCCCAAAACTTTTACGGAAACTTTGAATTTATCCGACACCTTCATTTTTCTTAGGGGCGCTTCGGCGATCTTTTGAAGCTCAACTAAAGGGAAATATTCGTCATAGGGCTTGTCGTTTACCGAAATGCCCGTTCCTTTGGTAAAAAGCCGAACTCTGGCAATGGCGGTTTTCCGGCGGCCGACGGCCTCATAGTATTTTTCCGGTTTCGGGGGAGCGGCGGAAACAGCCGCTTTTTTGGCGGTTCTTTTCGCGGACGCTTTCGGCTTAATTTCTTCCGTTGTTTCTTTAATTTCTTCCGTCATAATAATTATTTAATCTTTACTTTATTTCCAACCGCTTAATTATTTGATCGCGCAATTTGTTTTTCGGCAACATCCCGTAAACCGCTCTGCGCAAAACCTCGGACGGATTCTTTTTAAACAGGTCCTTATAGAGAACGGTTTTGATTCCTCCCGGGTAAAGCGTGTGGTGAATGTATTTTTTTTCTTCAAATTTTTTGCCGCTGACTTTGATTTTTTCAACGTTAACCACGATAATTTTAACGTTTGCTTCGCGATAAGGAACGAATTCCGCTTTGTTCTTGCCCCTCAAAAGCAAAGCCACTTCGGTTGCCAATCGCCCGAGTATTTTCCCGCTTGCGTCTATGGTGTATTGTTTAAATTCAGTTCCTTTCATATTATTTGACCAATTCAATGACGGCCATTTTCGCGGCATCTTTGACGCGAGGGTCGGTCTTAATAATCCGGATGTAACCGCCAGGCCGGCTTTGATAACGGATGGCCGTGTCCTTAAAGAGCTTCACCGCCGCGGCTTTCGGAAATCGCTTCAAAAGTTCCCGATAGGTGGCCAAATCCTGCTTTTTCGCCAAGGTGATTGACTTTTCGATTAACGGCCTTATTTCTTTCGCTTTTTCTTCGGTGGTGGTTATTTTTTCGCGCAGGATTAAAGCGGCCATCAAATTTTTTAACAAGGCCTTTCGTTGATTTCTCTTTCGTCCGAATTTTCGATTTTTGTTTAAATGCCGCATATAAATATTTGTCATTGCGAGGCCGCCGCAGGCGGCCTCGCAATCTCAGAGATCCCTCGCTGCGCTCGGGATAAAGGTTTGCCCGCCAAATTTTCTACGCCTTGCGGCTTGAAAATTTGGGGCAAGCCCTTTACTTATTTCTTTTTGGTCGTCTTCTTGGCTTTTGTTTTTTCCGCCTTTTTTTCCTTTTCGCCCGCTTCTTCCTTGCCGGGCTCGCCGGCGAATACTTTAAATTGCTCAACCAAAATCTGCGCCGTCCGCTCAAAGGCCTCCAGCGGAGTGATGGTGCCGTCGGTTTCAATGTCCAAAATCAGCCGGTTATAGTCCGTTCTGTCGCCAACGCGCATGTTTTCAACTTCATAATTGACTTTTCTAATCGGAGTAAATATGGCGTCAACGGCAACCGCCCCGATCTCCAGTTTTTCCTTTTTGCGCTGCTCCACCGGCACGTAACCAAGCCCGCGCTCTATTTGAATTTCCATCTCCAAACCGGCCTTTTTGTCGGTTAAGGTGGCTATGTGCACTTCTGGACTCACCAATTCAACCTGAGAAGGACATTTTATGTCTTCGGCCGTTACGTCTTTCTCGCCGCTTGCTTTCAAATGCAGAATTTGCGGCTCTTCCGAGTACATTTTAAATCTCAGTTGTTTTAAATTCAAAATTATTTCAACGACATCTTCAATGACGTAAGGAATGGTGGAAAATTCATGATCCACTCCTTTTATCTTTACCAAAGTCACGGCCGATCCGGGCAGGGAAGATAAAAGCACCCGGCGCAACGCGTTGCCCAAAGTTAAACCGTAGCCGGGATACAACCCTTCTATTTTGAAAGTGGCGCGATTTGTTTCTTGTTCTGTTACTTTGGCCGGGGACGGTAATGAAATTTGCATATTATTATTTATTTATTTATTTTATCGCGAATAATGATCAATGATTAAAGAAACGTTGAAAGGCGATCCTATTTCTTCCGGAGTCGGCTCGGTTTTGATTTTGCCTTCAAAATTTTTCGCGTCCATAATAAGCCATGCCGGCGCTTTATGCTTTTTCAAACTTTCTTTCAAATCGCCGAAAATCTTCATTTTGGCGCTTTGCGGCCTGACGGTTATCGCGTCTCCGACTCTGACTTCATACGACGGCACGCTCACCCTCCGGCCGTTGACAAAAAAGTGGCCGTGGGAAACAAGCTGTCTGCCAACGCTTCTTGAAAACGCGAAACCGAGACGGTAAACCACGTTGTCCAATCTTTTTTCCAGTCCGGCCAAAAGCAAATCGGCCGGCTTCAAAGCCGAAACCTTGCTCGGTTTCTTTAACGAAGCCGCTTCAAAATAATTTTTGAACTGCCTCTCCCTTACGCCGTAAGTTCTTTTGACTTTCTGCTTTTCAAGAAGCCCCAAAGCAAATTCCGAAAGCGCGCGCCGTCTGGCCTGGCCGTGAACTCCGGGCCGATAAGAACGCCTGATAAAAGCGCATTTTGGAGTAAAACAGCGCTCGCCCTTAAGAAAAAGTTTTTCGCCGACCGCTCGGCATTGTTTGCACTTTGAATCAATCATAATGTTTATACCCTCCTCACTTTTTTGGAACGACAGCCGTTATGCGGAACCGGCGTCATGTCTTTAATAAAAACTATGTTTAGGCCGCGGCTGGCGATTGAACGGATGGCCGATTCTCTCCCGCTGCCTATTCCTCTAACGAAAACGGACACGTCTTCCATACCTACTTTTCTGACCTTTTCAATAACCGTTTCGGCGACTTTTGAGGCGGCGAAAGGCGTGGCTTTTCTGGGCCCTTTAAATCCCAGGTTTCCGGAGCTTGCCCACGCCAAAACGTTCCCGTTCAAATCACAAATGGTGATGATCGTATTGTTGTAGGTTGCCTGAATGTAAACGTTGCCTTTGGGGATTTTTTTTCCTTTCGCGGAAATTTTCACCTCAGCCTTTTCGGCCGGGGCTTTTCTCTCCTCCGCGGGCGTTTCTTCAATTTTTTGAGCGACTTTCTTTTTTCCCATAATAATATATCGATGCTAATATACGAATTGATACTAATTATACGAATGCGGAAATTTAGTATTAGTATTTATTCGTATCATTAGTATGCATTCGTATATTGGCATCGCGTTATGTCTTCTCCAATTTCCTCTTGCCCGAACCGGCCGTTTTTCTGACGTTTCCACGGACGGTTCTGGAATTCGTTTTTGTCCGCTGTCCTCTGACGGGCAATCTTCTGCCGTGCCTCATTCCTCTGTAGCAAATGATCTCTTTGAGCCGCTTGATGTTCATCCCGATCTCGCGCCTTAAATCCCCTTCAATCTTATAATTTTTTTCCACGATCTGCCGAATCGCGTTCAGCTGGTCGGCCGTCAGCTTATTTACCCGCACCTCTTCGGACACGTTCGCTTGTTTTAAAATTTTAGCGGCCGAAATTCGCCCTATTCCGTAAATATAGGTCAAAGAAATTACGACTCTTTTATTGTCCGGGATGTCAATCCCCGCGATTCTTGCCATAATGATTTTATCCCTGCCTTTGTTTGTGCTTGGGATTGGCGCAAATAACATAAAGCCGGCCTTTGCGGCGGACTATCTTGCATTTAGCGCAAATTTTTTTAACCGAGCTTCGAACTTTCATGTGTTAATATTTTTTTTATCCTCTCCGCACGATCCTTCCTCGCGTCAAATCATAAGGAGAAAATTCAAGAGTCACTCGATCGCCGGGCAAAACGCGGATAAAATGCAATCTTAAGCGCCCGGCAAGATGCGCCAATATCTCGCTTCCGTCATCAAGTTTTACTTTAAAAGTCGCGTTAGGCAATGCTTCCACAACAACCCCTTCTTTCCTTATGGTTTCCTTTTGCATAAAGATAATCTTAAATAAATAAAACAGATGTGTCAAGTCCTTTGGCACACCCGCTCATTGTATCGACGCCGTAATTAAAGATTTTGTATTAAAACCTGAATTCTATTGCTTGAAGCCGGCGCTTTGGAAACCCAAAACGGCCAGAAAGTGACGGAGGCGGTTTCAATCCCCGGCTCCTGCATTATGATTTGGCGGATTTGATTCTCGTCCTTGCCGGAGATCCGCTCTTTGAACGCTTCAACTTCAATCTTGCCGGCAATCTCCTGCTCAATCTTAAAAGGCAGCTTCATCGTGCCTTGGGCCAGATTTAATTCCGGCTTTCCGTAAGTGACGGCTCTCGTCCCGGAAGTCGGGGCGTATCCGGCCTGAATTTGCGAACTGACGTTTTGATCAATCCAAATGTCAATATCCGACTCTTTGAACAGCAAGGCCTTGAGCGTTATTTTGCCTTTTATTTCAAATTTTTCCGCGCTTTCTCCGGCTTCAACGTTCGCGGTCATTTCGTTCACTTTTTGTTCGACGGCATCTTCAATGAATTTCAAACCGGACGGAATCTTGCCCAGCAATTCTTCGCGGATCCGGTTCTCCAACTCTTTGCGGATTTCCTCTTTTGCTTTAGCGATGTCGTCTTTAGTCACGATTTGCGCCGCCCCGCTTGAGCCACCGGCCATCGCCGCGCCCGACTTGCCATAAAAGGCGGCGTATTTGGGCGTTCCCTGAAAACCCGGAATCGTGAAATCCGACGGTCCGATGCTGAAATCCTCGCCGGGCTCTCCAGCCGTAACTTGAACGTCTATCGAGCTCGGAGTTATTTTGCCGTCGACGACTTTGGCCCCCGGCACGGTCACGGTTTTATCCAGCCGAAATAATTTTTCGGTTTCCGAAAGGAATCGCGTCGTCGCGACGAGTGTCTGGGGATTGGGACCAAAAGCGTTATAAACCGTAATTATACCCTTGGCTTTTTGAGCAGCGCTTGTCTTGCCGGACGCGGAAAATTCCCGGCTCAAAGATTCTTCCATTTGAACGATCTGCCCGGGAATTCTGTCGCCGCTGATTTGAGGAATGTTTTTATCGATAATAACGACCGACTCGGAACTTATTTTGTCTTTTTTGGGGACAATGACGATTTTGGCAACCGGTAAAATGTAATACAGCGACGCCGAAATAACGGCCAAAGAAACCGCGATGAAAAGAATCAAAATTTTGGAAGATTGAAACGCCGGCCGTTTAACGGCGATCACGGTCGGCTTCTCCATTTCTTCAATTTCAGCCGCCGGTTTAGGACGCCATAAATGAGATAATTTTAACAACAAGTTCCCAAAAGACGGGATTTTGAATCTCTTGGCCGCTTTCATTTTTTCTCCTTCCTCTTCGGCCCTTGCCGCCGCTTCTTCATCCGCCGCGTAAGGCGCCTCCTCAATTCCGGCCAAAAATTCTTCTTCAAGTTTTCTCGTTTTTCGGGGAACTTTTTCTTCGACAACTCCGCCTTTTTCTTCCGTTTTTTCCTCCTTTTCGATTTTTTGTTCAATTACCGCCTCAGGACGAGTAATGGAAATTTTAACTTCCTCCTCTTCCGCGGCTTTCTTTTTGGGCCTTGACGGAACGTTTTTCAGCATCGCGCCTCCCGGTCCGATAATGTCGTAAACCTTGAGAGGCGGGCGTTTATATTCCCGCTCTTTGGGCCAGCCGCTTAAAGGCGGCTCAATGTCTTCCCCGAATTCAAGTTTTTCTTTGACGGCCAGGCCGATTTGTTCCGCAAGCGCCGCGGCCGGCGCGTCCGAAGTGACCAAGACGACTTTTTTACCGAGTGCCTCCGCTTCCCTTTTCAAAAATTTCAGGTTGACGACGCTTTGAAACAGCTTCGCCCCCTTCGGAACCGCCAACGTCAAACCATCGGCCTCACTTTCGGCGATCCGATCAATGATTGAAGTGATTTCTTCGTCAATTTCTATGTAAATTGTTTTATGGGACATGCCATTTTTATCCGAAAATTGAATCAGCCCTGGGCTGAGAACAATTTTTGGTGTTAAAATTGAGCACCCCGCCTTGGCGGGGTAAAGGTTTTGTAACCCCCGCTAAGCGGGGACAAAGCCCTTTAAGAAAATTGCATTATTCTTAAGATTCGGCGAAGGGTTCTGTTTAAAATGTCTTCTTCGCCGAGCAGTTTTAAAGCCAGACCGGCCAAGCCGGCGGCCGGCAAATCCTCCGGCCCTTTCAAATATGAAGACATGTCCTCAAGATTGTCGAAATCCTCAATTCCGAGCATTCTGATTCGAGGCGGCTCTCCGAACGGCAGATATTGATTCCAGTTATAATTTTTTAAATATTTTTCCAAACCGCGAAGCTGTCCGCATCCGCCGAGAATGAATATGTCGGGAGGAAAAACGTCCGTCTGGGAAAACTCGGCCAAAGCCATCTCCGCCCCCCCTCCCAAAACCGCCATGTCCGATTCAAAGATTCTCGCGATTTTTTGAGAAACGCCGGAACTCAGCAGTCCGCGCGAGTATTTCAATTTGATTTCTTCCGCCTCCCAAAAACCGATGCCCAATTCCGCGGCTATTTTTTTCGTGAAATTCGCTCCGCCCAAAGAAAAAATTTTCGTGCCCTCGTAAAACCCGCGGCGGATTAAGCTCACGGCGGTCAGGCCGGCGCCGACATCAAGCAGAACGGCTCCTTCATGTTCGGAAAAAATTTGCGGTTTTAAAGATTTGGCCAGCGCGTACGCTTCGGAAGCGACGTGAAAAATTTTTAAATTCAGTTCCCGACCGATCTTTTCAATGACGTCCAAATTGCCCTGAGAAATGTAAGTGTTAAAAATGCTTAAAGTTATCTCTTTGCCCTGCATTCCGAGCGGCTCACTCACCGGATAGCCGTCGATGCCGACCCGTTCCGCCCAAGCGCCTATCAAACGAATTTCGCTTTCCGGATACCCCGCTTCCAAACTCAGCTTGCGTTTGATTTTTTCATAAGCGCGCCATTGAATTTTTTGAAGAACGTTCTTTATTTCAAGAAGATCTATTTTCGTTCTTTGGTCTTCCCTGACGAAACTCATCTTCGTGACCTCGCCTCTCAGCGCCGCGCCGCTCACGCCGATGATTGTTCTGACGTCCGCCGACAATTCGCCGGCCGCGAGCCGGATCGCCCGGCCGCAATTTAAAATCAATTCCGCCGGATCGCTTAAAATTTCTTCTCCCGGTTTTGCTTCGCGCCGAACGACTTTGGCCGCGCCGATGATTCTTCCTCTCCCTTTGGAAACCGAAAAAAGAATGGCTTTAATCGTCTGGCTTCCGATGTCCAAGACCAGAAATCGCTCTTCTTTTATTATACCACGACCGAAAATTTTGGAGAATAGCATAAAATGGGCAATGGTCTAAACTATCGTTTCGACCATTGCTTTTATTCTTCTTACCCCCGCGGAAGAGGATTCCTCTTTGGCAATCCTGAATTTTCCTATCTCCCCGGTTCGCGAAACGTGCGGACCGCCGCACACCTCTTTTGAGAAATTGCCCGCGCTGTACACCTTAACCCGTTCGGGGTATTTTTCCTTGAAAAACGCCAACGCCCCTTGCTTTATCGCCTCTTCAAAATTCATCTCCTCCATCAGCACCGGCAAATCCTCTTTAATCTTTTCGTTCACCAAATCCTCAACCCGCTTCTTTTCCTCATCCGTCATTTTTTGCGGATGAGCAAAATCAAAACGCAGGCGTTCCGGCGTAATATCCGAACCCATTTGTTTGACGTGAGAGCCGAGTATTTCCCTCAACGCCTGATGCAAAAGATGGGTCGCGGTATGCAACCGCGTCACTTTCAGCAATTCTTCCGGAGTCGCCGCCCTTAGCTCTCCGGCTTCCACGGACAATCCGTGTCCTCCGAATTTTTTTTCCGTGCCCGCGCGGGAAATTTCCTGATGTTTTTTAAATTCCCGCCGGAAACTTTCCTCGTCAACGGCAATTCCTTTTTCCGCCGCCATTTCACCCGTCAACTCCAGCGGAAATCCGTAAGTTTCAAAAAGCGCGAAAGCATCGGCGCCGGAAATTTCCAAATGCTCCGGATCTCGCGGAGCGGCTTTCGCTTTTTCCGCGAGCTTTTCAAATTCTTTCGTCCCCTTTTCAAGCGCTTTGGCGAATTTTTCTTCTTCATTTTTAATTGCGGTCAGAATCTCGTTCCGGTAATTTTCCAACTTAGGATACGCGGCGCCGTAAATTTCCGCGACCTCGGTAAAAATCACCGTGAACCAATCGCCGGGCAATTCCAGCAATTTCGCGTAACGAATCAATTTTCGCAAGACCCTTCGCAACACATAACCGGCCTCAACGTTTGAAGGAACGACGCCGTCGGAAATCAAAAAGATCGCTCCCTTAATATGGTCGGCGATAATTCTTACGTGTCTTATTTCTCTCTCGCCCAAATCCTTTCCCGGGGAAAGAACTTTTAGGGCGTCCTTAATCGGGGCAAACAAGTCCGTTTCAAAAATCGTCGGCATGCCCTGCGCCGCCGCCGCCAGCCGCTCAAGACCCATTCCCGTATCAACTCCCGGCCTCTCAAGTTTTTTAAGCGATTTGTCCGGCAAACAATAATACTCGTTAAACACAAGATTCCAAACCTCTACGCCGTTAATGTATATCTCGGTAGTGGGACCGCAGGGACCTTCATTTCCCGTGGGTCCCCAAAAATTATCCTCGCGCCCGAATTTTCTCACATCGTGAACGCCGAGCGATTTCCAAATCCGCTCGGACTCGATATCCGCGGGCACTTCAGAGTCGCCCTCAAACACGCTCACGTAATCAATCTTCAATCCGAGCTCCTTAACAATAAACTCGCGCGCGTATTCTATCGCTTCTTTTTTAAAATATCCTCCGAACGAAAAATTGCCGAGCATCTCAAAAAACGTAAGGTGCGATTCATCCCCGACCTCGTCAATGTCCGAGGTGCGGAAACATTTTTGGATTGAAGCGGTGTTTCGCGACCCGAAATCATGAACAGGATCGGCCTGCCCGATAAAATGCGGCTTAAACTGCTGCATCCCGGCGGTCGTCAAAAGCACCGACTTGTCATCGGGCAAAAGCGAAGAAGAAGGCACGATCGCATGCCCTCTTTTTTCAAAAAATTCCAGGAATTTTTGGCGAATTTGTTGCGAGGTCATCTACACTTGTATTTTACCGCAAAACCGCGATTGCGGCAAATTAAAAAACCGCCCGTATTAGAGCGATTTTAGCGGCATTTTAGAGGATAAAAGGTAAAACCATAACCGCGGCATTATATAAAAAATGAGCGGTGGTTGAAATTAAAAGCCCCTTTCCCGGACGCAAAGCCAACGCGCCTCCCTTTAAAAACGCGAAACTCAGAAATACGCCGATCACCCCTTGAATAAATATGTTAATCCAATTTCCGTGCAGATAGCCGAAAATCGCGGATAAAATCACGATGCTCCACAAATTAACGCTCAATGGCCATTTTTTTCCAAAGACGATGAGAGCGACAAAAAATAAAGGAAAGCGAAAAAGAACTTCTTCCACGAACGCCAGAATAAACAATGTAAACAAAACAATAATCCAAATCGGCCAACCGGTCACGGCCGGAATAATTTCCTGCGCGCCTTGAGCCACCACGCGTATGCCCAAAAAATTCAAAACAGTGACCATCCCGAGACTCCAGCAAAGACTTACGGCGACGATATTGACGATAAACCCGGCGATTGATTGCCAAGTCTCCGGTTCATCCGACAGCCACCCCCATAATCGATCCACCAATCGATCCACCAATCGATCCACTCGCCTCTCCTTTTTTACAAATTGTTAATGCGCTGACTCCAGCTTACTAAAAATAAAAAAACTTGTCCACTATTTCGCGTTATTATTCAATAACTTGCAATCACTCCCCCGCCGAGCATTTCTTCACCCTGATAAAATACGATTGACTGGCCGGAAGTTACC
>MEYT01000007.1 GCA_001774105.1 Candidatus Azambacteria bacterium RIFCSPLOWO2_01_FULL_46_26 | reverse complement strand
CCGGAATTTGCAAGCTCCCGTGCGCCATCAAAATATTGTACTTGGTTTTTTTGTCTTTTGGCTCCAGTTTGACGACGGGACTTTTGGTTGATTTGTTGGAAACATTCGGTTTGGCCCAAATTGTCAAATCAAATTCTTCAAAAATTTTAAAATTAACGGCCGGATCGTTAAATACGTGAACGTTCGGAAATTCCTTCGCGAAACCCTCTCTTAAATAAACAGAGTCGGGCGAAAGGCAATCGTGAGTGCCAGGAATGATGACTGCCTGAATATCGTTTTCTTTTAATTTTTTAAATTGCGTCTTCACAAAATCAACCAGACTTTGATGAACCCTGTTGGCGTCGAACAAATCGCCGGCAATCAAAAGAAAATCGGCCTTTTCCTCAACGGCCTTGTTGATAATATTCTCAAACGTTTTTTTTAATTGTTCCCGCTGTTGGTTCGCTTTTTCCCCGAAGCTCAGAAACTTCGCGCCCAAATGAACGTCGGCGGCGTGGATTAGCTTTGGCATATTAAATCGCGCTTTTGATTATGATTTCTCCAATAACAAAAATGACATAAAAAAACATTAAAAGCAAGCCGTGGGACATGGTCAGCCGCTCTCTTGTTCTGATGAGAAAAATGAGCGGCAAAAAGGCGAAAATCATAAAAAGAGAAGCACACAAAAACGAAGGGGCGTCCTGGACCTGAATAGGATGTATAAGGCTGACTATTCCTAAAATGAACGTTGAATTGACGGCAACGCTTCCCAGGACGTTTCCCAACGCCATGTCCTCGTGCTTTGTGAGGATTGAGCGGAGGCCGAAGACCGTTTCCGGCAATGTGGTGCCGAACGCGAGCAAAAAAATCCCGACCACAAACAATGGCAGGGCTAATTGCGACGCGATTTGTGAAGCGGAAAAAACTACGGCCCAGGAACTTGCGAACAGAAGAATTATTCCAAAAATAAAGAGAAAAACATCTTTGATAAATAGTTTAAACGTGACGGCGTTCTGATTAACATTATTCAGCGCGGCGTAAACCTTCTCTTTTAAAAGATGGCGCGCGTAGAAGAAAAAAACGATAAGCAAAATAATCCCGTCGATTCTTGAAAGCGTTAAATCCGTAAGCAATATAATCGGTAAAATTGAAATCAGCCAAATAGACCAGATGTCTCTCTTCGCCGTTTCGCTTTTTAACGCAAAACCCCCGCTGATGGCTGTCACAAAGCCGAGTGCTAATGTCATATTAATGATATTTGCTCCCAAAATGTTGCCCAAAGAAAGCGTTGGTTTGGCAGACAGCGCCGACTCTATGCCCACAAACAATTCCGGCAGCGAGGTTGCGAACGACATTAAAATAAACGCCAAGGTAAACTCGCCTATTCCCAAAAAGCGCGATATTAGAAAAAGCGTTCTCACGAGCAACGAACCGCTTTTGACGAGGATAAAAAACGATATGAGTAAGATGAGAAAATAAGACAAAAGCATGTGTTTTTATCAGGACTTGAGAATTGTTTCGACGCGCATTTTTCTGAATGTCCACTTTATTACTTCAATCGCAAGCACGCTGACGACTCCGATTCCAGAAATTATTCCCCATTCCGCGACGCCGAGCGGCTGAACGCGCAATACGTTCTGCAAAAACGGCACGTACAAAGGCAGTGCGAGCATGATCAGCCCGATTCCCACCGCGGCAAGGAGATATTTGTTTGAGAAAAAATCCATGTGAAATACTGATTTTCTCAAACTTTTGAGCGCGAACACATAAAATAAAGTATTGATGCCCAACCCGGCAAAAACAAGCGTTCTAACATAACTAATATCATCGTATATCTGCATTGCCCAGTAAAATAACGCCAAAAGCATTATAACGCTGATGACGCTCACTGCAAACACGACGGATTTCATCTCCGCGTCAAAGAGCGGAGCGTCGGCCTTGCGAGGCGGCTCGTTCATCGCTTCTTTTTCCTTCGGCTCAAAAGCCAGCGCGAAAGAAGGCAAGCTGTCTTCAACCAAGTTAATCCATAATATCTGAACCGGCAAAATCGGCAAAGGAAAACCGGCCAGCAAGCTCGCGACAATCAAAAAAACTTCCGAAAAACTGTCGGAAAGTAAATAAAGCACGACTTTTTTTATATTGTCAAAAATTCCCCTTCCCTCTTCAATCGCGATGACAATGGTTTTAAAATTATTGTCCAAAATAATCATATCCGAAACCTCTTTGGTCACCTCAGACGCGCTTCCTACGGCCACGCCAATGTCCGCCCGCTTTATGGCCGGCGCGTCGTTGACGCCGTCGCCGGTCATTGCCACTATTTCCCCCTTATTTTTTAACGCCGTTACAATTCTTAATTTATCGGAAGGAGAAACTCTGGCGTAAATCAAAATGTCCTGAACCCGCCTTTTGAGTTCTTCATCGGACATTCTCTCCAATTCCTCCCCTTCAAGAATGTTTGACAAGGCGACCGAAAACCCCAATTCTTCGGCAATTGTTTTGGCCGTCAATTTATTGTCGCCGGTAATCATTATCACCTTCACCCCCGCCTTTCTTACCAACTCAAGCGATTCTTTTACGTTCTGGCGAATTGGATCTTTCAAACCGATGAATCCGACCAGCGTCAATCCGGATAACGGCTCGGCAATCTCTAAAAATTTGGTCCGGCGGCCTTCCGCCAATTTATAACCGACCGCCAAAAGCCGCAATCCGCGTTTGCTGAAGTCCTCGTAAACGCCTCTTAGCCGCCTCGATTCCTCGGGGTCAAGTTTTTTTTCATGGCCGTCCTTCAAAAAACGTTCGCTTGAGGCCAAAATCTTTTCCGGCGCGCCTTTCATAAAAATCAGATTTTCTTTCATTGCCGCTTTCGCGCCCGCCAATCCGATTTTGCCGTCATAAAGGTGAGCCATGAACTTGTTTACTGACTCAAACGGAATTTCATCCAAAAGCATTTTTTCTTTTTTCAGATAATCCCCGGCAAGACCGGCTTCCAAAGCCGCCACTATCAGCGCTTTTTCGGTCGGGTCCCCGGTCAGGCGCCAATCGGTAAAATTGTCCTGCGGATTTTCAACCCTCGCGTCGCTCGCGAGCATCGCGATTTTTAAGGTCAATTCCTTTTCTTCTCCGTCGCCCTCGGTGTAAATTTCGGCCACTTTCATTTCGCCTTCGGTGATCGTGCCTGTTTTATCGCTGCAGATAACGGTAGTCGCTCCAAGGGTCTCGGCGGCCACCATTTGACGGACGAGTGCGTTTTCTTTAAGCAAACGCCTCATTCCGATAACGAGAATGACGGTCACGGTAACTATCAAACCCTCGGGAATCGCGGCAACCGCCACGGCCACGGCCGTGGCGAAAATTTCGGAAAACGAAATTCCGATCGCCAGCCCCAGACCGAAAATCACGAACGCCAGAATTCCTATTATCAAAGAAAGAGCGACGGAAAATTTACTTAATTTTTTTTGCAAGGGCGTCGCTTCCTCTCCAATTTCCTGAATGGCGCCGGCGATTTTTCCGATTTCCGTGTTCAATCCGGCTCCGACGACAATCCCCTTGCCCCGGCCGCGGACGATTACCGTTGCCATAAAAAGCATGTTCTTTCTTTCGGGAAGCGCTTTCTCCGCCGGCAAAACCTCTTCGGACTTCGAAACCGGCATTGATTCGCCGGTTAGATTCGCTTCGTTCACCTCCAGATTTTTTGATTCAAAAAGCCGGATGTCGGCCTGTATTTTGTCACCCTCGTTCAGCAAAATAACGTCTCCCGGGACCAGATGCTCGGCTAAAATTTCTTTTTCTTCCCCGTCTCTCATAACCTTGGCCTTCAATTGAACCAGTTGCTTTAATTTTTCAAGAGCGGCTTCGGCTCGCGCTTCTTGAATCCATCCAAACAGCACGGTCAATCCGACCGCCGCCAAAATAAAATAGCCGTCCGCCATGTTCCTGAACATGAAAGAAACAATTGAGGCGGCGAAAAGCAAATACACAAGCGGGCTTTTAAATTGGTTGAGCAGTATCAAAAGCCGGGTTTTTCTCTTTTTTTCCGGCAATTTATTTAAGCCGAACTCTTTCAGTCGCCGCGCGGCCTCGTTTTCGGTTAGGCCGTTTTCGCTCGTTTCCAGCCGCTTTAAAACCCGTTCCACGCTTAAATTATGCCAAGGTTTTTCCGTTTCCATACGATGTCATTATATCAAATTTCCCTAATGTTCTCCATAAAACAAAAACCGCTTTAAAGCGGTTTTTGGCGGTGCGGCCCCTACGGGAATCGAACCCGTCTTTCAGCCTTGAGAGGGCTGCGTCCTAGCCGATAGACGAAGGGGCCAAATTCAAAAAATTTTCAATTTCTAATTTTCAATGAAAGTTATCTGACCAATAATTCGCCGGCTCTCTGCGGCTCAGCCATGATTTCTTCAACGATTTTTTCCATTTTCATCGCCCGCGAACCTTTGATTAAAATAATGTCCTCCTGTTTGATCGCGTTTTGAAGCGCCCGGCCGGCCTCTTCTTGCGTATCAAAATGAAAAATTTTTTCCTCACTCAAGCCGTATTGAATCGCGGCGGATTTGATGAACCTTGCTTTTTCCCCGACCGTAAACAATAGATCAGCGAATTCCGCCGCTTTCTCGCCGATCGTCTGATGGGCTTCCTCGCTGTATTTTCCGATTTCGCGCATATCGCCCAAAACCGCGATTTTTCGTTTGCCCTCGATCGCACGGAGCGCTTCAAGAGCGGCCATGGTTGAGAGGGGCGAAGCGTTGTAAGTGTCGTCAATAATCCAGGCGTTTTTGATTCCTTTGATCATTCTCATTCTGCCCGGAGGCGATTGATAATTTTTCAAGGCCTCGGATATTTCAACCAAATTCATTCCCAAAACAAGGCCGCAGGAGGCCGCGGCCAAAACCGCGTAAACCGCCTGCTTTCCGAAAACGTCGTAAAGGCGCGCCGGCACGAAACTCCCGCCGTATTCAAGTTTAAAACTGATCCCGGCTTGATCGCCGGAAGCCGGACTCCGCATTTCATAATTCGTCGCTTTAACGTCCGCTTCCGGGCTGAAACCGAAAGTCAAAACCCGCGCCCTGCTTTTCTCCTTCATTTCCAGGACGACTTCGTCGTCATAATTCAAAATTGAACGTCCTGAAGGCGCTACGGATTCTATCAAAACCGCCTTTTCCCTGGCAACGGCTTTGGGGCCGCTGAAAAATTCAACGTGAACCGGAATTTCGCCGATTGCCGTAACCACTCCGACATTCGGCTTGACGAATTCGGTCAGATATTTGATGTCTCCGGGCCGATCGGCCGCCATCTCCAATATCAAAATTTTCGGATAATCAAGCCGTAGCGCCAGCAGCGTCAAACCTTTTAAAATAACTTTTAACCAGCTCCGAAACCCCCTTATTTTTTCCTTTTCCGACAAGATTGTCAAGGGAACTCCGATTTCAGTATTATAATTGGCGAAACTCCTTCTGGTCTTTGGTTCAAAGGATTTCGAAACGGCAAAAATCGCCTCCTTTGTCGAGGTCTTTCCGACGCTACCCGTCACGGCGATTACATACGGACGATATTTTTTTAGCACGAAGGTTGCTAAAATTCTGAGAATATTTTGAAGTAATGCGCGCATAAAATCTAAATTTAATAAAATGTATCGATACTAATATACGAATTGATACTAATTATACGAATGCGGAAATTTAGTATCAGTATCTATTAGTATCATTAGTATGTATTCGTATATTGGCATCGCGTTATTATTTTTCATCGGGCGGAATCTCGTAATAATTCAAGATAAACGATGCCACTTCTTTAAAAACCGGAGCGGCCGACGTTTCGGCAAAACGCACGCCTTGCGGATTGTCCAGTTTAACCAGTATCACGAAAGCCGGATTCCATGCCGGTGCAAAACCGACGAAAGAATGAATGGTTTTGTCGGAATAACCTTTTTTGTCCGGAGCCGGAACTTGAGCCGTGCCGGTTTTTCCTGCCACGAAATATCCGGGCACTCCGGCATGCCGGCCGTAGCCGTTCCGAACGGCGCTGATCAGCATTGCCGTAATCCGCGACGCGGCACCTTCGGAAATCACCCTGCGAACGGTTACCGTCTCGATTTTCTTTGAATCGCCGCCCTCCCGGACAATTTCATCAACGACGCGCGGCTTTACCAGATTGCCTCCGTTAGCCAGCGCGCCAAAGGCCCTGAGCAAAGCGATAGGTGTGACGGCCACTCCCTGACCGAAAGAAGCGGTGGCGAAATTTATGTCTCTGGCCTCTCCCTTTTTTTCCAAATTTGAAATGTCGCTTTTAATCTCCCCCATCAGGTCAATTCCGGTTTTTTCGTTAAACCCGAATTCCTTCAAATAATTTTTAAACGGCTCCCTGCCCAACTGATTTTGGACGAAAATCGCGCCGGTGTTCAATGATTTTTCCAATACCTGGGTCATCGTCTGCTCGCCATGCGCTTTGTAGTCCGAATTTTTAATGACATAGCCCCCGAATCTGACCTCGCCCTTATCTTCATAAACGGTGTTCGGCTCAACTTTTCCTTCGTTCAAGCCCGCGGCCATGGTTATCGCTTTAAACACGGAACCCGGTTCGAACAAATTGGACACGGCCGGATTTTTGAATAGACCGACATCCGCTTTCTGATATTCGTTCGGATTAAAATTCGGAACGCTCGCCAAAGCCAGGATGTTCCCGGTCTTCGGCTCCATGACTATAATCGTGCCCCCTTCGGCCTGATGTTTTTCAACGGCTTCCTTCAATTTTTCCTCCGCCTTAAACTGAATGTTTCGATCAATCGTTAAAATCAAATTGCCGCCGTCTTTCGCCGGACTCACGTTTCTTTCTCCGGCCGCGATCCAATATCCCTGGGTGTCTTTTTCGCCCTCAAACGTTCCGCTTGAACCGCGCAGCTCCTGCTCGTAAAATTCTTCAAGCCCGTACTGTCCGTTCTCAATCCCATTTTTAAATCCGAAATAACCGGTTAACTGGGAAGCCAGATTTTGTTCCGGCCAATACCGGACGATTTCCGGCGCGAAACCGACTCCCTTCAAATCCAAATCGTCAATCCGCCGCGCCAGTTCGTCGTCAATTTTATGCTTCAGCGGTTCGTAAGGGTCGCTCTTTTTGTTCAAAACGTTCAAAACTTCATCCTCGGACAAGCCCGCCGCTTGAGACAATTTTTTGGCCGTTTCAAGCGGCTCCTCAACGTCTTTCGGAACGGCGAAAAGCAAGTTAAATTTTTTGTTTATAACCAGAGGATAAAGTTCGTTGAATTTGTCACGGCTGAAAATTTCTCCGCGATTCGGAGCGAGCGTTGTCGTGAATTGCCGCTGTTCAAGGGCTTGAGCGACGTAAAAATCGTGTTTTAAAATTTGCAGCGAAAATAAACGGGCGACGATGGTGAATTCAATTAAAAAAAAGAGGCCGGCTAAAGCATAGATTCTCCAAATTGCTGGTCGCTTTTGTAAACGCATAATGCTCAAATGAATTTTCCATAAACGAATTATCGGTGAGCCAACGAAGATTGCTCGCTTTTAATATAGCTTATTTTTTCGACGTTGGCGAGTCCCCGGGATTGAATCACCGATTCAAAACTTTGAACCGACCTTATTCGTGAAACCGCGATTTCCAATTCTTTCTGTTTTTCTTCAACGGTTCTCTTGAATTTCGCGCTTTCCCGCAGATCATACCCCAGTTTCACCATTGAATTGGCCGAAACAAGGTTAAAAGCCGCCAGGATTGCGATTAAAGCGATTGCCAAAACTGACAAAAACGCGATTTGTTTTTTATCGCGCAAAACGGCCGGCCTGACGCGATCCGAACGGATGAACCGTTCGGACCCGGCGCGAGCTATGCTGTTTTCTGCGAACGTTAAATATGTCATGTTTACGTTATTTTTTCGGCCGCTCTCAATTTCGCGGAGCGGGAGCGAGGATTGCCGGCAATTTCTTCCTCGCCTGGCCGAACCGGCTTTTTGGTCAAAATTTTCACCGAATTATTCTTTTGCCGCTCTTTCAAAAAATTTTTGACGATTCTGTCTTCCAAAGAATGAAAAGATATGACAGCCAATCTTCCCCTCAAAGACAAAACGTTTAATGCCTGAACAAGCGCTTTTTCCAAATTTGCCAGTTCGTCGTTCGTCGCGATTCTCAGCGCCTGAAAGGTCCTCGTGGCGAAATGGATTTTTCCGTACTTATATTTGGCCGGCAGGGCTTTCCTGATTATTTCAACCAATTCTCCCGTCGTTTTAATTCTTTTTCTCTTTCTTTCTTCAGCGATTCGCGCGGCGATTCTTCCCGCGAACCTTTCTTCTCCGTATTCCTTAAAAATTTTTTCAAGCTCTTCCGTCCGAAAATTGTTGACGATTTTTTCCGCGGTCAAATCATCGGGTTTTATGTCTTTCCTGAGAGTCATCAAAAGCGGTTCGTCCCTCAGAAAAGAAAATCCTCTGCCGGATTTTTCCAATTCTTCCGAAGAAATGCCGAGGTCGAATAAAATCCCCTGAACCGGCCTGAAATTAAATCTCTCCGCGATATTTTTTAAATTTGCGAAATTATCGTTGGCCAAAACGATCCGCTTTCCGTCAAGGCCGGATTCTTTGATTTTAAACTCCGAACTTTTTAAAGAATCGTCGTTCAAATCAATTCCCAGCAATTTTCCGCCGGGCGAAGTTTTTTTTAAAATTTCAATCGCGTGTCCGGCTTCGCCGATCGTGCAGTCAATAAAATTTTCGTTGGGCTTGGGGTCGAGATATTGCAACACTTCTTTTGGAAAAACCGGAATATGCATAATGAAAATTCAATACTGAAAATTGAAAATTTTAATATACTCCCAATTCACCCAATTTTTCCGCTATCTCCTCGCTGTTTCTTCCGGCGTTTTCTTTGTATAAAGACCATTTTTCTTTGTCCCAGATTTCCAAACGGTTGTACAAACCGGCAATAACAATGTCTTTTTTAAGTTCAGCGTAATTTTTTAAATAATCGGGTATTAAAATTCTGCCCAAGCTGTCCATTTCAACCTCAGAAGCGCCCGCCAGCATCAAGCGTATGAAGCTTCGCGTATCGCCCTGGCCTACGGGAAGTTTGCTCAATTTCTCCGCCAACGCTTCCCACTCTTTTAACGGATAGAGAAAAAGACAATTATCCAGGCCGCGAGTAATCACGGCTTTTTTGCCGATCTTATCGCGAAGTTTTGCCGGCACCGCCAATCGCTTTTTGTTATCAATTGTGTGCAGATATTCGCCAATAAGCATGTTGGTTATCCCCAATTTTATCGAATTATCCCCATACTTATCCACAGTTTTCCACTTCAATTACATTATACCCCACAAACAGACATCGGGTCAAACCAGATATTTAAGTGGCGCCGGAAAATAGAAAAACAAAAAACGGCTTAAATAAGCCGTAAAATCAAAAAACCGACTCTAAAATCGGTTTAAATTATCCCCACCTTATCCCCAATTTTTTATTGCCAACCATTCCGAAAGTCAGATTTTGGTGTGTCTTTACAGTTTGGCTCGAACTCATTTTATCAAAAATTGCTGAACGAAACCAATCGCTCCGCCCCGCCGCCGCTCGCAAAGCTCGCGTGCCAAGCAAAAACATTTTCTTCGCATTTTCGGATTTCGCTCGCCACTCCCAATTTTTTTCAATTAAGGAAAGGAAAATGTTTTTGCTTGGCACTGCCCTTAATGCTTCTGGCAGGCAGCGGGGCTTCGCTTCCGGCTCGCCGTCCTTCAAATTTTTTTCAAAAGTATTTTCCATAGTTATTATTTTAAAATTCTCTTATACAACGCGAATATTTTTTCAATCATCGTATCAGACTTAAATTGCTTCGCGGTTTCTCTGGCGGCTAATGCCAGACGATGTCTCAGAGCCGCATCGTTCAGTAAAAGTTTTATTTTTTCTTCGGCTTCTTCAATTGTGCGAACAACAAAACCGTTCTCGCCGTTGCGAATAATTTCCGGAGCTATACCTACAGAAAAACTTATCGGAACAAGTCCTTGCGACATCGTCTCGATCAAACTAAGAGAAAACCCTTCATAACGCGAGGTTAATAGCGCAATCCCTCCCGTGTGCTGATTGAGCAGAGAAGGAATAGTATCTTTAACCGCGTTTGCAATAATGGAGTGATTTGGAATATTGTTTTTCATCCATTGCACTAACTTTTTATTTCTCGACATTACAACTGAAAACTTTTTAACTTCAGGAAATCGCTCAAAAAGCCAGATGAGGCGGTCAACGCCTTTTAGTTTCAGCGTGAATGGATCCTCTCCAATTCTGCCAAGAAAAACAATTGCTGGTTCGGTCAGTGGACTATTGTTTGGCGTTTCAAACCAATAATCCTCAATTGCGTTATAAATGACTTCGATTTTTTCAGCCGCAACTCCGACGCTTATTAAATCCTTTTTTACTATATCGGATGTGGCAATAATATAATCAGCGCGTTCAGCGGCATACTGCTCAATGGAGGCGATGTCGTTGAGCGGTCGGCGTGTTTTTATATTAAGTTCACGAATCACTCCCAATTGTTTTAAGCGGAAAAAAACATCACTGCACCCGTTTTCCAAATGATTTGTTTTTGGCACGGCTTTTAAAAAACCAATAGTGGTTGAGCCGAAATGCGACACTACTGGTTTGGAAAAACGAAGAAAGGCAAGCGGAGTATAGGTTGTCCCCTGGATAATGTCATGGCGCAGTATCTCCTCGCGTTTTTCCAATAGTGAATAAAAAAAGAGAATGTTGTTGATACCCTTGAAATGAATTGGTGTGTCTGTGAGTAAAAATTGCGGATAAAAGTTATCTACTTCCGCTCCTTTTTCCCGCAATTTAGAAGCGATAAGATCGTTGATGAAATGTGCACCGGTTCCTATTTTTTTGTCGCTATGGATAAATGCTATTTTCATAAAATTATTTCATCAAATCATCGAGCGACACGCCGAGCGCGTCCGAGATTTTCTTGACTGTTTCAATGGTCGGATTCAGTGTAGCTCCGGCTTCAATTTTGGCAATAGTATGAAAAGCAAGGTTTGCCCTCTTTGAGAGGACATCTTGAGAAATACCAAGCTTATTTCGGTATTTCTTTATATTCTCGCCGATTGTCCCACCTTGCTTTGACATAGTTCGTATAGTTATACTATGATAGTTAGTAGGTATTCGTTAGTTTAACTATCACGAGTTTAGTATATGCAATTTTTAGGATTAAATCAAATTATTGCGGCGCATTTTGCGAAGCAAAATACAAATCCCGTCGGCGCGAAAAGCGGGGGCGCGGCGGAAGGGGGCCGTTCAGGCTCTGATAAGCCTTCAGGCTCGAAGAGGTGCGGGGGGAATTCCGCCGCGCCCGAGCGTTCCGCCGGAGCGAAACGGAGGCGGTCAGTTCCGTTCAAAAAATGTTCGAGCGGAGTTGTATCTTGGTGTATTTATTGTACCAAGTTAGAACCTATTTCCAAAATCGGTGAGTAATGATGTCGCACGCCCCGCGTGCGTGGTGATGTGAAATGTAATCGTACGCTCCGATACGAATTCCGTCACGGCTCAGCATCCGCTCCAGAACACGCTGGGAGCGTGTTCCTCCACTTCTGCTGTTCCGTTCCGCCCTCGCCTCGCCACCACGCATTCTCTTTTGATTTGCCACAACTTCCATTTTCTTTTTTCGGTATGGTGGTGGCGGGCGAGGTCGGGTTTCTCCAAAGGAGAAACTGACGGAATTCTAGTGCCAACTCGGTGGACTCGGTTTTGCGAAACTATTTTGCGGGAGGAAGGGTTCGCAAAACCGAGACTAATGTTTTTGAAATTCGGCGGGGTTTGGGTTTCCGCCCCGCAGGAGGGTGCGGGAGGAATGCGGGGCGGTTTTTTTTGGCTACAGAATTCCTTTTTGTATATCGATCATCCCTGGTTTTATATCACCATCAATAATTTTTTTAACAGCGTTGACTATAATCTGTGGATGTTGTGCCATTTTCCCGATTTCCTGACCTGATATTTTGATATATTCGTCGCCACGAGTAGATGGCGAAATTAAACCCGTTGGTAAATAGTATGCTTCCAGAACATTAGCATAATGACTATTCAATTCGTCAATGTAAGATGCCAAACCTGAGTTTATCATTGAGTATATGATAATATTTTTTGGTTTTTTCGAGATTTTTCCGGCACACCAAACAATTTTAAGTGGAGCTTCACGCTTTGGAAATTTAAGAATGAGGTGCTTATTTAATAGAACGCTGCCAACAAGTTTTGCGTTTATTAACTGTTTTACACCATCTTCCGACAACTCCTCTAATACGAAATAATTTTCTCCAGCATCAGCCAGCATCATTACTAAGTCTAGATTATTTATTTCATCCAATAATCTTTTGATACTTTTTTCGCTAGAAATATCACATTTTCTTTCGTGCCAATATAGCTTATTAACTTTTTTTGCGCTCCGGCCATAAAGCCACACATCCCACCCGATTTCATTAAGATATTTTGCTAAAAAACGACCGATAGATTTTTCTTTTGTTCCAGCAATTAAGGCTGTTTTTTGGGATTTTTTGGCGAAGAAAAATCCCCAGCCCATTTTTCCATTTTTTACGGAAGATACGATGCTCTCATATCGTTCTTTTAACTCGGTATATGTTTTGTCTCCGTCCACAATATGCTGTCCCATTTTTTGAGCAAGTTTCGCATAGGTATTTATTATATCTTTATCTCGCCTTTCAGACTTCACCACTGACAAACCGATAGTTTCCAATATCTTTCTGTATGCCTCAAAAGAAAGCCCCTCGTTCCAATTTACTAACTTGTATATTAAATTCTCCTCGCTCTCGGTTCTTTCTTCTGGAGCAGATTCTGACAGAAAATCCGCGACGGCAAAAATACCACCTGGAACTAAAAGACGATGGATATTACGAAAAAGAGAGTGCTTATTCGTAATTAAGAGAATCGCATCTTGACTAATGATATGTGTAAATTGATTATCTTTCTTGAAGGTTTTATCAAGCTCGCTTCCGCTCGCTCTAATAAACCTTGCTCTAATTTTGGGTAAACCTTGCGAGAGTCTATCCTGATTTATTTTATTAAGATGACTTTTAGCATCTTTAATTTGTTCATCGCTCAAATCAACCCCAACTCCGCGACATCCATATTGCAAACAAACATCAACCAACGTTCTCCCTGTACCACAACCAACATCGAGGATAACTGATTTCTTTGTTATTGGAACAATCTCGGAAGCATTATTTATAAGATGGTCTGTTGCGTGTCTATAAGAATCAACAAGAGAATCTTGATCGCTCTGAAACAGACCGACATGAAGGGTGTGGCTATTTTCATCCCATGTCTCGTCGTAATATTTTTTAAGAAAATTAAACTTTTCTCTTGTTGATTTTTCGTTTTCTGACATATAAATTTTATTATTTGAGGCGAGGGATGGAGTCGAACCACCGTCTCAAGCTCTGCAAGCTTGCGCCTGAGCCACCTCGGCGACCTCGCCGTGTATTATAATTCATCTGGTAATTTATATTTATCTTTCTTGCCAACAAGAAAGTCTATCATCTCACCGAGGAGTTTATAGGTTTTAACCTTAATTGACTCTTGGGTTTTCCAGCCGGCACGATAAGCAAGAACATTGTTTGCTAGTTCCTTGTGGATTTTCCAATCAGTTTTATCTTTCATTGGCATGCCGAAAATGTCTTTTCTAGGCAAACCGGGATAGACATCGAGATATGCGAAAATTTCACCAGCCAACATTCGTTTAGTTAATGCGTGCTGGTCAATCGCATTTCCATCTGCTGTGTTAATAAAGATTGATTTATTTTTTAATTTCGCAATCAATTTATCATCAAACAAATTCTCTGCTTTGTGTGCTGGGACATGTACAGAAACAACATCACTTGTTTCTGCTAATTTTTCTAATTCAACATATTTTATTCCAAGCTCATTTTCCAATTCGTTTCTTCGTGTTTTTGAGTAATATACCACTTCAAACCCCAATCTCTTCGCAATAGTAGCTACTTTTATTCCTATTCTGCCGAGACCAACTACGCCAAAAATTTTATCGTTAAATGAATACTCGGCGGACGACAACTTTTCGACATCCACGAGCTTGCTCTCAAACATTACCGTAATCTTTCTAATTTCACGATGGTTAATCGTTTTTGAATCGTAAAAAATAATGTCATTCTCTGCTAAGAATTTGTAATAAGTAGCAAGAGAAGTATCACTGGTTTTATATTGTTCACAAATGACTCCTAAAGCGCGAAGTGCATTGATGGTTTCGGCTGATTTTTCGATATTTAACAGACCAACTCGCTTGTATTCTACAAGGCGTTCTGGTATCAACTCGTCCAGATTTTTTTGATTAAAATCAAATTTCACTAACCCAATCTTATGAAAATGATGCGTGAATTTCCCAGAACGAGTATATTTTTCGTTATCTTGAAGCTGTCGAAAATGACTAAAAACGTAATCAACTATTGCGTGAGAAATTTTATCGCCAGTCTCCAAAGCATTGTTAGCTCCAAAATTTCTATGAAGTAATTGCCATAATCCAGCGAACACCACTTCGGCAACAGCATCAGTTCCGTAGTCTGGAATATTCGCAACAGTAATGCCAAGCTCGTCGGCAAGTTTTATATTTATCCTATGTTCTCGTTCATGTGTCCAAAATACTATAAGTTTAAGTTGTGGGTTTAAGCGTAAAATTTCATCAGGAATATCAGTCCAGCAACTTATGACAACATCTGCTCCGTCAACACGATTCATTAGCAATTGCAAGGGAATATTATCAATTGCTATTTGTGTATAGCATAATTTATTTAGAAAAAGATCAGGATTTTCTTCATACTGTTTTTCTAATCCTTCCGGTAAACTTGTTGGATATTCTAAAACCTCCTCAGAAATTGAATTGAGGATTTGACGATGTTCAGGATAAAAAATAACAGTATCCAAAACAACTACTTTTTTGAATTTTTTGTCCATTTTCATAGTTTCAGAATATTTTGTGATGTTTTTTAAGGTTAAAACTCAAACAAAAAGCCCACCACATGAGCAGTAGCTTGCGCTACTCATACCGGTTTCCCGATATGGCCAGTTAGACGATCCCACATGATGGGGTTTTTACG
>MEYT01000006.1 GCA_001774105.1 Candidatus Azambacteria bacterium RIFCSPLOWO2_01_FULL_46_26 | reverse complement strand
GGCGCCTTAAGTTTTTTTCTTTTTAATTTGCCATTTTGAGAGAGACGATTTATTATTAGATAAATCGTCTTTTTAATTTACTTCGTTTATGACTTTCACTGTTCGCGATTTACCCTTGTCCGAAAGGCCCCGGGAGCGCCTGCAAAAGCACGGCGAAGAGGCGTTGTCCGTCCATGAACTGCTGGCTTTAATTCTGGGTCGGGGTTCTAAAAATGATTCGGTGCTGAATTTGGTTCAGCGGCTTTTAAGCCATTTCGGCGGTTTGGACAAATTGGCCTCGGCGGGATTAGAGGAACTTGCGCGAATCAAAGGCATCGGCCCGGCGAAAGCCGCGCAAATCAAGGCGGTTTTTGAATTGGGCAAAAGAAACTCAAGTTCGTGGGATAAAGCGGAAAAAACGAAAATTTCCTCGGCCGAAGACGTTTTTAAGCTGTTCGGCCAAAGATTGAAGGCGAAGAAAAAAGAACATTTTTTGGTTTTATTGCTTGACGCGCGAAATCGCCTTATTAGGTCCGTTGAAATTTCCGTCGGAAGTTTGGACGCGAGCATCGTTCACCCGCGCGAGGTCTTTAAGGAAGCGATAGGCGAATCGGCGAGCCGGCTCATCCTCGTCCACAACCATCCTTCCGGCGACCCCAAGCCCTCGGAAGCCGACATTGAAATAACCGGACGGCTTGCCGCGGCGGGCAAAATTCTGGGTTTGGAAATTTTGGATCACATCATCATCGGAAACAAAAACGCGAGCAGTTTGAAAGAAGAAGGATTGTTTTGAGATTTGCCATTTTTAATGAAGTATTGTAAAGTAACAAGATGAGTAACGTAAAAACCAACTCAATACTGATTCAGGCGGAAACTCTCGCGCGCGGCGCCGATTCGACGTTCAACAGTCCGAGCCGCGGAAGTATGACTTTGAGAGAAGTGATTGACGATATCGTTTCTTTCACCAATAAGGATCTGAAAGACGAGTATAAAATAGTTATAGGAACCGATTCCCAGGAAAATCATAACGGCGTGAATTTCGTTAGTGCCGTGGTGGTTCATCGAGTCGGCCGCGGCGGCAGATATTTCTGGCGCCGGCTTTATAAATCAAGCATCAAAAATTTGCGGCTGAGGATTTACGAAGAAGCGAACTTGTCGCGCGCTTTGGCTGAAGAAGTCATTGAGCTTCTCGCGAAAAGCGGCGGATTACCCTGCAGCCTGGAGATTCACATTGACGTCGGAATGAACGGCCCGACGAAAGCGATGATTAACGAAGTGGTGGGAATGGTTCGCGGTTCCGGCTTTGAAGTCAAAACAAAACCGGACGCTTACGGCGCTTCAAACGTAGCGGATAAATACACTTAAAGAAATTTCCAATTTAGACATGGCATATCCAGAACGGCCAAAGAGGCCGGAGATTCCAAAGACGGCGGAAACCGTGGCCTTGCCGGAGTCGGAAAAACAAGAACCGGAGGAAAAGACCGTTTACGGTTCTTTTTTGGACGCGGTTGAAGAGTGCCGGGGCAAAATTGACGCCGGAGAATTTAAGTCGCCGCGCGAGTTTTTCGCGATTTCCCGGCCGGTTTTGTTGCGTCAAAAAGGAGACCTTGTTAAGCATTATCTCGAAAAACAAGGACTTTTGAAAGGCGGAGCCGAGGTTGGCAGGGCGTTTAATCTGCTTATGAGCTGGGACATCAATTCTCAACTTGTCCGTTACCCGGCCATGCCGGACACAATTGATTTTTCTTCAATCGCGGACAAGGAATCAATTGAAGAGTATTCGCACGAATATCCTTTTGCCGCGGTTGACGCCTTTAATGTCGCCGCCTCCGACGATTTTCTTGAACTTTTTGATAAAAATTCAATTAAAAATTATCTGCGGAAATACCCCAGGGATGTCGTGGGTGTTTGGGCGCACACGAAATCGGAAAAGTTCCTTGATTTAATAGGCGAGGAGTGCGTCAAAGAATATTCAAGGCAAAATCCGAAAGGCGCCCTTGAAGATTTCGTTCACGCTCCGCCGAAAGTTTTCGGCTGGCTGGACAAAGAGGCGATAAAGAAATATTCTTCCGAAGATCCCCGCAACGCCCTTTTTCGGTTTTCAAAATCCGCTTCCGAAGAGCTTTTTGATTTGTTTGACAAAGAATCAATCAAAAAAAGCGCGAGGGAAGATCCGGCGGCCGCTCTTAACATACTTGTCCTCCATTTTGACGAGGTTGAGAAAAAAACGAAAAAGATTTTTGAAATATTGGATAAAGATTTTCTGAAACAATTTTTTCATGATTTTCCGGAGTATGTTTTTAATCTTTGTCTCCGCGTCAATTCCAAAACGCTTCTTGATTTGATTGATTTTCGGCAAATGAAAGAAACCCTCGCCAATTTGGAAGAGGTCGCCGATAATAGACGGATGAGTGAGCCGGAAGACGTTTTATTGGATCTAAGTCCGGGCGTTCGGATGTTTACAAAAAACAGGGCGCTGTTAGAAAGATCGGATTTAAGGGATTTCTATTCCAAACTTCCCGAGAATTATTTTAAAGAGCGTCTGGAGCGCTTCAAGGAAGAGCGGAGAAATAAAACCGCCGATTTAATAAAAAAAGGTTTTCTTAAAAACGAAACGGAACTGTCCATTGATTTAACGGACAAAGAGCTCGCCGATTTAAACAAGGATTTTGATGGGCTCTTTGAAGAAAACGCGAAATTGAAAGCCGACGAAAAACTTTCCACAATCGGCGCGGAGATAGAAGTTCTGAATAACGAAAGAGCGGAAATCCGCCTGCCCGTCGTCAGCCGGGAAAACATAAAGCCGCTATTACAATTTTTCAGCGACTTCTCCGTTCTCACTTTTCAAAAATTTGACGAGGTTCGCAAATCCTCGCCAGAGAAATTTCCAGGGTATCCCCATTCAAATCTTCATCTTAATTACAGTTTAACCGAAGAACAATGGCAAACGTCGCTCAAGTACGGCGACGTTTTGGAAGACATTTCCTGGTGCTATTCCATGGCCTATTCTCCGTTTTCGCGGCTTGCTTATTTGGACGGAGGACGGGGCAGGGACAAGTGGAACAGCAACGACACGGACGTAGATATAATAAACCCGAAAACCTCGGGCAGATACCAGGTCAGGTATTTTAGCTTGGGCGGTTCTAAAAACGAAATCAAGTCGTCGTTAATCGGTATTTCCAAAATCAGCGCTTTATTGCCGGAGCTTTTTGAGAACTCCCAAAAACTCGAAAGAGTCAAAAATTTTTTGAAAGAAAACGACGAAATCAAAAATCGCGCGCTTGAATTGAGATGGATTCGGGAGCAGGTTGACGAATTGGACGAGAAGCGCAAAGATATGTCTTCGTTAATTTCCACGCTGAAAGAGCTTGACCAAAAAAACAGCAAGTTTAGAAATTATTTTGCCAAAGTTCAGGAGATGATGCAGATTGAATTGGCGAGATTCGCTTAAACCCCGTTAGAAGTAGGACACCCGCCACAACGGGTGTCTGCAGACCGTCCCAAAACCGTCATTCTGAGCGATAGCGAAGAATCTCTACCCGTAAAGATGGCTTAAAAACAAGAGATTCTTCACTTCGTTCAGAATGCCAAAAGCCGTTTTTTGTGAGTTTTCGGATGGTCTGACTTCTAACGGGGTAAAAACGTATGACGAAAATTTACACGGTCAGCGAATTCAATAGCGCGTTGAATGAGATGTTTGAAGAAATGCGGGTCGCGGTTGAAGGCGAGGTGAGCGAATTTAAGGTCAGCCAGAACAAGTGGCTGTTTTTTAATTTGAAAGACGAGGAAGGGATTTTGAGATGCTTCGCGACCGTTTTTCAAATTAAAAATCCGATATTGGAAGACGGCTTGAAAGTCAGAGTTTATGGCTATCCCAAAATTCACTCAAAAAGCGGAAATTTTTCATTTACCGTTTTGAAGGTTGAACCGGTCGGCGAAGGTGCATTAAAAAGAGCGTATGAAATCCTAAAAAATCGCCTTGAAACGGAAGGGCTTTTCGCGCCGGAAAGAAAGCGGGCATTACCGAGATTTCCCCAAACCATCGGCCTGATTGCTTCAAAGGACTCGGCCGCTTACTCGGATTTCATAAAAATTTTAAAAGCCCGTTGGGGCGGCTTGAAGATTCATTTAATCAATGTCGCGGTTCAGGGGCAGGAAGCGGTTCCTCAGATTGTTGGGGCGTTTCAATGTCTTAATGAGTCAAATTTAGAATTTGATTTGGTCGCCTTAATCAGGGGCGGCGGTTCGCTTGAGGATTTGCGGGCGTTCAATTCCGAAGAAGTTGTCCGCGCGATATTCGGTTCGCGCTTTCCGGTCGTGGTCGGAGTCGGCCACGAACGGGACGACACTCTGGCCGACTTTGCCGCGGATTTGCGCGCGTCAACTCCTTCAAACGCCGCGGAACTTATCGTCCCCGACAAGGAAGAAGTGCGGCGGGAATTTGAAACGGCAAAACGCGGTTTTCTCGCCGCTCAAAGATTTTGGTTTGAAGAAAAGGCCGAAGCAATTGAAGATTCGGTTGATCGTTTGAAAAGCATTATCGGGAAAAAAGCCGCCGATTTTTCGGCATCTTTGGCGAATTTTTTTCATCAGGCGGAAATTTGGCGCAAAGACCTGGTTCAAAAAAAGATCGCGGCCGCGAATTGCATTTTTCGCATGGAATTGAATTTCAAAAAACACGTTCAGGAAATCAAGAATCGCCTGAATTTGTCCGAAAAAATCATTTTGGCTTTGAATCCGGAGTCCTTGCTGGCTCGCGGCTACGCCGTTGTTTTTAAAGACGGCAAGGCGGTCAGGAGTGCCAACGAGCTGGACATAGACGACAATGTCAGGATAAAATTATTCAAAGGCGGGTTCTGGTCAAAGGTTCTGAAAAAAGAGTAAAAAGCTCCTTAATAATTTAATACGACAAGCGCGGTAAAGGGGGTGATGAGATGGGTCTGGTTTGGATTTTCTTGCTGGCTTTGGCGTTTATGCCGACTTGTTTCGGTTTATCCTTTTTTATAGTGTATCAAATATGGCTGATTCGCCGTCCGGAACCTTTTTTTAATCAAACTCCGGCTTTGCGCAAATTATACGAATTCGCGAAGGAAAACAATATTCGCCTGATTCGGACCGGGGACAGCTGGAGTATCGGATGTTTTGGTTTGTCTCTTAACTTTCTGTTCGTCGGAAAAAACATAAGATTTGCTTTAAGCCGCAACGGGCTTGAGGAGATTGCTTTTGCCCATGAATTGGGACATTTTTTGATTTTCCGGGACGGAAAGATGTCCAAATGTCCTCATAAAGGCATTCGCTGTCGCCTTGAATATGAGTTTGAAGCGTGGAACAGGGGTTTGCAACTTTTGGAAGGGTTAGGTTTCCGGGTTGACCGCCGGGAATACTGGAAGGTCGGGGCGTTTTGCATAATCAGTCATTGGCGAAGTTTTTCCGAAGAGGAGTGCCAGGAATTATTCAAGGACGGATGTCCTCTGGGCGTCAAAATTTGTTTTTCGGATTTGAAAGAGCCGTTTGAGACGCTTTTCATGTCCGTCGACAATCATGTGGAGATGATGTGGATTTTAGCCAACGTTTACGAGCATTATCTTCCGCCAAAGAAAATCATTTCAAATTCCGAATAAAAAGCGAAACAAAACGTTTCGCTTTTTTAATTTTTATGGAAACTATTGAATTTCGCAATAAATCGTTGTAGAATAAAAATTATGGGACAGAAAAACGAAAAATTTGATTTTGAAGAAGCATTAAAGGAAATCAACCAAATTGCCGATGATTTTGAGCGCAAGGACATCGCTTTGGAAGAGGGCTTGAAGAAATTTGAACGCGGCTTGATGCTCGCCGAAAAATGCAAAGGCAGATTAAAAGAAGTGGAAAACAAGATTGAAGAGATAAAAGTGAAGTTTAAGGACGCGATAAAAGAAGAGGAAGAGTAAACATGAGCGTATGGACACTTTGGTTTTGGACATAGAAACGCAAAATTCTTTTTTTGACGTTGGAGGGAAGCAAAATTTGGCCCTGCTTAAGGTTTCGGTTGTCGGAGTTTATTCTTACGACGCCAACGGCTTTTTTACTTTTGAAGAACCGGAATTAGCCGAGCTTGAGCGGATGATAAGCGGAGCCGCGAGAATCGTCGGTTTCAACATCAAAAAATTCGACATGCCGGTTTTGGCGAAGTATTTTTCTTGTGCCGTGGATAAAATTCCGGTTTTTGACATTCTGGAAGAGGTGAGCAACGTTTGCGGTTTTAGGATCGGCCTCAATAGTCTGGCCGAGTCAACTCTGGGCGAAGGAAAAAGCGGTCACGGATTGGAGGCGATTGAATTGTTCAGGCAGGGGAGGATGGAGGACTTGAAAAAGTATTGCCTTGACGACGTGCGGCTTACAAGAGATCTTTATGAGTATGGCTTAAAAAACGGCCGTCTGATAATTTCTTCAAGGGACGGCCGAAAGTACCCGATAGAGGTGAATTGGCAAAGAGCGCTTGCGGCGGCCGACACCCAGGAAAACAATCTCCGCCTTTTTTAATTTCGCGAGTTTATGCTTATGCCGAAAAAAGTTTATTTTGATTATGCCGCTTCAACCCCGGTTGACCCCGGGGTATTAAAGTCAATGATGCCGTATTTCGGCGAGAAGTACGGCAACGCGGCTTCAATCCATTCTTTCGGCCAGGAGGCGCAAATTGCGATTGACGAAGCCAGAACAAAAGTCGCGAATTTTTTTGAGTGTTCTTTCAGTGAAATTATTTTTACCGGCTCGGCCACGGAAAGCATAAATCTCGCGATTCGGGGAGCGATTAAGGCATCTTGGGCGGCGGTAAAAGACAAGAAAACGCACATTGTAACTTCGCAAATAGAACATGAAGCCGTGCTTGACACTTGCCGCGATTTGGAGAAGGAAGGGGTTGAGGTTACGATTCTGCCGGCGGGCGCCGACGGCTTCGTCAAACCGGAAGATGTTAAAAGCGCGCTGAAAGAGAACACTGCCCTTGTTTCAATAATGTACGCGAACAACGAGATTGGAACGATTCAGCCGATTAAAGAGATCGGCCGGATCGTCAAGGATTTCAGGAGCGGCCGCGGCGGAGTATATCCTTTGTTTCATACCGACGCGGTTCAGGCCGTTAATTTTCTTGATTGCGGCGCGGAGCGGCTTGGAGTTGACCTTTTAAGTTTTTCCGGCCAGAAAATTTACGGGCCCAAGGGAGTGGGCGGATTATATCGCAAAGAAGGAACGTCGATCAAGCCGATTATAACCGGCTCGGGACAGGAATTCGGTTTGAGGTCCGGCACTTCCAACGTCCCGTTGATCGTCGGTTTGGCGCAAGCCGTCGCTTTGTTGCCCGAAATGAAGAAACTGGCCGGACAAATCGAACAACTTCGCGATCGCCTGATTGAACGCGTCATAAAAGAAATTCCCGGAGCAAAGCTCAACGGCTCTTTGGAAAATCGGCTGCCAAACAACGCGAATCTGAATTTCGGAGCGGTTAAAAGCAAGATTGATTCAAGTTTGATCGTTGCTCTTGATCTGGCCGGCTTCGCGATTTCCGCCGGTTCGGCCTGCCAATCCAAAGCCCAAAAACCGTCACACGTTCTGACGGCTATCGGCCTGTCGCCGCAAGAGGTGAAAAAAAGCATTCGCGTTTCGCTCGGCAAAACCACGACCATGGAAGAAATTGACGGGTTAGTTGAGGCGTTGAAAAAGATATTGGAAGCGTGACGGATTGATTTTTCGCGTAAAATTTGGTAAAGAAAAAGGGCCAACTTGGTTTTCAAGTCGACCCTTTGTGAGACATTGGTTCGGTTCTTTTAATAGTACTCGATTGCGCTGTTTTCCTTCAGAATCTCCAACGCGCGCGCGATTCTTTTCTTGTGGCTGTTGTAAACCGTGCTCGGAAGACGGTTTATCGGAAACCAGGCGGCGGTAATCGTGTCGTCGCCAGCCGTTGTTTTTATCCGGCCACCGGCGATCTTTCCGGTCACGATCAGCACCATGTGATTGTTGCCCCGCATTTCGTAATCAAGCAGGGTTACGCTGTCCTGTTCCAGAACATATCCGGTTTCTTCAAGAACTTCTCTGGCGGCGGTGTGTTTTTCTCCTTCGTCGCCGTCAACGCCTCCGCCGGGCATTCCCCAACCCTTCGGTTTGAGCGCGCCGTTCGGCAGATACTTAGGCGCGTTTTCCACCAGCAGGATTTCTGTCGCGTCTCCTTCCTCTCTCATCAGCGCCACAAAAACGCTCTTACTTGCTTCCTGTTCCTGTTCTTCGTCCATTTCTTACCCCCTTTGTTTTCGGTTTTTAAGGTTTTTGGATTAGATTGCAAAAATCCAATTTAAACAAATTATATCAAATATTTACTACTATGTCAAGTGAAAACCCTCAAGACAATTTAAAACAAACAATTTTGATAAGCGTTCTTGTCAGTTTCGTGACCGCTCTTGTCGTAGGTTTCGTCTCCGGCGGAGCCGGCTCTTTCGCGTTTCCGTACTGGCTGAAAACCGAAATTGGACGGCTTTCCGAACAACCGATTATAAAAGAGATCGTTAAACCTTCGGCGCCGGAAGCCGCGGTTCAGACACAGGAAGAGCTTATCGTCAAAGTCGTCAAGGACGCTTCGCCGTCCGTTGTAAGCGTAATCGCGACCAAAGATTTGCCGGTGGTGGAGCAGTATTTCGGCGAGCCGTTCGGTGGCGATGAATTTTTCCGCCAATTTTTCCCGGAATTTCAAGTTCCGCAGTACCGGCAAAAAGGAACCGAGAAGAAAGAGATCGGCAGCGGCACCGGCTTTATTGTTTCAAGCGACGGTTTGATTGTAACCAATAAACACGTTGTTTCGGACACTGAAGCCGAATACACGGTTTTAACTAACGACGAGAAGAAATACGCGGCCAAGGTCCTGGCGCGAGACCCGGTTCAGGACGTCGCGATTTTGAAGATTGAAAAAACCGGCCTGACGCCTCTGCGGCTCGGCGATTCCGACAAAGTTCAGATCGGCCAAACCGTCATCACGATCGGCAACGCTTTGGGCGAATTCCGCAACACGGTCGGCGTCGGCGTCGTTTCCGGCCTTTCCCGCTCCATCGTCGCTTCGGGTCCCGGTACGCCAGCCGAGTCAATTGAAGGAGTGATTCAAACCGACGCGGCGATCAATCCGGGAAATTCCGGCGGTCCGCTTCTGAATTTGAACGGTGAAGTGATAGGAGTGAATACCGCGATGGTCTCGGGCGCCCAAAGCATCGGATTCGCTTTGCCGATAAACAAGGCAAAAAAAGACATTGAAGACGTCAAGCAAACGGGAAAAATAATTTATCCGTTCCTCGGCATTCGCTACGTCTTAATCACACAGCAGTTGAAAGAAAAAAACAATCTTTCGGTTGACTACGGCGCTTTGGTGACAAGGGGCGAGACGCGGGAGGAACTGGCCGTTACTCCGGGTTCTCCGGCGGACAAAGCAGGAATTTTGGAGAACGATATTATTCTTGAAATTGACGGAATCAAAATAGACAAAGAACGCACGCTGGCGAAAATCATTCAGGACCATAAAGTCGGCGACGAAATTGCTTTGAAAATTTTAAGCAAAGGAGCGGAGAAAACGGTTAAAGTAAAATTGGAGGAAAGAAAATAACGCAAAGATTGCTAAATATCTTTACAGCCAAATGTCTTTGACATTTGGCTGTTTATTTTATACGCTTAATTTAGTTAAAAAGGCCCTTTGAAAATTGAAAAGGCAGGTGGAAAATGAAAGCGCTGATGGCCGTCTTTTTGGTCTTCTTATTTGCTTTGAACGGCTGCGCGGCCGTTAACGACAGTTTTATTCACGGCAAATCTTTCTCCCCGATTCTGGAAACGCCGCCGAATTATTTTGAATATGCAAAGGACGATTTTGATTCCCCGGCAAGCCAGTATCGGATCGTCTTGGAAAAGGAAGAACCCCGCTACCAAATTTTTCAGGTCAGTTTCGCTTCGGCGATGTCAACCGATCCGGCGAACGATTCGGTCGTGTTTCATTATATAAAACAGAAAAGATCGGGAAAAAAGCCGCTCGTCATAATTTTGCCGATCATGGGCGGCAGTTACTTTTTTTCGGAGCATTTCGCCGCGACTTTGGCCGATTCGGGATTCAACGCGATTTGGCTTGAGCGAAAAGGCAAGTTGTTTCAGGCCGGCGTTTTGGAAAAAGCGAAAACCGTTGAGGAGCTGAAAGAATCGCTTATCTACACGCGGGAAGTTTATCGCCAGACCGTCATTGACGCCCGACGGGTGATTGACTGGGCTGAAACTCGGCCGGAGATCGACGCCGGAAAAATTGGGATTGCCGGAATCAGTTTGGGAGCGGTCATGTCAGCCACGGTTTTGGGGGTTGAGCCGCGTTTGAAAGCCGGATTTCTGATGCTCGGCGGCGGAGACATCGCTTATGTTTTAACCGCCAGCCGGGAAAAGGGAATTAAAAAAAATCGGGAAAAAGTTCTTAAAAATCTTTCCCTGTCGGAAGAAGAATTATACGAAACGGCTCGCGAAATTTTCGCTCCGGTTGAACCGCTGAATTACGCGAAGAACGTCAGTCCCAAACGGATTTTTATGATAAACGCTTATTTTGACAGAGTGGTTCCGCCCCGTTCTTCCGATTTGCTCTGGAAAGCGATGAAAAAGCCGGAAAAAGTCATGCTGATTTGGGGGCATTACACCGCGGTTCTGGACATTGGCTTCGCTGATAATAAAATGATTGAACACTTCGGAAAGCGTCTGCGATAAAATCACAGAATCAAATAAAAAAGCCACGCTAAGCGTGGCTTTTCACATTTATTTTTAGTTTTTTTTCTTCAATTCTTCTTCAACCAGAACGCGGCGAAGCACTTTGCCGACTATGGTTTTGGGCAACTCCTTTCTAAATTCAATGATTCTCGGAATTTTGAATTTCGCCAGTTCCCGTGAACAGAAATTGAGGATTTCTTGTTCGCACGGGCTTTCGTTTTCTTTTAAGATGATGTACGCCTTGATAATCTCGCCCCTGAATTTTTCGGGGTCCGGCAGGCCGACCACCACGGCTTCCTTGATTTTCGGATGGCGGAAAAGGACTTCTTCAACTTCCCTTGGATAAACGTTCTCGCCGCCGGTTTTAATCATATCCTTCTTCCGGTCAACTATATTGAAAAATCCGTTTTCGTCCATTACCGCGATATCGCCGGTGTGAAGCCAGCCGTCTTTGAGGGTTTCCGCGGTTTCTTCCGGTTTGTGCCAGTAACCTTGCATAACCTGCGGCCCTTTTATTAAAAGTTCTCCCGGCTGATTCGGCCCGAGTTCCGAACCCGTTTCCAAATCGACGATTTTGGCGTCCGTGCCGGGCAGAGGCAGACCGATACTGCCGATTTTTCTTGAGATCCTTGAGAACGGATTGACATGAGTCACCGGAGACGCTTCCGAAAGACCGTAGCCCTCAACAACCATCGCGCCGGTGATGCTTTCAAATTTTTCCTGCACCTCCTGATGGAGGGGGCCGGCGCCTGAAATGCAATATTTGATTGACTTGAGATTGTATTTACGCGTTTCAGGATTGCCGTTGATTGCCAGGTACATCGCCTGAATTCCCGGGAAAACCGTGGTTTTGTATTTTTGAATCGCCTTTAAAACATCCTCGGTTTTGAATTTCGGCAGAAGGACTAAAGTCGCGCCGAGTGAAACGCCGACATTCATGCAGGCCGTCAGACCGTAAACATGGAAAAACGGAATGACGCCTAAAAAAATCTCTTCTCCGGCCTTTAAGTCCAGCATCCATTTCCGGCACTGCCAGACATTGGCGACGAGATTATTGTGGGTTAAGATCGCGCCCTTAGCCAGACCCGTCGTTCCACCGGTGTATTGCAGTTGGGCCGGCGATTCCGATTCTCTTTGAAGCCGGGCGTAAAGGGAACGGAAACAAGGATGTTCCAAGTCGGGATTATTTTCCCGTATCAATTCCATGAAGTCACAGACAGACGGCGTTTTTTCCACCCGAATCCATAATCCTTCTTTTTTGGCCTTTATCGGATAAAGCGTCTTTTTCAGCCACGGGAGATAGTCCTGAACTCCGGTTAAAATAACGCGCCTTAAGCCGGTTTTGTTCCAGACATTTTTGATTTTCGGATAGAAAATGTCCAGCGCGACGAGCGTTTGACTGCCGCTGTCGGCAAGCTGGTGTTCCAATTCGCGCTCGGTGTAAAGCGGATTTGTCGGAACAACTATCGCTTCGGCTTTTAGTGCCCCGTAATAGGCGATTACGAACTGGGGGATGTTGGGAAGCAGAAGAGCCACCCGGTCTCCCTTTTTGACTCCGAACCGCAGAAGGGCCAGAGCGAACGCGTCGCTTAATCTGTCAAGTTCCCGATAAGATATCTTTTTGCCGTAAAAAATAAGAGCCGTCCTGTTTGGCATATCCAAGGCGGTCTTTATCAATAAATCCTCAACCTGCAAAAATTCAGGATATGTGAAATTTTTCGGCGCGTCCAAAGGATAACTTCTAAGCCACGGTTTTTCGGTCATTTCAACCTCTCTTTTTTGTGAAAGAACTTATTTTAGCTATAACAGATGCCGGTTTAAGAGTCAAGCATTGACGGCGCGGCAAACTTTGTGTAAAATCAGATTAGCACTCGTTGAATAAGAGTGCTAATATTATGATAAACAAATTCACTCTTAAAGCGCAGGAAGCGCTTCAGAGGTCGCAGGACATCGCGGCCCAGCAGATGCATCAAGAAGTTGCGCCGGAGCACCTTTTGGCCGCGCTGATTTTACAGGAAGGAAGCATCGTGCCTTCGCTTTTGGACAAACTGGGAGTAAATGAACAGGACTTGCGGGCAAAGGTGTTCGCGGAATTGGCGAATTATCCGAAAATCGCTCTTCCTCCGGCGAATCAATTTTATTTGTCGCGGGATATGGGCTGGGTCATCGAAAAATCGTCGCAGGAAGCGGGACAATTCAAAGACGAGTTTATTTCAACCGAGCATCTTTTTTTGGCTTTGCTTGAGAGCAAGACCAAGGCCGGCCAAATTTTAAAATCGCTGAAATTGAACCGCGAACAGATAATTAAAATTTTAACCGACTTAAGAGGCGCGTCAACCAGAATCGCGGACGAGCAGCCGGAAACAAAATACAGGGTTCTGGAAAAATACGGCCGCAACGTAACCGAACTCGCCAAAAAGAAAAAGCTTGATCCGGTCATCGGGCGGGACGAAGAAATCCGGAGGGTGATGCAGGTTTTGGCGCGCCGGACGAAAAACAATCCGGTCTTGATCGGCGAGTCGGGTGTCGGCAAAACTGCGATAGTGGAAGGGCTCGCCCAGCGGATAATTTCGGGCGACGTGCCCGAGTCCCTGATCGACAAAGAAATTATTTCTCTTGACTTGGGCGCGATGGTGGCCGGCACAAGATTCAGGGGCGAGTTTGAGGACCGCTTGAAAGCGGTTTTAAAAGAAATGGAAAAAGCCGCCGGGAAATTCATCCTTTTCATCGACGAACTTCACACTCTGGTCGGAGCCGGCGCGGCCGAGGGCGCGATTGACGCGGCCAACATGCTCAAACCCGCTTTGGCGAAAGGAGAATTGCACGCCATCGGCGCCACGACTCTGAAAGAATATCAAAAATACATTGAACGCGACGCGGCTCTTGAAAGAAGGTTCCAGCCGGTCTATGTCGAGGAGCCGAGCGTCGAGGACACCATCGCGATCCTGCGCGGCTTGAAAGAAAAATACGAACTTCATCACGGCGTTAGAATCACCGATTCGGCAATTCTGGCCGCGGTGAAATTTTCTTCCCGTTATTTGAGCGACCGTTTTTTGCCGGACAAGGCGATTGATTTGATTGACGAGGCGGCTTCCGCCCTTCGGCTTGACATAGACAGCATGCCGCGGGAACTTGACCAATTGCGCCGGGAGATAATGCGGCTTGAAATTGAAAAAGAAGCGCTGAAAAAAGAAAAAGACGCGGCTTCCAAAGAGCGGCTGAAAGAATTGGAGCAAAAATTGGCCGATTTGAAAGAAAGAAGCCGGGGATTGGAGATTGACTGGCGGAAAGAAAAAGAGATTATCGGCCAGCTCAGGGAGCTGAAAAATAAAACTGACGCCGCGCGGCAGGAGGCGGAAATGGCCGAGCGGCTGGTTGATTTGCAGAAAGTGGCGGAAATCCGATACGGCCAGATTCCGGTGTTTCAGAAATTGATAGTTCAGGAAGAAAAAAAATTGGCAAAAATTCAGAAGAAACATCGTTTTTTGAAAGAAGAGATCGTTGAAGAGGACATCGCGCGGGTCGTGTCGCGATGGAGCGGCGTTCCCGTTCAAAAGATGCTTGAGGAGGAGCAGGAAAAATTATTAAAGATGGAGGATGTCCTGAAAAACCGTTTGATCGGCCAGGACGAAGCGGTTTCAATCGTCGCCAACGCCATAAGGCGCTCGCGGGCTGGCGTTTCCGAAGAGTCGCGTCCCATCGGTTCGTTCATCTTTCTTGGGCCGACAGGCGTCGGCAAAACCGAGCTGGCAAAGGCGCTCGCGGAATTTATGTTTGATTCCGAACAGGCGATTATCCGCCTTGATATGTCCGAATACATGGAGCGGCACGCCGCGGCAAAAATGATCGGCTCGCCGCCCGGATATGTCGGCTATGAGGAAGGAGGACAGCTCACCGAACAGATTAGGCGTCGCCCCTACAGCATTATTCTTTTTGACGAGATTGAAAAAGCGCATCCCGAGGTGTTCAACATGCTGCTTCAAATTTTGGACGAGGGGCGCTTAACCGACAGCAAAGGACGCGCGGTTAATTTTAAAAACACGATCATCGTCATGACTTCAAACATCGGTAGCGGGTATCTGGAGGAAATGGCGCATCTCGGCTTTTCCGTAAAAAAAGAGGAGAAACGGCTTGAGAAAGAAGGGGAAATCAAGGGAAAAATCAGAAGGGCATTGCGCGAATATTTCAAGCCGGAATTTTTGAACCGCGTTGACGAAATCGTGATTTTCAACAGCTTGGGAGAGAAAGAAATTGAAAAAATAGTCGACATTCAGCTTGAAAAAGTGGTCAAGAAACTTTATTCGGACAAAAAAGTTAAATTAGAAATCACTCCTCAGGCAAAGAAAATTTTGACCGAACGCGGTTTTGACCCGCAATGGGGAGCGCGGCCTTTGAAGCGGCTCATTCAGCGTTTGATTCTGGATGAACTTGCAAAAAAACTCATCAGCGGCCGGCTTAAAGAAGGAAAGAAAGTGGAGGTCGGGGTCAAGAAAAACGAGATAACGATAATATAAACACCGCGCAAAAACTCTTCTTGTTCAAGAAGAGTTTTTGTGTTATTTTGGTATATATGTCGCTCGCGAAACTGACAATTAAAGAGGCGCATGAGAAGTTGAAAAAGCGGGAAATTTCGGCCGTTGAATTGACGCAGGCCGCGCTGAAAGAGATTGAAAAAAAAGACGAAAAAATTTCCGCGTTTTTGACTTTGACTTCTGAACTCGCCTTAAAGCAGGCGAAAAAAGTTGACGAACAAATCGCGCTCGGCGAAAGCATTTCTCCGCTGGCTGGCGTTCCGGCGGCGGTTAAGGACAACATTTTGATTGAAGACGTGAAATGCACGGCCGCTTCAAAGATTTTGGAGAATTACGTCGCCGCTTACGACGCGACGGTGATTAAAAAACTGAAAAGCGCCGGCGCGGTGTTCGTCGGCAAAACAAATATGGACGAGTTCGCCATGGGTTCTTCAACCGAAAATTCCGCTTTCAAACCGACGAGAAATCCCGTTGATACGGAACGGGTGCCTGGCGGCTCAAGCGGCGGCTCGGCCGCGGCGGTGAAGGCGGACGAATGCGTGTACGCTTTGGGTTCCGACACCGGCGGCTCCATCAGACAGCCGGCAGGATTCTGCGGGGTCGTCGGATTGAAGCCGACTTACGGCGCGGTTTCGCGATACGGATTGATGGCGATGGCTTCGTCTTTAGACCAAATCGGCCCGCTGGCAAAAACGGCCGAAGACGCGGCTTATATTTTTGAAGCGATTTCCGGGCCGGACGAAAATGACGCGACTTCCCAAAGCAAGCGTCCGGTTTTTAAAGCGGACGACGTTTTGAGCGAACCCTTGAATTTTAAAAAATTAAAAATCGGAATTCCGAAAGAATATTTTGTTGAAGGACTTGAACACGAAACGGAAAAAGCGGTGCGGGGCGCGATTCAAAAATTTGAGGATGCCGGGGCCGAGGTAAAAGAGGTGAGTTTGCCGAGCACGGGCTACGCTTTGGCCTGCTATTATATCATTATGCCAGCCGAGGTCAGCGCGAATCTGGCGAGATACGACGGCATAAAATACGGCTACAGCAAACCCGAGCGCGATTTGTTTGAAAGCTACTTGGCAACGCGACATGAGGGCTTCGGAAAAGAAGTGAGGCGGAGAATCATGCTCGGAACTTACGTTCTCTCATCCGGCTATTACGACGCTTATTATTTGAAAGCCCAAAAGGTTCGGGCTTTGATCAAAAAGGACTTTGAAAACGCGTTTAAAGAGGTTGACGTCATAATGACGCCGACTTCGCCGAGCCCGGCGTTTAAGTTCGGAGAAAAAACGGACGATCCTTTGGCGATGTATTTGGCGGACATTTACACCGTGCCGGTTAATTTGGCCGGCGTTCCGGCGATATCGGTTCCTTGTCGTGAGGGCTCTCTGCCGATCGGCCTTCAAATAATTGGCCGGCATTTTGACGAAAAAACGATTTTACAAACAGCATTGGCGTATGAACGAATTTGATTTAATTATGAAGCTCGGCGATATTCCCGTCCGCATCATTGAGTTTTTACGCTCAGCGGAATTTTTGCGGCTGATCGCGGTTCTTAAATCCGTTTCCGCAGTTGTTTCCGCTTTGCTGTTTTTGGGGATTGTTACCGTAATAGTTAAGACAGGAATGATCGCTTCAAAAGTTGAATCGCTGGCTCATGTTTTTCGACAGTCGTCTTTCCCGAAAACGAAAATCATCAAAAATTGGGCCTTGGTGACAAGGCGCCTGCAGTCATACGACGAAGCGTCGTTTAAACTGGCCTTGATTGAAGCCGATAAAATTTTTGACGATCTTTTGAAGCGCATCGGCTATGCCGGAGAGACGATGGCCGAGCGGCTGAAAAGAATTAACACGGCTCAGATTTCCAACATTGACTCGATCTGGCAGGCGCACAAATTGCGCAATCAGCTCGTCCATAATCCGGATTTTCACTTGACGCACGGACAAGTTCGCGAAGCGGTTGAGGCGTATGAAAGCGCGATGAAAGAACTTGAGATTTTGGAATAAATTTTTGCCAGGGCTTGCAAAAATTTGAAAATTATATATAATTAGCCCGTTCGGAAGAAATTTCAATATAAATAATATATCGCGGGGTAGAGCAACGGTAGCTCGCAAGGCTCATAACCTTGAGGTAGTGGGTTCGACTCCCGCCCCCGCAACAAATGATCCGTCCGATAGGCGACAAGTTCGTTTTGTGGAAATTGAGGCATTAAAAATAAGCCGGTGTAGCTTAACGGCAAAGCAGAGCCCTCATAAAGCTCGGACGGAGGTTCGACTCCTCCCATCGGCACCGAATAAAAGGTAAATCGGTCCGATATTTTAGCCGGCTTAAAGCGTTGTCATACTTCGGGGTAAGCCCCTAACCAAAGTTATACATGGGCCCGTAGAGGAGCGGAGTCCTCGGCTCCCTGTCACGGAGCAGATCGTGGGTTCGAATCCCATCGGGCCCGCCAATGCAAAAACAACGTCCCAAATTGGGACGTTGTTTTTGTGATGCTTGATTTTTCGCTTGACCAAATGTATTTTTTTCTGTTAAATAAAGTGGAAGATTCGGTCTTTAACAAAGCATAACGGGGGTTTGGAAAGATGACCGAGGGAAGAATACGCGAAGTGCTGAATATTTACAGAACATATTTTGAGGCAAACGGAATACCAAAAACAGAAGTTCCGCATGGTTCTTTTCCGACGTTTAACGACGATTGTTTTGCCCATCTTCACGCCATGCTTCACCAAACGGAATGTTTTTTGCGGGAAGGCCGGTTGGACAAAGTTTTCAGGTGGCTCGGCTTCATTCAGGGGGTTTTGTGGATTATGGGCGTTTACACGGTTGAAGAACTTAATGATCACAATACCGACATTAACGCGAACATCACCAACTCTTGGCCGTTTGGTTAAAGAACTTAAAAAAAACAATACCGACATTAACAAAAGGAGAATGTCGCTTTAAATAATTGGCGTCTCGTGACAGCGAGGCGCTTTTTTGATACGATTTGCTCATATGAAAAAGTTTTTAACCATAATCAAGGCCTTCTGGCAGAGGGCGCTGACGTACCGGTTTACGGTTATTGCTTACCGGATCGGCGAGATGGGCGAGATAGTCGTTCTGATTTTGATGTGGACCGCGATTTACGGAACTCAAGAGGTGATCAAGGGCTTTACTCTTCCGGAAATGATAACTTACATTTTGGCCGGAAATTTGTTTCACGTTATGGTCAGAAATTTTTTGTCAACCGTCGTAGCCGGCGACATAAAAGAAGGGCAATTGTCAATGTTTTTAATAAAGCCGATGAGTTACTTCAGTTACATTCTTGCGCGGGAAATCGGGAGAATTTCGCTGGCGACGATATTGTCCGTCATTTCCCAATTCATCGTCATCTCCTTTTTCTTAAACGTTTTCATTTGGAATTTTGATTCCGTCTATTTGCTCGTGATATTTATAATGCTTGTTTTGGCTTTTGTAACCGAATTGCTTCTGTCTTATTTGGTCGGGTTAATCGCTTTTTGGACAGACGAGGTGGACGGCCTGTACAGAACGATTGAGCGGGTGGAAAAATTTTTTTCCGGCGGATATTTTCCGCTGAGTATTTTGCCGGCCGGTTTCGTTAACGCAAGTTTTCTCCTGCCCTTTGCCTATTCGTTTTACGTTCCGGCCCAGCTTTATCTTAAAAAAATTGATCTGGCAACCGGATTGAAAGGGATTTTGGTGCAACTGGCCTGGATAGTCCTGCTTTATGGACTTGTCAGGGTCGTTTGGGAAAGGGGGCTTAGAAAATACGAAGGCATCGGAATTTAAAATATATGGCAACCATTGAAGTTAAAAATTTATCCAAGAGCTATGAATATTACAAAAAAGAGCGGGGACTGTTCGGTTCTTTCAAGTCGTTTCTGTTCAGGGAAAAATTATACGCCGAAGCCGTTAAGGAAATAAGTTTTTCCATAAACGAAGGCGAACTGGTCGGATTTCTTGGTCCGAACGGCGCCGGCAAGACGACGACTTTGAAAATGCTTTCCGGCATTTTGTATCCCACGGCCGGCGAGGTGAAGGTCTTGGGATTTACGCCTTCAAAAAGAGAAAAAGCGTATCAAAAACAGTTCGCTTTGGTGATGGGACAGAAGAACCAATTGCTGCGGGATTTGCCGGCGATAGAAACCTTTGTGCTGAATAAAGAAATTTACGAAATGCCGGACGATGAGTTCAAACGAAATTTGGACGAGTTAATTGAACTTTTTGAGATTAAGGACATTCTTGACATACAGGTGCGCAAACTCTCGCTGGGCCAGCGGATGAAATGCGAATTGGTCGCGGCATTGCTTCACAAACCGAAAGTGCTGTTTTTGGACGAGCCGACCATCGGGCTTGACGTCGTGGCGCAGAAGAAAATCCGCGATTTCATCAAAAAATACAATCAAGAGAAAAAAACAGCGATTATTTTGACTTCTCATTATATGGAGGACATCCGGGAATTGTGCCGACGGGTGATTATCATCAACTTGGGAAAAATAATCTACGACGGCAATTTGGAAGATTTAATCAGAAAATACGCTCCGCACAAAGTTTTGACGGTGACTTTTAACGAAGGCGGCGCGAGCCGTGAGCAAATTGAAAAATACGGCGAAATCGCGGAATATAATCCTTACGGCTGCGTGATTAAGACCCCGAGGAGCGAAGCGAAAAACACGGCCGTCGCCTTGCTGTCGTCAGATTTGCCGGTTGACGACATTTTGATTGACGAGGTGGAGATTGACGACGTGGTCAGGCAGATATTTAATCGTTAGTCGCTCTTGCTAAATTTATTCTCACGTGTTAATATATGCAATTATTGGAGATGAGTTTTGGAACATTAACAAAAGGAGAAATCAATGAGCGGACAGGAAACCGAATTTATGAAGCAGGCGGTTCAGAAGATCGTAGAGCTGACTCGGGAAAATAAGATTCAATGGAGAGAATCTTATTTGCGGACATTTAAAACAACTGTCGGGGACTTTGCCGTTGAGTTTAACTGCATTTCGAGCGGAGGTGTTGATTTAAAGATTAGCGCCGCGGAGTTTAGAAGGGATCAGTCCGAAGAAGGCCCGGACGGTTTGAGCGCCCATTTGCTTCTCAAAGAATTGGTTGAAGCCGCGACCGCCAAGACAAAATAATTAAATAAATACCGCCAAGGGAAATATCTTGGCGGTATTTTAATTTTCAGGATGTTTGACAAGTGTGATAAAATGACATTATGGAAGAGCATTATCCAAATTGCGTTTGCGAAAAAAGCTGTCTTTGCTGTACTGCCGAAAATTTGGCCGTGTCGGTCGGGTGTGAGGCGGAAGCGAAGCAATATGAATACAATTTGCCCGAGAAATTAAGCCATAAAGAGCACGCGGGGCCGCCCGCGCGGGCGGGTAAATTGAGCCATGTTGACCATGAAACGGCGATGGCAAGTCCGGCAATGGCCAAAGAAATGGAGGCCGACATGCGCCGGCGATTTTTGATTTCTTTCGCGCTCTCAATAATAATTTTTCTTTATTCGCCGGTAGCGATGAATTTTGGGATAAAATTACCGTCGCCGATTCCCGTAAATTGGATTTTGTTTATTTTGACGTCGCCGGTCGTGTTTTGGACCGGCTCGATCTTTTTAACCGGAACTTATTATTCTTTAAAAAATAAGGCCTTGAACATGTCCGTGCTTATCGCTACCGGAGTGCTCGCGGCGTATTTGTTCAGCGTTGTTTTGACGTTTACGATCGGCGGCGAGACGTTTTACGAAGCGGCGGCGTTTTTGGTCGCTTTTGTTTTGTTTGGCTATTGGATGGAAATGAAATCAAGAAGAGGGACGTCCGAGGCATTGCGCGCTCTTTTTGACCTCGTGCCGCCCAAGGCAAAAGTGATTCGCGGCGGTCTGGAAGTCGTTATTTTAAGTTCGGAAATCGCGCCGGGCGATATCGTTGTCCTGCGTCCCGGAGACAAGGTTCCGGTTGACGGAGAAATCATTGAAGGAGAATCGGCCATTGATGAGTCATTGGTCACCGGCGAATCCGTTCCGGTTTCAAAAACGATAGGCGGTAAAGTCGTCGGCGGCTCGGTAAATCAAACGGGACTGATTAAATTCAAAGCGACGCAAGTCGGCTCGGAAACGGTTCTGGCGCAAATTATTAAAATGGTTGAAGTCGCCCAGAATTCCAAAGCTCCGGGACAGCGGCTCGCGGATAAAGCCGCGGCTTATTTGGTGGTCGTCGCCATCGCCGTCGGCTTGTTTACGTTTTTTGGCTGGTATTTTATTGCCGGCGCCTCTTTTCTTTTCGCGCTGACTTTCGCGGTTTCGGCCGTTGTCGTCGCTTGTCCGGACGCTTTGGGGCTCGCCACTCCGACGGCGGTCGCGGTCGGCACGGGCATCGGCGCCAAGAACAACATTTTGATCAAAGACGCGGTAACGCTTGAAAATACTTCAAAAATCAACGCGATTGTTTTGGACAAGACCGGAACTTTGACCGAAGGCAAATTCAGAGTGACCGACATTATTCCTTTCGGAGGTTTTACCGAAGAAGATATGTTGAATTACGAGGCGGGCATGGAAGCCGGCTCAAATCATCCTTTGGCGAAAGCGATTTTGGCGGAAGCGGCGAGGCGGAAAGTAACTCCCTCGCGGCAACCGGAAAAATTTGAGTCAATAGCCGGCTATGGTCTTAAAGCGATAATAGACGGCAGAGTCGTTTTAGCCGGAAAAGAGAAACTTTTGAGAGATAACGGAATTGTCGTGGGAGAAGAAGAAAAGAAAGTCATTGAACGATTGGCGGGGGAAGGCAAGACGTTTAGTTTGCTCGGTGTTGGAGGCACGCTTGCCGGCGTAACCGCGGCCGCGGATCCGATCAAGCCCAACGCCAAGCGGGCGGTAAGGGAACTTAAGGCGCTCGGCATTGAGGTCGCTATGATTACCGGCGATCACGCGAAAGTCGCTCAGTCCGTGGGCGGGGCGCTGGGCATTGAAAGAATTTTTGCCGAAGTTTTGCCTGAAGATAAGGCAAAATACGTTAAAAAGTTGCAGGACGAGGGAAAATTCGTGGCAATGGTCGGCGACGGAATCAACGACGCTCCGGCTCTGGCCCAAGCGGACATTGGCATTGCCATCGGCGCAGGAACCGATGTCGCGAAAGAAACAGGCAATATTATTTTGGTTAAATCCGATCCTTATGACATAGTCGCCGCTTTTCGTTTAAGCAAAGCCACGGTTGTTAAAATGAAGCAAAATCTTTTTTGGGCGGTATTTTACAACCTTTTGGCGATTCCGGTTGCCGCCGGAGTTTTTTACAACTCGTTCGGCCTGTCGCTCAGGCCGGAATTTTCCGCTCTTTTGATGTCCGCTTCCTCAATTTTTGTGGCCCTTAACGCGGTTTCTCTGAAGAGAATTGAACCTAAATTAAGGGTCTGAAAGCCCTTCGAATTCCTCAGGGCAAAGGGTTGTTTTTTTGCTGAAAATTTGCTAAACTTAAGACAGATTTGACAATAGGAAAACGGCTGAATTTTATGCGTTGGCTTCATATTTTCGGTTTCGGAACGGCGTCAATTTTGGGATGGGCTTCTTTTTTCGGCTTTATTTTTTTTACCGAGCCGCGGGGGATCGCGTCGGTTGGTTTCGCGATTTTGTACGCCGGCTTTTTTATCGGCCTGTCTTGTTTTTTTATTTTCTCAAGTTTGACGCTGAAAAAAATTTTCAATTCAAAAAAATCGCGTGAGGATTTTGAGATTACTTTGCGCAGATCGGCGATGCTGGCTTTTGTTTTGGCCGCCGGCCTTCTTTTGCAGAGTTTAAAAATTTTGAGCTTGCCCATAATGATCGGTCTTGTCGTCAGCGTAATTTTTTTGGAATTGTATTTGATAACAAAAAGTCCGCCCGCGCAGGCAGGCGACGAGTATTTAATTTCATAATGTCATGAACATCGCGGAGCTAAAAAAAATCGCTTTTAGCGAAATTGAAAAAGCGAAAAATCCGGAAGACCTTGAAAAGGCCCGGAAGACATATTTGGGCCGCAAAGGAGAACTGACGGCTGTTTTAAGATCGTTGGCGGAGCGGCCGGCGGAGGAAAAAATCAGAGTGGGTAAAGAGGCGAATCGTTTGAAATCGGAACTTGAAGCTCTGTTTGAGTCAAAAAAAACGGCGTTTGAAAAAGAGCTGTTGGCCGCGGCCGCGAAAAAAGAGAGGATTGACATTACCGCGCCAGGGAAAAAGGTATCGCGGGGCAGTTCGCATCCGCTTAGCCGTTTGAGAAAAGAGGCCGAGGATATTTTCGGTTCTTTGGGATTTGAAATCATTGAGGGGCCGGAAGTTGAGACAGAATATTATAATTTTGACGCTTTGAACATTCCCGCGGAACATCCGGCAAGGGAGATGTGGGACACATTTTGGCTGGGAAAAAAATTTTTGATGCGGACGCACACCAGTCCGGTGCAGATACGATACATGGAAAAGCACAATCCGCCTTTCAGAATTATCGCTCCGGGCAGGGTCTTCAGGCATGAAGCGACCGACGCTTCGCACGAGATTCAATTCAATCAGCTTGAAGGGCTTATGGTCGGAAAAGACGTTTCCCTCGCCGATTTAAAAGGAATTTTGGAGCAGTTTTTGAGGCGATTGATGGGGGAGAAAATTCAGATTCGTTTTAAGCCCAGTTATTTTCCTTTTGTCGAGCCGGGCGTTGAGGTTGATATGCTTTGGAACGGCCGGTGGCTTGAAATGCTCGGTGCGGGAATGGTTCATCCGAATGTTTTGCGCGCCGGCGGCCTGAATCCGAACGAATGGCAGGGGTTTGCTTTCGGCGTCGGCATTGACCGGCTTGCGATGCTGAAATACAAGATTGACGATATACGATTATTTTATTCGGGAGATTTAAGATTTCTGAGACAGTTTTAAATATATGAAAGTTTCATTCAATTGGCTCAAAGATTATATTGACATAAAAATTCCTCTGCCTAAACTGGCGGATATTTTGACCATACGTTCTTTTGAGGTGGCGGCCGTTGAGAAAGTCGGCTCCGACTACGTTATGGACATTGAGGTTTTGCCCAACAGGGCGCACGATTGTTTGAGCCATATCGGCGTTGCGCGGGAAATTTCCGCTTTGTTGGAAACAAAATTAAAAATAAAAGAAACGAAAGTAAAAGAAGACAAAAAATCAAGCGTTAAAAATTATTTGGCTATAAAAATTGAAGAGCCGGAATTGTGCCGCCGATACGTCGGAAGAGTGATTTTGGGAGTTAAAGTCGGACCTTCGCCGAAGTGGCTCAAAGACCGGCTTGAGGCAATCGGCCAGAAGTCAATAAATAATATCGTTGACGCGGCGAATTACGCGATGTTTGAATATGGACAACCGTTGCACGCCTTTGATTTGGATAAAATCGAAAGCGAAAATTCCAAACCCCGAATTTCAAAGAAGATAATAGTGAGAAAAGCAAGGAAGGGAGAAAAGATTATAACTTTGGACGCGGAGACGTATGATTTGAACGAAAATGTTTTGGTTATTGCCGACGAAAGGGAGCCGTTGGCGATTGCCGGAATAAAAGGCGGCAGAAAAGCCGAGATTGATAAAAATACGAAAAACATCATTTTGGAATCCGCGAATTTCGAGCCGGCGAATATCAGGCGGACGAGCCGGGTACTGGGATTAAGGACGGAATCGTCTTTGCGTTTTGAGCACGAAATCTCCTCCCGTTTGGCGGAAGTCGCGATTGAGCGACTGGCCGAATTGATTGCGGCAGTTGCCG
>MEYT01000005.1:3825-42592 GCA_001774105.1 Candidatus Azambacteria bacterium RIFCSPLOWO2_01_FULL_46_26 | reverse complement strand
CGCCGACGATGAAACCGTTGAATTCCTGCCCAAAGGCCTTTTGTTGGTTCATGCTTTAACAAAGGGACTGGAGCATTTGCGAAAGAACGGAGAAATTTTTTGGCTCAAGCCGGACGGAAAAGCGCAGGTGACCGTGGACGGCGATAAAATCAAAACCGTGCTGGTAAGTTGTCAGCACGACGAGGAGGTTTCTCACTCGGAAATCAGCCGGGCGATGGTTGAAAAGCTTATCGGCCCGTCGGTCGGCGATGTTTTTAACATAGAGATTTTGGTCAATCCGACCGGCAAGTTCGTGCAAGGCGGCTTCGCGGCTGATGCCGGTTTGACCGGCAGAAAAATAATGGTTGACACTTACGGCGGGCTTATTCCTCACGGCGGCGGATGTTTTTCCGGAAAAGACCCGACGAAAGTTGACCGTTCGGCCGCGTACATGGCGAGATTCGCCGCGAAAAATATCGTGGCGAACGGTTTCGCGAAAAAATGTCTTGTTTCGGTTGCTTACGCAATCGGCCGTGCCGAGCCGCTGATGGTTGAGGCGATAAACGAAAAAGGGGAGAACTTGGCCGGTTTGGTGAGTAAAAAATTTGATTTCCGGCCTAAAGCCATCATTGAGCGTCTTGATTTGCGCCGGCCGATATATTTTCAAACCGCGGCTTACGGCCATTTCGGAAAGCCCGATCTGCCGTGGGAGCGGATTGAAAAGATTTAAAGGGCTTTGTCCCCGCTTAGCGGGGTTACAAAACTTTCACCCAGTTAAATAATTTTGCTTCGCAAAATTATTTAACTGGGTGCTCATAATTGTAGTGAAATTTTCTTCTCCGCCAGCCGGCGGATTGAAAATTTCAACAATAATGGCGAAAAGCATCTGGCAACACAAAAAAATCCACATGACCGGCGTCAAAGGAGTCGGAATGGCCGCGCTCGCGGAAGTGCTTTTGGCCAATGGATTTAAAGTGCGCGGTTCCGACATCAAGGAAAAATTCATGACCGACGAGGTTCTTGAACGGCTCGGCGTAAAAGTCGGCGAGTTCAGCCGGGACGGCGTTATCGCCGCCGACGCGGTAATCAGATCCAACGCTTACGACGCGAATCATCCGGAAATCGCCGCCGCGGACAAAGCCGGCATTCCGGTTTTTTCTTATCCTCAGGCCGCGGCCGAACTTTTTAACGCTTCTTTCGGAATCGCCGTCGCCGGAAGCCATGGAAAAACGACGACAACCGCCATGCTCGCTCATATTTTAAAATCCGCCGGCAAGAACGTAACCGCCGTCGTTGGATCAAAGGTTATCAATTGGCAAAGCGGCGCGCTTTGCGGCGATTTGAAAAAGCCCGGCGCGCTTTTCGTTCTTGAAGCGGACGAATACAAAGAAGCGTTTTTAAATTATCGTCCCAAAGGGGCGATAATTACCAATATTGACTACGACCATCCGGATTATTTTTCAAATCTTAAGGATTATCAAAGCGCGTTCGGAAGATTCGCCGCCTTGGTTTCCAAAGACGGATTTCTGATTGCTTCAGGAAATGACAAGATACTGAAAGAAGCCGTTAAAAAAGCAAAATGCCGGATCCGGTTCGCCGGCAAAAGCGACATTTTGAAATTCAATCTTCAGACGATCGGAAAGCATAATCAGTTCAACGCCTCTTTGGCCCGGCTGGCGGCGCTTGAACTCGGAATCAGTGACGGCGTTATTAAAGAAGCGCTTGAGACATTTAAAGGAACGGCCCGGCGGCTTGAGTTGGTCGGAATGGCGCAAGGAGCGCTCGTGTTTGACGATTACGCCCATCATCCGACTGAAATCAAAGCGACTCTTTCCGCGCTTTCGGAACGATATCCGGACAAGGAAATAATCGCCGTTTTTCAGCCGCATACTTATTCCCGCACCAAAGCGCTGTTTGACGATTTCGCTTCGGCGTTTTCGCGAGCCCACACGGTCATTCTGACCGACGTTTACGCTTCGGCGCGCGAACATTATAACGGCGGCATCAATCTGGCGATTATGACTTCCAAAATCAATTTGAAAGGCAGCCAGGCGGTGTTGATTAACGATAAATCGAAAATCCCGGAATATCTCCTTGAATCTTTGAGCGACCGCGCGGTCGTTGTTACGATGGGAGCGGGCGACATTCGCGAAGTCGCGGAAAAGACGGTTCAAACGGCAATATGCGCTCACACTTGTTGAAATTAAAAGAATATTTTTATAACGATCGGTTCGTTATTTTACTGTTCGCGTTTCTCGGTTTTGTTTTGTACGTCAACACTTTTCCCAACCGGATGTTTTGGGACGATTATGATTTTATTCTCAACAATCGTTTCATCAAGGACTGGAGTTTTTTTCCGAAATTTTTTTCCGAGAGCATCGTCGCCGGTTCAGGACTGTTGAGCGATTACTGGCGGCCGGCGCTTCTTTTCGTTTTTTCCCTGGAGTGGCGTCTTTTCGGGGACTGGGCGCCCGGCTGGCATTTAGTCAACGCTTCGTTTCACGTTGCCGACGCGATTCTTTTGTTTTTTATTCTTTCCAAGATTCTAAAGAAGAGATGGATGCCGCTTTTTGCGGCTTTGATTTTTTTGGCGCATCCTTTGCAGACCGAAGCCGTGACTTACGTGAACAGTTTGGGCGATTCTCTTTCCGTCTTTTTCATATTTTTAGGGATTCTTTTTTTTCTGAAATACAAATTTTCCGGTCGGCCGCAGTTTTCAAGCGGCTATTATTGGTTTTCTTTGGGCGCGTACGTTTTTGCTTTGATGTCCAAAGAAACCGCCGTCATAATGCCGGCGCTCATTTTCCTGATTGATTTTCTTTTTCTGAATCCTGTCCTTGATTTAAAAGAAAAATTCAAGTCCGCGCTGAAATCAATCTGGCCGTTTATCGTCATCGCCGGCGTTTACATTCTGTTGAGAGCAACGGTTTTGAATTTTAGAAACAGCTTTAATCTTTACGACGAAGAAAATTTTTTCACTTCAAATTTTTATTTCCGCCTTTTTACTTTTTTTCGCATTTTAACCGTTTACTTCGGTCTTCTTTTCTGGCCGCTTAATCTTCACATGGAGCGGAGCGTTGAGGTCGCGACTTTTTTATTTTCGCCGTCGGTGATTTTTGGAGCCGTTATTTTTTTTGGTCTTTTGGCCATGGCTTTCGCGAAATTCCGGCGGTCGCCGATTTTATCTTTCGGAATTTTTTGGTTTTTTATCGGTCTTTTTCCGACTTCAAACGTGTTTGTGCCGATAAACGGCCTGCTTTACGAGCACTGGCTTTATCTTCCGCTTATCGGAATTTTTTTGGTTCTGGTTTGGCTCGGAACGTCGTTTGCCGAAAAATATCCCGGACTCGCGCCCAAAACGGCGGGGCTCGGAATTTTCACCGTCTTTCTGGTTTTTTTGTCGGTTTTGACCGTTGACAGAAACGGGAATTGGCGAGATCCAATAACTTTTTACGAACAAACCTTAAAATACGCGCCGGACAGTTACCGCGTCATCAATAATCTCGGCATGGCTTACGCCGACAAGGGCGAGCGGGAAAATGCGGAGATAACTTATAAAAAGGCGATTATACTCGACCCGTCCAACGCCGTTGCTTATCACAATCTTGGAAACACTTATCGGGAAACCGGCAAAAAGGACGCGGCGATGGAAAATTGGCAAATTGCCGTAAAACTTGACCCAAAATTCGTCTTTTCTTACAGAGCCATGGCGGATACGTATTTAAAGGACAAAGATTATCAAAAGGCGCGCGAAGTTCTTGAAAAATACGTTGAATATGACGCTTCAAAAGTTGAAACCCTGGTTTTGCTTGCCCAGATTGCCCTTGAAGAGAAAAATTTAACCGCCGCGCTGAAATATCTTGAAAGAGCCCGGGAACTGGAACCGAATAATCAATTTTTTCAGGCATCCGCGGACGATATTAAATCGCTTTTGGAACGGCAATCTCAAAATTAAGCGTAAATATTTTCTTTTCGTTTCATTAATGATATACTGATGTTACATTTTATTTTATGACGCAGGAAAACAATTTGCCTTCCGAAAAAATCAACGGTTCTCAAAACGGTTCAGTCGCGCTGATCGCGGCGAAAACGCCGATAAAATTTTTATTCGTCTCGTGGGAAAGTTTGAGCGGCGATTTGGCATGGCAGTTGACCAAAGAAGGTCATTCGGTGAAGGCCTATATTAAGTCAAAGAATGACATTGACGTTTATAACGGCTTTATTGAGAAAGTGGACGAATGGGAGCCGTATCAGGATTGGGCGGATGTTATTGTTTTTGACGACGTTGAGTTCGGCGACATTGCCGATAAATTGCGGAAAAAAGGTAAATCGGTCGTCGGCGGCAGTAAATACACGGACCGATTGGAAATGGATCGGGAATTCGGCCAGATGGAGATGAAAAAATACGGCATCAACATTTTGCCCCAATGGCAGTTTTCCGATTATGATGAAGCAATCACTTTCATCAAAAGCAATCCTTCAAGATATGTTTTTAAACCAAGCGGCAATGTTCCTTCCGGCGGTAAGGGTCTTTTGTTTATAGGTCAGGAGGAAGACGGCAAGGACCTCCTGGAATTGCTTGAGCAGAATAAAAACGTTTGGCGGAAAAAAGCGCCGATGTTTCAATTACAAAAACATATTTCCGGTGTTGAAGTGGCGGTGGGCGCGTTTTTCAACGGCAAAGAGTTTATTTATCCGGTAAATATCAATTTTGAACACAAACGGGTTTTCCCGGGAGACATCGGGCCTTTTGCCGGCGAGATGGGAACTTTGATGTTTTGGAGCCGGCCGAACAATTTGTTCAAAATGACTTTGGAAAAAATGAAGCCGGCATTGGCCGAATCCGGCTATGTCGGCTATATTGACATAAATTGCATAGTCAACGGCAAGGGAATTTATCCGTTGGAATTCACCGCCAGGTTCGGCTATCCCACGATTCAAATTCAACTTGAGGGAATCTCGGCGCCGGCGGGCGAATGGCTGTTGAAGCTTGCCCAAGGAGAAAATTTTGAATTAAAAACAAAGCGGGGTTTTCAGGTGGGCGTGAGAGTCATGGTTCCGATGTATTTTTCCAAAGATCGCGACAAAGAGGCGATAGAGATGTACCGGGATCTTCCGATTCTTTTTAAAAAACCGAACAATCTGGAAGGCGTTCACATTGAAGACATTAAATTGGAGGAGGGTGTCTGGAGGATAGCCGGCGTGTCAGGATGTCTGCTCGTAATCACCGGTTCGGGCAGCACGGTTGAAGAAGCGCGGAAGCAGGTTTACTCGCGCATTGAAAACATTATGGTTCAAAACATGTTTTACCGGACGGACATCGGCGCGAAATGGAGTTTGGACAGCGACAAACTGACCACTTGGGGATACCTGTATTAAAATTTAAAAATCAAAATGAAAGAACAGTTAAAAAGATACGGAATATCTTTAATTGCAAGTTTTGGGATTTTTGCGATACTCTCTTTTTATTTATTTTTACGGAGAGGTTATTACGATTTGTTCATCGCCAATAAAGCGCTCGCGGGCACGGCTTTTGTTTTGTTGGCGTTTGTTTTATTGGTGGGGCTTTTGGCGCGGTATTTTGTTCGCTTTGACGGCTGGCTGATTTACCGCAAAGAGATTGGCATTGTCGCGTTTGTTTTCGCGCTGGCGCACGGCGTTGTTTCATTTCTGATACCGCAGTTTAATCTTTTTTCATGGGCCGCGCTTGCGAATGTCAATTTATGGTTGGGCGGTTTGGCTTTGCTGATTCTTTTATTTTTAACCGTAATTTCCGGCAATTGGGCTATTCAAAAATTCGGCGTGCAAAAATGGTGGTTTTTTCAGCAATGGGGCGCGCGGCTCGCTTTGATTCTTGTTTTATATCATGTATTTTTGATGAAATACGGCGGCTGGGCAGATTGGTTTATTCACGGCGGAAGCAAGACCCTGGCAAGACCCTATTTGCCGCCGTTGAGTTTGTTCTCGTTTTTACCGGCCATTTTTGTTGTTGTCGTCCGCCTGGGAGAATTTTTCGGCCCAAAAATCGGGAAAGTTATTTTTTTTGCCTCGCTCTCTTTGCTTGCCGCCGCTTACCTTATTTCTTTTCTTTGGTGGCTGGTTTAAAATTATTTAATGTTTGACATCATCGCGCTCGTTAAAACAGTCGGGTATCTCGGCGTTGCCGCCATTGTTTTCGCCGAGTCCGGCCTTTTTATCGGTTTTGTCCTGCCGGGTGACAGCTTGCTTTTCACGGCCGGTTTTTTGGCTTCGCAGGGATTTCTCAATCCGCTGATTTTAATCGCGGTCGTGTTTCCCGCCGCGGTTTTGGGAGACAATTTCGGCTACGCCTTCGGCCGGCGCGTTGGCCCTAAAATTTTTACCAGAGAGGACTCTTTGCTGTTTCACAAGGAGAATTTGGAGCGGGCAAGAATGTTTTACGAATATTACGGCGCGAAGACCATCGTTTTGGCGAGATTTTTGCCGATCATCAGGACTTTCGCGCCGATTCTGGCCGGCGTCGGCAAAATGCGCTACGCGACTTTTTTCGCGTATAATCTGATCGGTGGCGCGCTTTGGGGAATCGGCATTACGCTTTTAGGTTATTTTCTCGGCGCGATGGTTCCGGGCATTGACCGTTATCTTGCGCCGATTATTCTTTTTATAATTTTTGTTTCTTTTTTGCCGACCGTCATTCATATTTTGAAAGACCGAACTTACCGAACCCGGATTATTGCTTTTTTAAAAAAAATCATTTAGCATTAACGATTTATGAAATTGCGTCTTTATAAATAATAGAGACGCAAAAACCTCGCCCTTATGTTGGAGCGAGGTTTTTAATTTGAAAACGCGCTTTTGGCAAAGATGAGCTTAGCTCTGGCGGAATTGAAGTTTTTAGAGAACGCCGGAGGGAGATTAAGCATGGCCGACCGGAGCCAGTGAACCGAGCATTTCGAGGGTTCTATCGAGCGCTTTGAGATGCTGGTGAGCGGAACACAAGCCGCATTCCGGTTTGAACTTGTTGTTTTCAGCGAGTTTTTTCAATAACCGCTTCTTTTCGGCTTCCGCGACGATTGAAAATATTTCGGCCGTTTCGTCGTTGCCCGCGAGCTGAATGCCGATATCAAATTTTGAGAGAGTATTTTGATAAAAAATAACGCGGGCCGGGTCAAACTCGTGGTTTAGATACAGCATAATGTTCTGATTTTTCTCAAAGCCCTCCCTGAGAGCGCAGCAGGCCGTCATATCCAAGCTGATTATTTTAGGATTTCCCGTATTCATCGGAATTCCTCCTTTCGTTAAATTATTTTGTTAAACAGCGATGCTACTTTAGATTATTCTCATTATAACAGAAAATTAAGACGCTGTCAATCAGCGGTTCAATTATAAGTTCTCCGGAAGTTTTTTTATTTCGGCAAGCCATTTTTCCTTTTGGAAATACAAGATAATCGTTCCGACGAGAGCGCCGAGCAAGTCCGAAGCGATATCCGTCTTTACGTCAAGATCTATCGCCTGATCGGGGTCGAAAAACATCGTCGTGCCGAAGACGTTATCCGCGGTGTTTTGCAGTATTTCCCAGAATATGCCGGCCATTATCGCGAGGAGGCCGCCGATGATTATGGCGTCAAACTTCATTCGTTCGTTTTGTTTTCCCGCGAATGATTCTTTAAGCGTCAAATAGAACCAGGCGGCAATCGGGACGAATAAAATATGGTCAAGAAAATGGACGAAGCTGTCGTATTCAAACAATGAAACGTCGTAAAAATAAAGCGTGCCCGCGCCGTTAAAGATAAAAATTATTATCGCCGCGATTTCCAGATTTATCAGAAGATTCTCGTTGTACCGAATTTTGACGAAATTAAGGCGATAAATCAGCCGCGGCAAAAACAGGAGAAAAGGATTGACGAACACAAAGACAACCGCGGCAAAGACGTCGCCGAGAAAAAGAAAGTAATAAAAAATGCCGGTCAAAACCGCGAAAACGCTTAAAAAGACGATGATTTTCCGTGTTTTTTCCCGGGCTTGAGAATTTTTCAGCATGCGTTCTCATTATAGCACACCGTATTTCGCGGGTGTGGATAACTGTCTTGCTCTTCGCCTTGTCGCGATTATCGCGTCGTGGTAAAATTAAGTATTATGGTTAACGACAGCTCAAATTTAAGAGAACTCAACGAACCAATTGAAATCCACGACGGAATCTATTGGGTCGGATTCCATGACGAAAAGACGAAATTGCAGTGCAATCCGTATCTGATTATTGATGGAGAAGAGGCGATTCTGATTGACCCGGGTTCTGTCCCGCATTTTCCGGTGGTCGCCAGAAAAATTTTTTCTTTGGTAAAACCGGAGCAGATTTCCCACATCATCCTTCAGCACGAGGATCCGGACATTTGCGGCGCCATACCGCTTTACATTGACATGATCGGCCGGCCGGATTTGAAAGTCATCTGCGCCAGACCGGCTTACTATTTCATCATTCATTATGACATAAAATCGCCTTATTACCTGAGCGACGCGAACAGCAATTTATTGACTTTAAAAAGCGGCCGGATATTGAGGTTTGTTGACGCGCCTTATTTGCACACTCCCGGGGTGATTATGACTTACGACGAGAAGAGCAAAATCTTGTTTTCAAGCGACGTTTTCGGCTCTCTTGAAGAACCGGCGGAATGGCGGCTTTTTGCCGATGAAAATTATCCCTCGCGTCTTTCCGAATTGATGGAGTCGTATATGCCTTCAAAAGAAGCCGTGCTGTACACTTTAAAAAAATTGGACAGGATGAGCATAGAAATGATCGCTTCCCAGCACGGTTCAATCATTAAGTCCGAGCCGGAGGTTAAAAAGTACATTGAAATCTGCAAAAATCTGAACTACGGATTATACTTAAAGTAAAAAAGCGTTTTTGCCTTTAAACAAGCATGTCCAAGAAATTTACAAGCAGTTTATGGTTCAAGCTTTTTTTCAGTTTTTTGGCGGTGTTCGCGGTGTCGGTTAGCATTTCAAGTTATTTAAGTTACCGGACGGCCAAAGAGAATCTGACCGAAAGAATTAAGAGCGATGTGAGACAAATTGCCGAGGCAAAAGAGGGTTCGCTTTTAGATTTTATTTCGCAATCCGGAAAAAGAGTCGTTGATTTTTCATCCGACGGCTTCATCCGCGACAGCGCCGCGAAAATCGTCGCCGGCGAGAACGGCGGGGTTGCGGGCGATTTAAACAGACATCTTAATAAGAATAAAATGTCTCTTGACCCGACGATTTTTGGCATTAATGTCACCGATTTGAACGGCCGAATTATCGCTTCCACCATGGAGAGCGAGCTGGGCAGGGACGAATCAAAAGACGATTATTTTGTTGAAGCAAAGCAGCTGGCTTACGGTCAGAGTTACGCGGGCGACGTGATGTTTTCTCATCATTTTAATAAAGACGTTCCCCATTTTGCCGTTTTGGCGCCATTGACGGAAAAAGAGACGGGCGAAAAGCTGGGATTTATCATTAATTACATTGACGGCGACGAATTGACGATTATCCTGAACGGTTCGCCGCGGCCGCTTGAAAGAGACGAGAAAACGGACACCGATATTTATCTGGTGAACAAAGACGGTCTTTTAATCAGCAAAGTAGGGACTTTAAAAAATGGCGTTCTCAAGCAAATAGTTGATTCCGAGCCGGTAATGAAATGCAAGAGCGGAGAGGAGATGAGCGACGTTTATTATGCGGGCTGGAGAGGAATGTCGGTCATCGGCGCTTCAAAATGTCTCGCCAACGGCTGGACGCTTTTGGCGGAAATTGACAACGACACGGCTTTCGCCGGACTTTCAAACATAGGAATCCAAGTGCTCTTTTCGTCACTATTGCTTCTGGTCGTCGTGACGTCGTTCGTTTTTTTCCTGATTCGGGGAATTGTGAAGCCGGTGAACCTGTTGTCGGAGGTGACAAAAAGAATCGCGGCCGGAGATTTGTCTCAGAAGGTGAAAGTCAGGACAAAAGACGAGATCGGAGAGCTGGCCGATTCTTTTCAGACAATGACGCAGAAATTGTTGGAAAAAGAAATGCTGCTTCGGGTGCATCGTTATCGGGACAGAGTCAGCCATGAGCTTACTTCGGAAGTAATCAGCCAGTTGGAATTGGTCGGCATTGAGAAGACCAAAGGCGAGTTCATTTCCATCGCTTCTCACCAGCTTCGCACTCCTTTGACTTCAATGAAGTGGCTTAGCGATCTGATTTTGGGCGGCTATGCCGGCTCGCTTACCGAAGAACAAAAGGAATTGATTATGGGGATTCGCGAATCAAACGAACGGCTGATCGCTTTGGTCAGGGATTTATTGAGCACCAGCCGTCTTGAGGGCGGGCGTTTGGAGCTGAATTTAAAAGAAACCGAACTTTTGTCTTTTTTGCAACAAATAATCGATGAACTGGCGCCGCAGATTCAAAAAAGGCGCCATGAATTAATTTTTGAAAAACCGGCGGCGTTGCCGCGAATCCGCGTTGACCAGGAGTTGACCAAGCACACGTTTCTGAATTTGCTTACGAACGCCATAAGATACACGAAGCCGGGCGGAAAAATCGTCGTCAGCGTCAACGAAGACGCGGCGAAAGGCCGTGTGACGGTCGCGATTAAGGATAACGGCATCGGCATTCCGGAAAGTTTCCAAAAGGAAATTTTTGAGAGATTCGCCCGCACACAGGAAGCGATTCAGATGGAGCCGGATGGCACCGGCCTCGGCGTTTACATCGCGAAGAAAGCGGTTGAAGCTCAGGGCGGAGCGATTTGGTTTGAAAGCAAGACGGGTGTCGGCACAACTTTTTATTTTTCGCTCCCGATAAAATTATAAATTTTTAAATTATAAGCCGGAAAGGTCGTTTCATAATTTGATTTTAGAAATATGGATAAAAAAACAATTTTAATCATTGAGGATGAGCAATATCACCGCCAGGTCCTTGAGAAGATTCTCGTCCAAAATAATTTTTTCGCCGTTTCGGCGCCGGACGGCTATGAGGGGCTGAAAAAGATTTTTGAATTGAAGCCGGATTTGATTATTCTGGACATTTTGCTTCCCGGGCTTTCCGGTTTCGCGGTTTTGGAAAAGCTGAGAGCCGCGGAAGAGACGAAAAAATTAAAGGTCGTTATTTTGTCGAATTTGGGCGACGACTACGACGTGAAAAAAGGGATGGCGCTCGGGATCGAGTATTATTTCGTGAAAGCGAATTGGACGCCCCAGCAGATCGTTGATAAAATCAAGGAAATACTGAAATAACAAATAACCAATAACTAACGGCAAAGAATTACTCTTTGTTATTGATTTAAAATTTATGGCTCATTTGCATGATGAAAAAATTAAATTTTTGGAAGAAACGGCGAATCAAATCCGGCAGGATATTATTGAGATGCTTTATGAGGCGAAATCCGGACATTCGGCCGGGCCCTTGGGAATGGCCGACGTGTTCACCGCTTTTTATTTTCACATTTTGAATCATGACCCGAAAAATCTGGGCTGGCCGGATCGCGATCGTCTCGTGCTTTCAAACGGCCATATTTGCCCCGTGCTCTACGCGGCCATGGCCAGAGCCGGATATTTTCCGGTTGAAGAATTGAAGACATTGCGAAAATTAGGTTCTCGCTTGCAGGGTCATCCTCATCGGCCGTGGCTTCCGGGTTTGGAAACAAGTTCAGGACCTCTCGGCTCGGGCCTATCGCAAGCGGCCGGCATGGCGTACGCGGCGCTTATGGATAAGAAAAAATACAATATTTATTGTCTTATGTCGGACGCGGAGCAGCAGACGGGAAATATTTGGGAGGCGGCGATGTGGGCGGGGAAACACAAGCTGAATAATCTCACCGCGGTGATGGATCGCAATAATATTCAAATAGATGGATTTACGGAAGACATCATGCCGCTCGAACCTCTTAGAGAAAAATATGAAGCGTTCAACTGGCACGTGATAGACGTTGACGGCCATAATTTTGAAGAAATCGTTGGCGCGGTTGAGGAGGCAAAAGCAATTTATGAAAAGCCGGTTTTAATTCTCGCGCACACTATCCCCGGAAAGGGCATTGATTTTATGGAGTTTGATTACAGATGGCACGGCATTCCTCCGGGAATCGGCGACGTAAAAGATTCGCCGCCGAAAGCCGAACAAGTAAAGGTCGCGTTGGCTCAGTTGCGAACTTTGGGCGGAAAGATTAAAAGCGAACATCAATAATTACTATGCCACTTAATCCTAAAATAAAATTCGCGGAAAACGTGCTGGACAAATCGAAAGTTGAACAAAAAACGACACGGCTCGGGTTTGGCGAAGGATTGGTAATCGCCGGAGAAGAGGATAAAAATATCGTCGCTCTTTGCGCGGATTTAACCGAGAGCACGCAAATTCATCTGTTCAAAAATAAATTTCCCGAGCGGTTTATTGAGATTGGGGTTGCCGAGCAGAATATGGCTGCCGTTGCTTCGGGTCTTGCCGCGTCCGGAAAGATTCCGTTCATAGCTTCCTACGGAATGTTTTCTCCGGGGAGAAATTGGGAACAACTCCGGACAACCGTCGCGTACAACGAACGAAAAGTCGTAATTGGCATGATGCACTCCGGAATTTCCGTGGGTCCGGACGGCGGAACGCATCAAGCGATCGAAGACATGGCGATTACGAGGGTGATTCCGAAAGTAGTCGTCGTCAATCCGTGCGATTATCACGAAGCAAAAAAAGCGACCATTGCCGCCGCGAAACATCCGCTTCCGGTATTTTTGCGTTTTCATCGAGAAAAAACTCCGATGGTAACCGCGGCGGAAAGTAATTTTGAAATCGGGAAGGCGGAAATTCTTTTTACGCCAAAAGAAGAAAATAAAATTGACGTCGCGATTATCGCCTGCGGTCCGCTTGTCCACAACGCGCTTCTTGCCGCGAACGAACTGGAGAACGAGGGCATGAATCTTTACGTGCTAAATAATCACACGATAAAGCCTCTTGACGAAAAAACGATTGTTGAGGTCGCGAGAAAGGCCGGCGCGGTGGTTACGGTTGAAGAGCATCAGGTTTTGGGCGGCATGGGCTCGGCCGTGGCCGAGGCGCTCGCGCAGAATTATCCCGTTCCCATGGAATTCATCGGCGTACGCGATCAATTTGGTCAATCGGGCGAGCCAAACGAACTTCTTGAACACTACGGTATGGGCGTTTCTCACATCAAAGAAGCGGTGAAAAAAGTTATAAAGAGAAAGGCGTAAACTATGGATGTCATCACAATCGGAACGGCGACTCGCGATTGTTTTTTGCAAAGCCCGGATTTTAAAGTCATACGAAGTTCCAGATTCGTTACCGGTCAGGCCGAGTGTTTCGCTTTGGGGTCAAAAATTGAAGTGCCTTTTATCATTTTTACGACCGGCGGCGGGGCGGCAAACGCGGCGGTTACTTTTGCCCGCCAGGGGCTGAAAGCCGGCTGTCTCGCTAAAATAGGCAAAGACCTTGCTGGCGAGGGAGTGATGAGAACTTTAGACGAAGAAAAAGCGGCAAGAAATTTTTTACAGGTAGACAAAGAATTACCGACCGCTTTTTCCGTTATTTTAATCACCCCAAGCGGCGAGCGGACGATTCTGGTTCATCGCGGAGCGAGCGAACATCTGGAAAAAAACAAAATTCCATGGCAAAAGCTTAAGGCGAAATGGTTTTATCTGGCTCCGATGGCGGGCGACAACGTCAAATTAATCAAGCTGTTCGTCGATTCCGCCCGCCGGCAAAAAGCCAAAATCGCGATGAATCCGCACTCAACATTCATTAAGCTTGGCCTCAAAAAAACCGCGGATATTTTGAATAAAATCGACGTTTTGATTCTTAACCGCGAAGAGGGGGCGAAACTGACGGGAATTGATTATAAAGAAGAAAAGAAAATTTTCGCGGCCCTGGACAAAGTGATTAACGGCATTGTCGTGATGACCGAGGGACCCAAAGGGGCCATAGTTTCGGACGGCAAGCGTATTTACCGCGCCGGCACTTACAAGGAAAAAAAGGTTGTTGACCGTACCGGAGCCGGCGATGCTTTCGGTTCCGGATTCGTCAGCGGCCTGATTCAAACCGGCGACGTTGAATACGCGATTTCTTTGGGTTCGGCCAACGGAACTTCGGTCGTTGAACACATCGGCGCCCAACCGGGGATTTTAACCAAAGTTCAATTCAGAAAAAGATTCAAAAAATTAAAAATGGAAAAAATTCCCATAAAATAATATGCCTTACCCCATCGCGCTTCACAAATTGGCAAGTATTTTAAGGGCCGACAAGCGGACCGTGGCGGCAATCTGCGAAAGAATGTGCGATTTATTTAACAAGCATGACGTCCCGGAGAAAATCGTGCTTGAAAACGACAAGCGAGTGGCCGAAAAATTGGACGCGCTTAAACTGCCGCTGACGCCGCCGGCCATAGAAGTGCATCGCGCTTTGATTCGCAAAGTGAAAACCGACGAGGAAAAGATTTCCGAACTTTTCAAGCGTCCGCGTTGCGTCAATTTTGAAGGATGCAAAACGCTTCTGAATTTCGCTCAGGAGCTGGCGAACGTGGGGCCGGGATTCTTCCTGAAAAAAGAAAAAGCCGCGGAATTTCTTCATCTGAATCCGCCGCCGAACATGATGAAATTTTTCGGTTACAAGGACGTCGATGAATTATTGACCAAAGAGGACTTGCTTGAGGTGTTTTCCGCTCTGCGCTTTGTCGAAGACGGAACGTGGCTGAACAATACTTTTTTTGCGGCCTACGAAAATCTCACGTCTTCCGATTTTGAGGCGAGAAAAATAGAAGTTCGCGTTTTGAACGGAAAATGGCTGGAGGTTGCCGAAGCGTTTTTGAAAAAAAAATACCACAACGTCAGCCATTTGAAAGAATTGGGCGTCATTTTTATCGTTCCGATACCGGCGACCGAGGACGGCGAGACGATACGTCTTTTCGGCCTGGTGCTTCATTATCTTCATGAAATTAATTTTTATTCCCGTCTTTTTCAGAAATTCGCGGTTGAAGAAAAGAATTTCGCGCGGCGCCTGATTTCTTCTTTGCGGGGCGACGTTTTGGAAACGCCGCTTGAGAACGGCGAAAAAGTTTCCTGGCGGATAGTTCAGCGGTATCTGGCCAAGGACGACGAGTACGATTTTCGTCTTTTTCAGCCGCATGTCAATCCCGAAGCGATACACTGGAAAAAAGCGGAAAACGACATTGCCCGGCTGTCGCGCCGTTTTCCAAATCTGGGGCTTGAATTTTGGGAGGAGTTGGATTTCGTCGGCGATTTTTTCAAAACCGAAGGAGGCGACGATATTTTGATCAGTTTTAATCTCATCGATACCACGATGTCGCTGGTGAAACAGCGTGAATTGATAAAATATCTTTATCACCATCAGGAAGCGCTTTGGAACAAAATTTTCGGCGATTTCGTCGGCGAGCAGGAAATGGAACGGTTAATCGTGGAAAATTTTGAGAAAGGATATATTTCGTTGTAATTTTTAATTTTCAAATACATGATTTCATTGGATAAAATCACAAAAAACGGGAAGGCGATGTTTTTGGCTTACGATCAGGGGCTTGAACACGGGCCGGCCGATTTCAACGAAAAAAACATTAACCCGAATTACATCCTTGACATTGCCGTCAACGGCGGTTTTACGGCCGTGATTTTGCAAAAAGGGGTCGCGGAAAAGTATTATACCGGAAGCAAATACGAGGAATTGATACCGCTTATCATAAAGCTCAACGGAAAAACAAATCTGTGCAAGGGCGAGGTCTACTCTCCTCAAGTTTGTGGCGTTGACGAGGCAATGGATTTGGGCGCTTCGGCGGTCGGCTATACCATTTACGCCGGCTCTCAATATGAATCAACCATGTTTCAGGAATTCGGGCGAATCGTCAAAGACGCGCATAGCCACGGCGCGCCGGCGATCACCTGGGTTTATCCGCGCGGTAAAGACATAAAAGACGACGCCGCGCCGGATATCATCGCTTACGCCGCCCGCGTCGCCCTGGAATTGGGGGCCGATATGGCAAAAATTAAATACTCCGGTTCAAAAGAAAGTTTTACATGGGCGGTGAAGGCGGCCGGGAAAATGCCGGTGGTTTTGTCCGGCGGGCCGAAAACGGAAAACGAAGAGGAGTTTTTGGAGACGGTGAAGAACGTCATGGCCGCCGGCGGCACCGGAGCCGCGGTCGGAAGAAACGTCTGGCAGCACGCGGATCCCGTCGCGATGAGCAAGAAAATCGCGAAAATAATTTTTGGATAAATTTTTAACATGAAAGGCGTCATTTTGGCGGGAGGGAAGGCGACGCGGTTGAGGCCGCTGACTTTCGTGACAAACAAGCATCTCTTGCCGGTTTATTCAAAGCCGATGATTTTTTACCCGCTTGAGGCAATGGCCAAAGCGGGCGTTAAAGACGTTTTGATCGTCACTTCCTCGGAGCATTGCGGCGACTTTATGAATTTATTGCGCTCGGGGCAGACGTTCGGTCTCCGGCTTTCTTACGAAATTCAGGAAGAAGCGGGCGGCTTGGCGCAGGCCCTTTCTTTGGCCCGCGGTTTTGCCGAAGACAAAGATAAGATATTGATGATTTTGGGCGACAATATTTTCCGGCACAATCTCAAAAAAGCGGTTTCGGATTTCCAAAGACAAAAAAAAGGCGCGAAGATATTTTTCAAGGAAATGGAAAATTGCGCGCAATACGGCGTGCCGGTTTTTGGCGGAAACGGCAAATTGCTGAAGATTGAAGAAAAGCCGAAAAGACCGAAATCAAAGTACGCCCAAACCGGCGTTTATATGTATGACGACCGCGTTTTTGATTTGATTAAAAAAGTGAAGCCGTCGTCTCGCGGAGAAATCGAGATTACCGATTTGAACAATCTCTACATCCGCGAAGGAACGATGTCGTACGAAATCATGGGAGGCTGGTGGATTGACGCCGGCACGTCATACGATGAACTTTTGCGCGCCAATAATTTAGTCGCCGAATTGGTTAAAAAAGGCGAATTGTAATCGCACATATGCGCGAAATCGAAAAGAAAAAATTAAAGGTTCTCTATAAAAATTTAAAAGAGGCCTCCCGGTATTTTTTGGGCTATCCCTGCAATCTGGCCTACGACTATCCGGAATTGGACGAATTTTTCGCGTTGTCGATAAATAACGTCGGCGATCCTTTCGGCGACAGTTTGTATCGGGTGAACACGCATGAATTTGAAAGGGAAGTGCTTTGTTTTTTCGCCGATTTGTACCGCGTCGACAGGGAAAAATTTTGGGGCTACGTGACCAACGGCGGCACCGAAAGCAATATGTACGGACTTTATCTGGCTCGGGAAGCCAATCCCGGCGGCATCGTCTATTTTTCGGAAGACACACACTACAGCATCTCCAAAACAGTCAAAGTTCTGAACATGCCGAGCATAATGATAAGATCCCAAAAAAACGGAGAGATTGATTACGACGACTTGGGAAAAATGCTGACGATAAAGCGGGAATCGCCGGCGATTATCGTGGCAAACATCGGGACGACGATGAAAGGCGCGGTGGACAAAGTTGAGAAGATATTGGATATTTTGAAAAAAAATCGCGTTCAAAAATATTACATACATTGCGACGCCGCCTTGGGCGGGATGATTCTGCCTTTCGTCAAAAGCGCTCCGCTTTTTGATTTTCGCCTGCCGATCGGTTCAATTGCCGTTTCCGGCCATAAAATGATAGGTTCCCCAATGCCTTGCGGCGTCGTGATCGCCAGAAAAAAACACGCGGAAAGAATAAAACGGGCGATTGAATACGTCGGAATACTGGATACGACGTTAAGCGGCTCGAGAAACGGCCATTCGGTTTTAATTTTATGGCTGGCGATTAAAAAGCTCGGCTTAAAAGGTTTTGAGCAAAGGGTCGGACATTGTTTGGCGATGACCGATTACGCTTTGAAAAAATTGAAAGAAATAAATTGGCCGGCCTGGGCGAACGAAAACTATAATACCGTGGTGTTGAAAAGACCGGACGATCAAATCGTCAATAAATGGCAGCTTGCCGTTCAGGGAGATCTGGCCCACATTTTGGTTATGCCGCATGCGGATAAAAAAAGGATCAACGGTCTCATTCACGAACTTCAAGCTTCAAAAAAGTAAAATAATTTTTTTATGATGAAAGAATTTACGATAATTTGCGAAAACGAAGTCGGCGTTTTGTCCCGGATCACGGACACACTGAAAGAAAAAAACATAAACATTACGGACATCACGTCTCACGTTGTGGGAGACAAGGGCATTGTCACGCTGTCGGTGGCCGATAAGGATGACTATGGGGCGCTGAAGGCGTTAAGAAAAGCGGGATTTACTCCTTTGGTGGAAGATGGCGTCGTCATCAAAATAAAGGACAAGCCGGGCGCTCTGGCCGCGGTGGCGCGAAAATTGAAAGAGGCGAAAATTGACATAAAAACGACCCACATCGTCATCCGGGAAAAAAATCACGCTTTCGTGGCTTTGACCGCGAGCAATCCGAAAAAAATGAGAAAAATTCTGAAAGATTATTTGATTTGACCCGGAACTTGACAAAAAGACAAATATAATATAAGCTTGGCATAGTATTGGCTAAATCTAAAATATTTTTATCTTCATTGAAAAGATAAGCGGAGCAGTGTTTGCTTGACAGTGAGTCGCGAGTGTTCTTCATTGAAAAGCAGGCCGCCCATTTTAGAAGGTCGGGCCAGTAGTTAATTAGGTAATTTGTTTGAGAAAAATGGGTACAAAATTGTATATAGGCAATTTGCCTTACTCAACCACCAGTGATTCTTTGAAGTCGTTATTTTCGGAAGTCGGAAACGTAACTTCCGCTCAGGTAATGACCGATAAGTTTTCCGGACGCTCAAGAGGCTTCGGCTTCGTGGAGATGTCAACGCCGGAGGAAGCTCAGAGCGCCATTGATAAATTCAACGGCCAAGAGCAGGACGGCAGGAAGATTGTGGTTAACGAGGCAAAACCGATGACTGAGAGAAGCGAAAGACCGCGAAGAACATTCGGCGGCGATCGTGATTCAAGAAGATACTAAGATTTATCTTTCAGTTTTTAAAAACACCCCCGCGAAAGCGGGGGTGTTTTTGTTTCTGTTTGGTGGTAAAATTAAAGGGCTTGCTCTAAATTTACGAGCCCTGAGCTTGCCGAAGGGCGAAGGAAATTTAGCAAGCAAACCTTTACCCCGAGCGCAGCGAGGGGTCTAAACCATATGAAAAAAAACGTAGCGTTTCCAAAAGGATTTTTTTGGGGATCCGCGACCTCGGCCCATCAGGTTGAGGGAAACAACGTAAACGATTGGAGCGAGCCGGAAAGACAAAATGCCGTACGGCTGGCGAAAGAAGCAAAAAAGTATTGGCGGAAATGGCAGCAAGATAAATTTCCCGAGATGTTTAATTCGGAAAATTATATTTCGGGCAAGGCGTGCGATCATTATAATCGCTTTGAAGAAGATTTTGATATCGCCAAATCATTGGGACATAATGCCCACCGTTTTTCCGTTGAGTGGTCGCGAATTGAGCCCGAGGAGGGGCAATTTAACGAAAAAGAAATTGAGCATTATAAAAAAGTAGTCAAAACGCTTCGTGAGCGGGGGATTGAGCCGTTTGTGACGCTGTGGCATTGGACGCAGCCGTTGTGGATTCGGGATATCGGCGGCTGGGAAAATAAAAAAACAATAGATTATTTCGGCCGCTATGTTGAAAAATTAGCCGCGTCTTTTGGAGACGGCGTAAAGTTTTGGATTGTCGTCAATGAGCCGAACATTTACGCGGCCTTGGGTTACATTCGCGGAAATCAGCCGCCCGGAGTAAAAAATATTTTCAAGGCAATCAAGGTTTTCAATAATTTAACGGACGCGCACAAAAAAGCGCATCAAATCATCCATAAATGTGACGAAACGGCGAAAGTCGGGTCCGCCAACAGCGTCATATATTTCCAACCTAAAAATAATTTTTTTGTTAACAGAGTCATCGTTTCCGTTGCCGATTATTTCTGGAACCGCCGGTTTTTTAAAAACGTAAGCGGATTCAGCGATTTTCTGGGAGTTAATTATTATACGCGCCGTTTGGTCGGGTTTTCTTTCGGGGCGGAAGAACAAAAACCGGTGTCCGATTTGGGATGGGAAATTGTTCCGGAAGGAATTTATTATGTTTTGAAGAATTTAAAAAATTATAATTTGCCCGTCTACATTACCGAAAACGGAATCGCTGACGCGAAAGACGACAAACGGGAAGAATTTATAACTCAACATTTGCGAATGGTTCACAAAGCAATTGAAGACGGCGTTGACGTGCGGGGTTATTTTTATTGGTCGCTCTTGGATAATTTTGAATTTCCCGAAGTGCGGGGCTTTTGGCCGAGATTCGGGCTGGTTGAGGTTGATTACAAAACAATGGCAAGAACAATCCGCCCGAGCGCCAAAGTTTACGCTGCAATTTGCAAAAATAATGGTATTGAAAATTAAAAAGTAGAATTTTTTATAAATATGTCCTGGTTAGTGTTTGCCACCTTTGCTTATTTTCTCGCCTCGCTTGTTTTAGTATTGGATAAAATTATTCTTGCCAAGCCGATTCCGAAGCCATCTTTGTACGCCTCTTACGTCGGTTTGGTCGGCATCTACGCTTTGGCGTTGATGCCGTTCGGTTTTTCTTTCAGCATGCCTCTTTGGGCCGCTTTACTCAGCGTTGCCAGCGGTTTTATTTTTATTTTGTCGCTGATTTTTTATTACAAAGCGGCCCGACTTGACGAAATCGGGCGAGTCGGCCCTTTGTCCGGAACGTTAACCGCCGTTTTCACCTTGCTTTTAAGTTCTTTGTTTTTAATTGAAACACTGAACGCTTTGAGCGTTTTGGCGTTTCTGTTTTTGGTGGCGGGCGGATGGCTGATTGCTTTTCGGAAATCGGACGCAAAATTTTCTTTCAGAATTTTGCTTCTAAGTTCCGCGGGTTCTTTTCTTTTGGCGGTTTCCTGGGTTTTGATAAAAACGGCTTATTCGGGCGCCGGTTTTTTGAACGCTTACATTTTGGGCCGGCTCGGAGAATTCGCGGCCGGCTTGTTTTTGTTTGCTTTGCCGAACGTCAGGCGGGACATCTACGAACATCTTAAAGGGATTGAAATAAAAACGATCGGCCTTTTTGCAGGCAATAAAATCGTTGCCGCCGCTTATTTTATTTTATTGAATTACGCCGTTTTTTTGGGCAGCGTCAGTTTGGTTCAGGGTGCGCAAGGACTGCAATACGTGTTTCTTTTATTCTTAACCGTTTTGTTGACGCTGAAACGGCCGGATATTTTGAAAGAAGAGTTGACGAAACGAATAATCTTCAGAAAAACTTTCGCGATTATTTTGATTGTCGCCGGTTTATTCATTCTTGCCCTAATTCAAAAACCGGCCGATTTGGCGCCAGGAGCGAGATCGTGGGGCGTTTCTTTCAGCAAGCCGTTTGCCGAAAAGATGGTCGCGGATTGGCGCGCGGCCTATCTGGCGATTCTTGACGATTTGAAAGTCAGACGCCTTCGTCTGATCGCTTACTGGCCGGAGATTGAGAAGAGCGAAGGAGTTTTTTCTTTTGAGGATTTGGACTGGCAGATTGAAGAGGCGGAAAAAAGAGGAGCAAAAGTAATTTTGGCGGTCGGTCAAAAATTGCCGAGATGGCCGGAATGCCATATCCCGCAGTGGGTGCGGGAATTTCCAATTTCTAATTCCCAATTTTTAAATAAAGATTTTGAAAACGCCTTATTAAATTATATAAAAAATGTTATTTTGCGCTATAAAGATAATCCGGCGATTTGGGCCTGGCAGGTTGAAAACGAACCGTTTCTGCCTTTCGGCGAATGCCCGCCGATGGACGTGGATTTGCTTGATAAGGAAATTACACTGGTTAAGTCGCTGGATAATCGACCCATAATCGTTTCAGACAGCGGAGAATTGAGCGCCTGGGTCAGTGCGGCAAGAAGGGCCGACATTTTTGGGACGACAATGTACAGAGTCGTCTGGCATAAGAATATGCCTTTCGGCGGCTATTTAAAATATCCTTTGCCTCCGGAATTTTTTCATCTGAAGGCGAATTTTGCCGGTTATTTCGCCGACATAAAACGGATTATCGTTGTTGAACTTCAAGCCGAACCATGGGGGCCGAAATTGCTCTATGAATCGTCTCTTGAAGAGCAGATGAAGTCAATGAATTTTGAGCAGTTTAAGGAAAATATCGCCTACGCCAAAACCGCCGGCTTTTCGGAAAATTATTTTTGGGGCGCGGAATGGTGGTATTGGATGAAGGAAAAACAGAACCACCCTGAATTTTGGAATTACGCGAAAGAATTATTTATTGAAAATCTTAGATAAGGCCAATACCGCATCCTTTTTTGTTTGACAAATTTACTTTTAAATGGTATTCTTCCGTAAGAATTTTAACAATCAAAGCGAGGTGTCAGGATGGACGCGAAAGACAGGTTGGACGTTGAAAACGCTCCGGAACGGAAAAAGAATTTAGCCCGTCTCGGTTTCAAAGTGCCGATGGGCGAAGAACAAAAAGAGGGATGGAGCGGCAAATTGCCGTTTTATCTTTTTATCTGCCCAAATTGCGGCGAGTTTCAGAAAGATTATCCTCACAGCTGGCCGGAAACGCAGTATCTTTGGTGCGACGATTGCAAGATAAAAATTTCCTACGTCCGTTTAAGAACCGAGGCCAAAATGTTCTTTTCGTTTTTCGGCCTTTTGCGGCAAATTTTGCGCTTCAAATGTTTTCCTCCGGCGAAGAAATAATTAAAATAAATTTAAAATTCCTCCGAATCTTTCGGAGGAATTTTTATTTTTACGTCAAAATTTTTCCGACTATCTCCGGCCGGCCGCGGAGGAATTCCGCCGCTCTCATCGGTTTTTTCCCTTCAAGCTGAAGTTCCTCCAAAATTAAATATCCTTTGCTTGTTTTGACCGTCATTCGCCGGTCGGCGGTCAAAAAGACCGAGCCGCAGGGCCTCGCTTCAGGGATTTCGTCCGACGAAGCCGTGGTCGCTTTTATGATTTTCAACGATTTGACGCCGTCTTTTATTTTGTAATGAGTGTAAGTTCCGGGCCATGGGTGAAAAGCTCTGATTTTCCGTTCGATTTTTCCGGCGTCGTCGTCCCAGTTGATTTTCCCGTATTCCTTGGTCAGAAGGTCGGTATAGGTTGCCTCGGATTCGTCCTGAGGCCGGGGCGAGATTTTTTTATCGAGCCAGAGCGGAATCGTTTCAATCAGCAGGTTCGCGCCTTCTTCGGCCAATTTGGCCGAGAGTGTCTCGCCGGTTTCGCCGGAAGCGATTTTAAATGTCTTTTGGGCCAATATCGGGCCGTGATCCATTTGCTCGTCAATCAGCATTATGGTAACGCCGGTTTCTTGATCGCCGCCAAGAATGGGGTATTGAATTGGCGAAGGTCCGCGATATTTGGGCAAAAGCGACGGGTGAATATTGAGCGCGCCCAGAGGGGCCGAATCCAAAATTTCTTTGGGAATCATTTTTCCGTAAGCCGAGACGACGATTAAATCGGCTTTTAAATTCTTGATTTGTTTTATCGTTTCAGGATCCTTCAATTTTTCCGGTTGCAGCGTTTCAATTTGATTTTTTAAAGCCGTTTCTTTCACCGCCGAAAAAGTAATTTTTTGTTCTCGGCCGACCTGTTTGTCGGGATTTGTCACGACGGCTCTGACAGGATAACCGTTCCGAAGCAAGGCGGAAAGCGCGGTTTCGGAAATTTCCGGCGTGCCGAAGAATAAAATTTTTATTTCGTTTTTTTCAGGCATTGGCGTTTGGCTTAAAGCTCTTTGATTTCATCGTCCTCAATTTTGAACATTTTTTCCGCCCGATCAACGTAAAGTTTGCCGTTTAAATGGTCAATTTCATGCTGTATCAATTGGGATAAAAATCCCTCGGCTTTCAATTTGAATTTTTTTCCGAATTCGTCCTGCGCCTGCACCTTTACCCATTTCGCCCTTTTAACGATTCCAAAAAGGCCGGGCAAGCTCAGGCATCCCTCGTCCAATCTAAGTTCTTTTTGCGATTTTTTTACGATTTCGGCGTTAATAAAAACGGTCGGCGCTTTTTTACCCGGGACAGATTCTTGCCCGTCCGGCAGGCGGGCGCCTTTGGCGGGCAATTCCGGAATAATGACAAAAAGCCGCAGATTTTTGCCAACCTGCGGCGCGGCAAGCCCGGCGGCGTTTTCGGTAAGCCGCAAAGTTTCTTCCATTTCCGCGATCAATTTTCTTAAATCGGGATCGGAAAAATCGTTTACCGTCCGCGATTCGGTTCTCAAGATTTTATTGCTTTTTCCTGTTTCCAGCGCGAGTTTTGCCATGTTTCTTTTTTAATTCCAAATTATATTGTTTTACTTTATACATAAAAAGTTTGGCCGGTTCTTTCGCGTCGCTTTGTTTGATTTCAGAAAATAACCGCCGGCAGGCGCGAATTCCTATTTTTTTTGTCACGCCCAGATACATCGCGAATTTTTTCGGTTCGCGGAAATGGCAAGAAAGTTCATCGGCAAGAACATGCGCTTCCGAGTGGAGTTGTATTTTTGGCTTCAAAACGGCCTCGGGATTGATTTTTTTCATATTTCGTTCCCTTTTATTATACCGATTTTTGTGTTATTATTCAACCTATAAAATCATGCCAAAAAGACGAATTTTTATCGCCGTGAATCTGCCGGCTGACGTAAGGAGCGGCTTGAAAAAGGCGCGCGAAAAGTGGCGGGATTTGCCGGTAAGGTGGACGAAAACCGATAATTTGCACATTACCTTAGTTTTTATCGGTTACGCGACCGACGAGGAAGTCCTTGAGATCGCCAAAATTGCGAGGGAGATTGCCCAAAAACTGCCTCCGTTTTCCGTCAGTTTGAGTCGGATAGAACTTGGGCCGCACGAAGGTCCGCCGAAGATGATTTGGGCCGAAGCGGAACCGAGCGAAGAACTGGCCGAGTTGAAGCGGGAGCTGGAAGACGCTTTTTTTCATTCCCAAAAATCAGGTTATTTAAGAAAAGAAAGCAGGGAATTCCGTCCCCACATAACTTTGGGAAGAATTTTGCAAAGGGAATGGCGCGAGGCAGGAGCGCAAAATCAATTTGCCGGCGAAAAAATCAATTTAACTTTTTACGTTTCAAGCGTGGAACTGAAGGAGAGCAAAATAAAAAGAGGCGGGCCGGAGTATGCGGTCTTGGAGAGCGTTGAATTAGGCAAGGTCGTCGAAAATGAAGAATAAAATAAACATTTTGGGAGTTCAAGTTGATAATTTGACGCGCGCTCAAGCTCTGGAAGAAGTGGAGCGGTTTTTGGCGTCGCCGTCGCGGCATTACATCGCGACTCCGAATCCGGAATTTGCCGTTGCTGCCCAATCCGACGAAGAATTTAAAGAGATTTTGAACCGGGCTGATTTGGCGGTGCCGGACGGCGCCGGCCTTTTTTTTGCGGCGCCGCTTTTTTCGCTCAAGGAAAGAATATCAGGCGTTGATTTTATGGAAAAAATTTGCCGATTGGCGGAACAAAGCGGCCGAAGAGTTTTTTTGCTGGGCGGGAAAAACGGAGCCGCGGAAACGGCGATTCTTAATTTAAGAAAAAGATACCCGGCTTTAATCGCCGCGTTTCACGAGGATCACGAAAATTGCGGCGAGGCAATTTTGAAATTTAAACCGGAAGTTTTATTCGTCGCGCTGGGCGCCCCGAAACAGGAAAAATGGATTTACCGAAACGCGGGACGGTTTCCGTCCGTGAAAGTCGCGATGGGAGTCGGCGGGGCGTTTGATTTTTTGTCGGGAAAAATAAAGCGGGCGCCGCGGCTTATGAGAAAACTGGGACTGGAATGGCTGTGGCGGCTGATGATGGAACCGAAGCGAGCAAAAAGAATTTTTAACGCCGTTATTGTGTTTCCATGGTTGGTAATTCAATCAAGAATTAAGAAGCAAGAAGCATGAAGCAAGAATTAAAAATTCCAAAAGTTTTTATTATTGTTTTAAACTGGAATGGTTGGAGGGATACGATTGGGTGCCTTGAGTCGCTGCAAAAAATCGACTACCCGAACTGTGAAGTTTTGGTTATTGATAACGGCTCAGCCGACGATTCCGTGGAAAGAATCAAAGGATTTTTAAATTCTCCGCCGAATAAATTGCGGGCCGCGGTTTATGATTTGCAATTCAATTTGGGATTTGCCGGCGGAAATAACTTCGGCATTAAATACGCGTTGGAAAGCGGAGCCGATTACGTTCTGCTTTTGAACAACGATACGACGGTCGCCCCGGATTTTCTGACGAAATTAATTGAAGTCGGGGAAAGCGGCAAGGAGATAGGCGTTTTAGGGCCGGTGATTTATTTTTTTGACGAGCCGCGAAGGATTTGGTTCGGCGGGAGCAGGATAAATCGGTTGAGAAACAAAGCAACGCATCTTCATTACGGCGAGACGCGGGATCTCGGAACGAAATTTTTTGAAACCGACTACATAACCGGCTGCGCGCTTTTGATAAAAAAAGAAGTTATTGACAAAATCGGCCCGATGATGGAGGATTATTTTTTGTATTATGAAGACGCCGATTGGAATTTGCGGGCGAGAAAGGCGGGATATAAAATCGTTTTGGCGCCTGCCGCGAAGATTTGGCATAAAATTTCCGCTTCAACGAAGGAATTTTCCCCTAATTACATCTATTATCATGTCCGCAACGGATTGATTTTATCCCGGCGTCACGGCACCGTTTTAACCAAATCAATCGTTCATTTATTAATCGCCTGGACGCTCGCCAAGCAGATCGTTAAATTGCTCATCCCTTCAAAGCGTTCATGGGCGAAGGCGACGATAAACGGAATTTCGGATTTTTACCGCGGCAGAACCGGCCCCATAACTTTAAATTCTTGAATTTTTATGACCATAGGCATTGACGCGCACAATTTGGAAATCGGACGAGGCGGGGCGGCGCACCGCTATTTATTTAATTTGTTGAAAGTTTGGAACGATGTTTCAACCGCGCCGCAAGTAAAATTTATCCTTTATTTCAAAAAAGAAATTCCCAAAGAGCTTGATTTTCTGGCCGAGGAAAAATTTGTTAAAAAAATTCTGACCGCGCCTTTCGGATTTCAAAGCAACGCCCTGTTCGTTCATTGGCTTTTGTCCCGCGCCGCGAAAAAAGACAAAGCCGACATCCTTTTCTCGCCTTATTATGTTTTGCCGGTTTTTTACGGCGGTAAAACAGCGGTGACTTTGCACGACATTTTTTATGAAGTCAATCCAAAGGCCTTCAGCTGGCCGTCCTGGGCCGACAAAATTTTGCTGAAGCGGGTTTCAAAAATTTCGGCGAAAAAAGCAAGCGTTATTTTCGCGCCGTCGGAATTTACCAAAAGCGAAGTAGTTAAATACTACAAAGTCAGTCCTCAAAAGGTATTTGTCACTCATTTGGGGGTTGAAGAAAAATTCAAGAAACCGTCGATTTTTGACAGACAAAAAATAAAAGAAAAATACGGCATAAAAAATAAATTCATTTTTTACATCGGTTCGATTTTCAATCGCCGGCGCGCGGAAGAGGCAATGAATGCGTTTTCCCAAATCGCCGAAAAACTGCCGGATTATCAATTTTTAGTCATAGGCAAAAACAGCACCCGTCCTTTTATTGACGTTAAAAAAATTGCGCTCGGGATAAACGCGCTCGCCCGCGCTCCGTTAATCATATATCAGGAAACCGTTTCCGAAGAAGATTTGGTTGTGCTCTATCAGGCGGCGGATTTATTCATTTGGCTTTCCGATTATGAAGGTTTCGGCTTGCAGGTGATTGAGGCGCAGGCCTCGTCCGTGCCGGTTGTTACGACACGCCAAGGGTCGCTCAAGGAAATTGCCGGAGAAGCGGCTATTTTTGTTGAAAATCCCGCTAGCGTGTCCGAAATCGCTTCGGCAATATATTCCGGCTTAACCGACGAAATCCTGCGGAAGAATCTGATTGAATCGGGCCTGCAAAACGTAAAAAGGTTTGATTGGGAACAATGCGCCGCCGAAACATTGGCGCGTTTGCGGTTCTAATTTCAGGGTATATAATACTATTATGCAGCAACTTATCGGACTTACAATTCAAACGGCCGGCGAAATAATGGTCGCCTTAACGGTGATTATGGTTCACTATCACGTGCTTAAAGAACATAAAGTTGACGAGGATGTTTTTAGAACAATGAAGAAAGAGCAAAAGCTTGCTATTTTGGGGATTGCTTGCATCGGGCTCGGATATGCTTTGCAGGTTTATCCCTTGTTTTAATATGCTAAATGCGGGAATGGAAGAGGCTGTAAAGAAATTGCCAAAATATTTACAGCCGCTATACATCGTTTTTTCTTTTGAGGTTTTGATTGTGCTTTTGACGGCGCTTGATTTTTTGCCGCGCTGGTTTGCCTGGCCGCTGACCGCGGGACTCGCGGGTTATATAATTTTTGCTTCTTTGGACGACGCTTTGTTTTTGTTCATCGCTTCAATCCCGCTTTTCGTCGCCCTGCCCGTAACGCCCGCGTTTGACTCAATGTCAAATTGGCGGATTTTGCTCGCGGTTTTATTTTTGGCGCTGTTTTTCAAACGGGGGATAAGCCTTGCTCTCGTCAGGCAAAAGTCGGAGTCGTGGCTGAAGGGAATAAAATTAATCGAAAAACACAAGCATTATTTGATGGAATATCTGGCCGGCTTTTTTTTGATTATCGGTGCTTTATCGCTTTTCGCGGCGGTTGACGCCGTCGCCGGAGTCAAGAAGTTGCTCTTTTTAATCAACGCTTTTTTGCTTTTCGTCGTTATAAGAAACGTCGCGAAAACTAAAGAAGCAATTTTAAAAGTCGCGCGGGCATTGTTCGTTGCCGCGGCCGTCGCGCTGTTTGCCGGATACGGCCAGTTTATCTCCATATTTTTCGCTTCGCTTTATGATTTTTGGCAATGGTGGGCAGGAAACGTCATTCCGGTTTTTTACGGCCGGGCGCTCGGAGAACTGCTGGCGGTAAGCAACACATGGTTTTCTTATTACGCCGACCGTCCGCCGTCTTTGCGGCTTTTTTCGGTGTTTCCGGATTCGCATTCTTTCGGCTTATTCATGGTTTTGAGCGTTCCGATTTTATTAACCGTTTTTTACGGCAAAAAGAAATTCGGTTATTACCCAGTTTTGGTATTTTTTCTGTCGGCGGTAATTTTGTCGGGCTCCAGAGGCATCTGGTTAAGCGCGGCCTTGCCGTTCGCCGTCGGCCTTTACCTCTTTTTCAAAAAATCCGACTGGAAAAGCGTGTTAAAGCCGATTTTACTTTCGTTCGCCGCTCTTGTCCTCCTTTTTCCGGTTGTTTCGGTTTTATTAGGCGCGTCTCAGGAAAGCCCTGAAGGCGAATACGTTCCTTCTTCGTTCGCTTTGGCGTTTAAAAGAGCAAAATCAATTTCGGACATTTCCGAAACCTCCAACTTATCTCGGTTGCAGATATGGCAAAAGAGTTTGAAAGCGATATCGCAACGGCCGTTTTTGGGGGTTGGGGTGGGAAATTATCCGCGGGTGCTTGAGCAGGACATTGAAGCGGGGAAAAAAGGCGCCTCGGCTCACAATCTGTATTTGGACGTCGCCTCGGAAGCGGGAATCACGGCCGGTTTGGTTTTAATTTTAATTTTTGTAGAAATGCTCAGGATTTCCCATCAAATTTTAAAACAGTCAAAAGAGCCGGTTTTTTCCGTTTTCGCCGCGTCTTTCGGACTTTACATTTTTTGGGTCTTGGGGTATAATCTTTTTGATGTAGTGCTTTTGAACGATAAAGTGCTGTTATTTTTTACCGCTTCCACGGCAATTTTATTCAGCGTCAAAAATATTTTAGATGAAAGATCTCATGAACAAACTTCAACCATTGGTGTCAATAAATCTCCTGACTTACAACGGCCTGAAATTTCTTGAACCGTGCGTCAATTCGGTTTTGCGGCAGAGCTATCCCAACATAGAATTTTTAATCATAGACAATAATTCAACCGACGGCACCCCCGAAAAAACAGACGAACTTTTAAAATCTTTTTCCGGCAACCTGAAACCTAAAACCTATAAGCTGAAAGCTAACATGGGTTTTTCCGGCGGACACAATTTTGGCATCAAACGGGCCGAAGGAGAATTTATAATCTGCCTTAATCAAGACGCCGTCTTGACTGAAACGTTTGTTGAGCGCGCTTTAAAACCGTTTCATGACTCTGAAGTCGCCGCGGTTCAGGGAAAAGTCATGCGGCTGAAAGAAAAAAAAGGAAACGATTTTGAGTTAAACGGCTTAATTGACAGCGCCGGGTTGGTTATGCTGAAGAACAGAAGAATAATCAGCCGCGGACAGGGAGAAAAAGACAGGGGACAATATGAGCAGGCGCGGGAGATTTTCGGCGTTGACGGCGCGGTTCCGGTTTACCGCAAGTCGGCCTTGGAGGACGTAAAAATCAAGGACGAATATTTTGACGAGGATTTTTTTATGTATAAAGAAGACGTTGACCTCGCCTGGCGCCTGCGGCTTGCCGGCTGGAAAGCGGTTTATGAGCCGAAAGCCGTGGCGCATCATTTCCGCGGCGCCGGAGAGAGCGCGGCAAAAAATTATTTCGCGATAGTCAGGGAACGGCTGAAAATCAATCCTTTCGCGAAATATTACGCTTTTAAAAATCAGCGTTTGATGCAGATAAAAAACGAAACGCCGATCCTGTTTTTGAAGCATTTGCCGAGAATTTTAATCAAAGAAGTCGGTTCATGGTTTTACGTTCTGGCGTTTGAAAAATATTCGCTAAAAGCGATTTATCGGCTATTCAAAGAAACGCCGAACGCCTTGGAAAAGCGAAAAATCATCATGGCGAAAAGAAAAGTGACCGAAAAAGAATTGGAAGCATGGTTTGAATAAAACAAAGAATATGGAAGAAAAATTGCAAGAAGAGCAGGCGATAAAATATCTTGAGAATAAACTTGGAAATAAACCGCGCAAACGGTGGCTCTATTTGATTTCGGCCGTTTTACTGGCGGTTTTCCTGTTTTTCACGTTTAAAAGCGGCGCGAATTTTCAAATTTTTGGCGATGAATCGCTTTTTGCCAGAACAATGAGTTTCTTCGGCATGAGCCGGGCGGAAGAAAAAAAGACCGTTGATGTCGTTGTTTTCGGTCTGCGAGGCAAAAACGACGTGAACGGCGGCCTTTTGACCGATACCATTATGCTTCTCAGATACGATAAAGAAAAAAAACGCGTCGCGCTTATTTCTATCCCCCGCGACCTTTATGTTGAAATGCCCGGTTTCGGAAAAAAGGAAAAAATAAATTTCGCTTATGAATTGGGCGAGAAGCGGGGGAAAGGCGAAGGGTTAAAGTACGCGAAGGAGGTCGTCGGAGATATTTGCGGCCTGAATGCCGATTACGCCATCGCGGTTGATTTCGCAGCTTTTGAAAAAGTCATTGATCAATTGGGCGGGATTGACATTACGCTTGAGAAAAATTTCTCCGAACCGAACCAATGGGGCGGAATGATTTTTTATCTGCCGAAAGGCAACAATCATTTAAGCGGCGAAAAAGCGCTTTATTACGTTCGGTCAAGATTTTCTACGAACGATTTTGACAGGGCGCGCCGCCAGCAGGACGTTTTGACGGCGGTCAAAGACAAGGCGTTGACTCTCGGAATTTTGAGCAACCCTTTCAGGGTATACGGTGTGGCGAAAACATTGGCGGAACACGTTCAAACGGATTTCGGCATCAATGAAACGATTGACATGATAACGATAGTCAAAGAAACGCGCGGAAGCGTTCCGATTAGGAAAGTTTTCGATATCTCAAAAGACGGCTTGCTTGACTCCTCCTACGTAAACGGCAGTTACATACTCTTGCCGAAAAATAACGATTTTGATTCGCTGAAAAACGCCTGTCAAAATGTTTTTGAGAATTAATATGCCCAAACCGAAGTTATCAATTATCATCACTCATCATAAAACGCCGGCTTTGTTGAAGCTGTGCGTTAAATCAATCATTCGGACTTTGAAAGACGAAAGTTACGAAATCATCGTCGTTGACAGCGAGTCCGAAACGGAGACCGAAGAAATGATTTCGGAAAATTTTCCCGCGGTCGTTTTCATCCCTTTTGAGCAAAACGTCGGCTACGCGAAATTGGTCAACGCCGGCATCCGCGAATCGCACGGCGATTTTTTGCTCGTTTTAAATTCGGACATCGTGATTTTGGAAAATTCCGTTGAGCGGCTTTTGGAATCAATGCGAAGCAATCCGGAGATTGGCGTTTCGGGGCCGCGCCTTTTGAACGTGAATGGTTCGCCCCAGGATTCTTGCTTTCGTTTCTATACGCCCAAAACCATCGTCTTCCGCCGGACGTTTTTGAGGCGCTTCGGCTTCGCCCGGAAAGCGCTCGAAATATTCGTGATGAAGGATTTAATCGCTGACGACAGGCCGATTGAAGCCGATTGGCTCATGGGTTCGGCGATGCTGATAAGGCGCTCGGCTCTGAAAAAAGTCGGGCCGTTGGATGAAAATTTTTTCATGTATTTTGAAGATGTTGACTGGTGCCGCCGGTTCTGGGAAAATGGATATAAGGTCGTCTATTTCCCGCAAAGTAAGATGGTCCATTACCATCAGAAAGCCAGCCGGAAAAAAGGAGGCATTCTGGACGTTTTTATCAACAAATTCACCAGAACCCACATTCGCAGTGCTTTCCTGTATTTTTCAAAACACGGCTGGCGGCAGTATTCGCATTAAGGCAGCCCAAATTCATGTTTTCTCCAAAAAAATACATTCTCCTGGCGGTTTTGCTTGTCGCGATTTTCGGGCTCGGAGTCGTCATCGGCCAGCTCGGTATTTTGCCGTTCAAAATTATTCCGGTTGGGATTCCGGGCGTCCGATTCCAAGAAGAGCCGCCGGAAACGTTTCAAATCATAAATAAGGAATCGGGAAAACCGAAAGAAATCGACTTCAGCCGTTTTTGGGATGTTTGGCAAAAAGTCGAAGAAACTTACGCGACAAGAAAACACCTTGATTCCCAAAAGATGGTTTACGGAGCGATCGCCGGGATGGTAAAATCATTAGACGATCCTTATACCGTCTTTTTTGAACCGCAGGAGGCTAAGAGATTTGAAGACGACAGTAAAGGAAGTTTTGAAGGAATCGGAGCCGAAATCGGAATCAAAAAAGGCGTTTTAACCGTAATTGCCCCGCTGGAAGAAACGCCGGCCAAAAGAGCCGGGTTAATGGCCGGGGACAAGATTTTGAAAATTGCCGACACGATAACGGCGGATTTGACGATTGAAGAGGCTGTCCGTTTGATTCGCGGAACAAAGGGAACCGAGGTTGTTTTAACGGTCAGCCGGGACGCCTGGACTGAGACGAAGGAAATAAAAATCGTCAGAGACGTGATAAAGGTTCCCATTCTGAAACTTGAGTTTAAGGGTGACTTAGCTTATTTGCGGCTGTATCAATTCACCGAAAATTCATCGGAAGAATTTACCAAAGCGGCCGGGACGATTTTGGCGTCGCCGGCGAAAGGAATCGTTTTGGACCTGCGCAATAATCCGGGCGGCTATTTGGACAAAGCGGTTGACATCGCTGGCTGGTTTTTGGCTCAAGGCCAAGTCGTGGCGATGGAGGACTTCGGCAACGGGCAGAAAGAAACTTTTTATTCGGCCGGCCCGGCCAAGTTGGCCGAATATAAAACCGTGATTTTGGTTAACCAGGGATCGGCTTCGGCTTCGGAGATTCTGGCCGGCGCTTTAAAAGAAAATCGCGGCTTAAAATTGATCGGAGAAAAGACATACGGTAAGGGATCGGTTCAGCAATTGTTCGATTTCAATGACGGTTCTTCTTTAAAGGTGACGGTGGCCAAGTGGCTGACGCCCAACGGCAGGTCAATCAGCGACGAAGGGCTTGAGGCGGACGTTAAAGTTGAGCTGAAAGCCGAAGATTTGGAAAAAAATCTTGACCCGCAATTGGATAAAGCGATTGAATTATTAAAAGAACAAATAACCAATAATAAATAGCCAATAACAAAAATGAAGAAGAGAATTACAATTATTATTTACGGCCTCGTTCAGGGAGTTTTTTTCAGAGTTGAAGCCAAAGAAAAAGCCAAGCTCCTCGGTTTGGTCGGCTGGGCCGGGAACGAGGACGGCAGCGTAAAAATCGTGGCCGAAGGGGAGGAGGGCGCGCTGAATCAGCTTTTGGAATGGTGCAGAAAAGGACCGGCTGGCGCGCGGATTGACAAGGTCGAGGTGAATTGGCAGGAAGCAACGCAAGAATTTGAAAGATTCCGCATAGTTTAATGACAAAACCATAGATATGAAAGTTATATTGTTAAAAGACATATCCGGCGTTGGAAAAGCCGGCGACGTTAAAGAGGTGAACGACGGTTACGCCCGAAATTTTCTTTTGCCGAACGCCTTGGCTAAAATTGCCGCGTCTCAAGCGGTGCGCGAAATGGAAAATCAGAAAGAGGCAAAAATAAAAAAAACCGAAGCGGAATTGAAAACCGCTCAGGAATTGGCCGGCAAATTTGACGGAGTTGAAATTAAATTGTCCGCGAAAGCGGGGGATGGCAATCAGATTTTCGGCTCAATCAACGCGCAAAAAATCGCCGACACACTAAACAAGAAAGGGCATAAGGCGCAAAAAAGCCAGATCAAGCTGTTCAGTCCGATCAAAACGCTCGGCGAACATGACGTAACCGTTGAATTCGGCCACGGCCTTGAAGCGAAAATTAAAGTAATCGTTGAAAAAGAACCCCGCCCATGAAAAAGGGCGGGGTTTGTGCTTATTGCCGTCTTTTTGTTACTTCACTGTTTCTCTATCACGTTTACAACTTTCACGAGGCGTCTGGAGCCGTCAAAGGATTTATGCGTTTTGGTGGCGAATTTCACGAGCCCGCTTTTAACGGCGTATAAAGTGTCGTCGCCGCCTCGCCGGACGTTTTTGCCGGGATAAAATTTTGTTCCTCTTTGGCGAATCAAAATACTGCCGGGCTGAGCCGGTTGTCCGTCAAATAATTTCACTCCAAGTCGTTTTGATTCCGATTCGCGGCCTAAACGAGTCGAGCCGCCTGCTTTAGTATGCGCCATAATGTTACGAAATTACGAATTTATACGAATATACGAATTATGATACCAGAGCATTTCCAAAAGGTCAAGAATTTCGCGGTTGAATATCAGGATCGGATAGTCCTGATAATTGGCATTGTTTTAATCGCCCTTATCAGCTTTGGATTGGGGTTGCTTTATAATCGCGAGATTTCAAAAGAACCAATTATAATCGAAGAATCGGCTGAAAATGCGAATCATGAATCAAGAATCATGAATTATGACTCTGGCGGTAATTCTTCCTTAAATTCTACCGCCTCTGCGACAAATACTTCAACGCAAACGCAAACCGAAGTCGTCGTCGCTTCGCGTAACGGAACAAAATATCATCTGACGTCCTGTTCCGGCGCCAAGCAAATCAAACCGGAAAATAAGATTACTTTTTCATCCTTCAAGGAAGCCGAAGCGGCCGGCTACGAACCGGCAAGCAATTGTCCCGGACTTAAAGTTCCCTGAACTCGCAGATTTCTTTGAAATCGCAATAACGGCATTTAAAAGGGTCGGGCGCGGGAGCGAAGCCGCCCTTTTTTATTTGCCCGATTTGTTCAAGTATTTCTTTTTCCAGTTTTTGAAAATCTTTTTCATTTCCCGTGAAAGAAATTTTTGAAGCGTTTTCCAGATAATAATAAGTGAGCTTGCTCACGGGTTTTTTAAGGATTTCCTGTGCCGCTTTTTGGTAAAGCAGCAGTTGATTTTTATCAATGCCTTTTTTCGCGTCGGCCGGTTTTCCGGTTTTATAATCAATTATCTCAAACGAACCGTCAGGCAAAACGTCAATCCGGTCAATTTTTCCGGTAATCGGATAAATTTCGCCGGAATCGGGATCGGAAATTTTCCATTTAAAACCCCGTTCAATGTATCTGACTCGCGGCCAGTTTTCTTTGTCCGCTTCATAAAATTCTTTGAGCATTTTTTTGCCGTTTTCTTTGTATTCGTTTTGCCGCTCTTTGCTTTCGTACCACTCGTCAATCCAGGATTGTTCGTAAAATTTCAGTAATTCGTCCAAAGAGGGGGTCGCGGCCGGATTGCTTTTTTGGGAGCCGTTGAAAAGTTCGGTCTGCGTTTTGTTTGCTTGTTCCAAAATCAGCTGAAAGAATTTTTGCAAAGCGGCGTGCACTGATTTGCCGAAACTGAATGAAGCTCTGCCTTTTACCGGTATTTTCAAGACGTGCGCGAAACGGTATTGCCACGGGCACGTCTCAAGCGCCTTGAACTGACTGAAGCTGAATTCCGAAGGAATGATAAATGATTGTTTTTCCGCCTTTTCGCGCGCCGGCGGTTTTTCTTTCATTCGCTCTTCAAACGCTTCCCGCGCGCCTTTTTTCTTTTCCGCTGACGGCTCTTCCTTTACAAATCCGATTTCGCTCAAAAAGCGCGAGGGTTTCTTTTTCCGCGCGCCGCCGTAGTCCTCGGCGGAGGTCAGGAAAAGGCCTTTTTTCGCCCGGGTGCAGGCGACATAAAAAAGCCGGCGTTCTTCCTCAAGATGGATGTCGCCTTCGGGAATGATTTCTTTGATAAGGGGCTTCGGCAATTCTATCTGTTCTTTTCTTTCTATAGTCGGGAATCTTCGGTCAACCAGATTGACGACAAAAATATAAGAAAATTCGAGTCCTTTCGCGCCGTGAACCGTTAGCACTTTAACGGTCTCGGGTCCGGCTTCAATATCGGTTTCAAGCCCGCCTTCGTCGCCGGCCTCAATGATTAAATCCATCCTTTTAATAAAAGTTCTCAAAGATTTGTCCGGGCTTTGGCGTTCAAAATGCTCTATTTTTTTGTAAAATTGATTGAGATAATTCAAAGCGTCGGCCTGCGATTTTTCGGATATCGCGCGGATGACGTGTTTCAGATAACCCAGGTCCTCCAAAAACGCGTAAACCACCGCGCCGACGTTTTTTTCTTTGGCGATAATCGAGTGTTTGTCCACACGGTCGAGAAGGAATTCGATTTTTTCCAGAAGCTCGGACCGCGTTTTCGCGTCCCCGGCGGCCTTTTTAAGCGTTTCATACAGCGACCACGACTTCACGCGGCTAAGATGCGTCATTTCAACGATCTCGCCCGGAGAAAAATTCAGGCAGGGGAGGTTCAAAACGCGGTATAAACTCGCGCTTTCATGATAATTATCAAGCAGCCGCAGATAAGCCAGGATGTCCAGAACAATCGGCTTGGCGTAAAGGCCTCGCGAGGCGACGAATTGATATGGGACTCCGCGGCGTTCAAGTTCCGCCAGAAACGGCTCGGCGGAATTATTCGCCCGGACCAAGATTGCGAAGTCATCCCATGTCAGCCGTTTTTTCTCCTGAAGTTCAACGATTTTTTCAACGACGTTTCTTGCCTCTTCGATGTCGGTTTTCGCCGCGACATGTTCAATGACCGCCGGTTCGGAATGGGGCGCGATTAGACGCTTGCTGAGTTTTGTTTTTAACGGCGAGCCGGTCGAACCGTGAGCAAGCTGATATTCCAGGCGGTTCGGATCATTGAGCCGGATGAATTTATAGGTCAGGTCAAGCAGATTCTGCGGCGAACGATAGTTGTTCACGAGCATTATTTCTTTTGCCTGAGGGTAATCCTTTTTAAATTCAAGCACGTTGCTTACCGACGCGCCGCGGAATTTATAAATGCTCTGGTCGTCGTCCGCCACGACCATCACGTTATTTTTCGGCGCCGCGAGCAATTTAATCAATTCATACTGCGCCCAGTTGGTATCTTGAAATTCGTCCACCAAAATGTATTTATACCGCCGGCGATGGTATTCCAGAATTTTCGGCCGTTGGCGAAAGAGCCGCAAAGCATAATTGATTAAATCGCCGAAATCAAGAGAATTATTATCCAGCAATAATTTTTGATACACATGATAGGCGCCCGCGACTTCCTCAAGCCGTTTTACCTCGTTTTCAACGTCTCCGTCTTCCGGACTCGCGTCTTTGTTCAATTTCAATTCTTGAACGTATTTTAAATAATCCTCCGGCCAGACCTCCTCGTCCTTTGCCCGGCCAAAATGCTTGATCAGCGCGTGAATGAATTTTGTCGGGTTGCCGAGCGGCCGATAATAATCAAGATTGAATTTATTAAGATTTTCTCTGACCAGAAGCCATCCGTCCGTTCCGCTGAGCACCTTAAAATCGGTTGAAAGCCCGATCTCAATCCCGTGCTCGCGCAAAATCTTGTCGCAGAAGGCGTGAAAAGTGGAGATTTCAAGGTTTAAATAAGAGTAGGGAAGCAGACGGTCCACCCGTTCTTCCATTTCCTGCGCCGCCTTGTCCGTAAATGTTACGGCCAAAATCTCCTCGGGTTTCGCCTTTCCGGTCTCAATCAGCCAGCCGATTCTTTTTGTTATCACCGTAGTTTTTCCGGTTCCGGCTCCGGCCACTATCAGCGCCGGCCCTTCTTCCAGCGTCACCGCTTCTTTTTGTTCATTGTTCAGCGATTGCAACAATTCCATACCGTTTATTTTAAAACGGATTGATGAATTTGACAAACAAATCTTGCAATTTGATTAAATTATTAAAATATGTTATGGTGCAGAAAAGATTTTTAACAAATAACAAAAAAGGAGAGCGCGATGAAAAAAATTGCCGCGGCAGTAATGATTTTTCTGATTTTTTTGGGCGCCGCGAGCTGGGCGAAGGCGTCCGGGCAAGCAACGGAAAAAAGCGACGAAGAACTCCTTAAAGAAACCGTTTTGCTTTCGCAGACGGTGAAGGAATTTGAAAAAACGCTTGGAATAGAACCGAGCGAAGCGCTTTCT
>MEYT01000005.1:3104-3794 GCA_001774105.1 Candidatus Azambacteria bacterium RIFCSPLOWO2_01_FULL_46_26 | reverse complement strand
TAACCTGGATATGGATACAGGAAACCGGCGCGACCGCTTTAACCAAACCTTTTTGGGCGGTTGTCTATATTAAATTTTCTGTTCCCAAAGAGCGGGTGCCGATAGATTGGATAAACATCGGCTCCGGTGCTTCTCTCAGTTATTACTTCAGGCAGGAAAACATATTTTCTCATCCGGCCGCGGTAATCACGATCGATTTCGCAAAAATGCCGCTCAGTCAAAAAGTTGACATAATTATTCATGAGGATTTGCATCTGAACGATTTTGCCGGCGCCGGTCAGGACGCTCTGGTTACGCCTCTTGCCGACATCGCCGCCGTTAAATACTTTGAAGCGGCGGGGGATGTTCAAAATATTAAAGAGGCGCATACAATGATTGCGCGGCGCCAAGGCGTTTCAAAGGAATTGACGGCTCTCGCGAAAGAGGTTGAAAAAATTTTCAGCGACCCGAATTTGTCGGATGACGAGAAGCGGCAAAAAGCGCGGGAATTAATCTCTTCGTATCCCGAATACGCGGCGATGTTTAAATATCAGACGCAAGGCCAATCGGCGCAAGACGCGCTTGAAGCGAAAATCAGCCATGACCTCGGATATTACGGCTGTTACGATTGGGTTTTGCGGCACTACGAAGAAACAGGGGACTTCAGGGTATTATTTGAAGAAATTAAAAAAATACCGGCGATGAATTTAA
>MEYT01000005.1:0-3095 GCA_001774105.1 Candidatus Azambacteria bacterium RIFCSPLOWO2_01_FULL_46_26 | reverse complement strand
TGCAGAGAACAAAAATCGTGGCCACTATCGGCCCGGCTTCGGACAAAAAAGAAATAATGCGGTCGCTTTTGAAATCCGGATGCGACGTTTTTCGCCTGAATTTTTCGCACGGCAATTATAAGGAATTCTCGAGGATTATTAAGGATATCCGTTCTCTGGAAAAAGAATTTGCAAAACCAATCGCCATCTTGCAGGACTTGCAAGGCCCGAAAATTCGCGTCGGCGAAATAGAAGGAACAATTTTTTTGAAAAAAGATCAAGTGGTAAAAATTGCCGAAACGCAAGAAGATGCCGTGACTATACCGATGGCAAAATCTCTTATTAAAAATCTCCGGGAAGGCAACGAGGTTTTGATTACCGACGGCACAATACGGCTGAAAGTTATGAAAATCAAAAAGGATTCGGCCGGAACGAGCGTTATTTGCCGTGTTTTGGCGCCCGGCGCCGTGACTTCCCACAAAGGAGTCAATTTGCCCGGAGTGAAAATAGAAGCACGGGCCCTGACCGAAAAAGACAAAAAGGACCTGCGATTCGGTTTGGGCAACGGAGTTGATTTCGTCGCTCTTTCTTTTGTCAAGAAAGCCGGTGATTTGCTGGCCGTGCGAGCGATAATGGAAAAAAGAAAAACAAAAACGAAATTAATCGCCAAGATAGAAACTCTGGAGGCGGTTGAGAATTTGGACGGAATAATTGACGCTTCGGACGCGGTAATGGTCGCCCGCGGCGATTTGGGGATTGAGATTTCTTTGGAAAAAATATCGGGAGTGCAGAAAGAAATCATCAAAAAATGCAACGCCAAAGCGAAACCGGTCATCACCGCCACACAGATGCTCGGTTCAATGGTTAAAAATTCTGTGCCGACCCGGGCCGAGGTGAGCGACGTGGCGAACGCCGTGCTTGACGGCACCGATGCCGTGATGCTCTCCGAAGAAACGGCAATCGGCGACTATCCCGCTGAGACCGTCAGAATGATGAATAAAATCATCGGGGAAATCGAGAAAAGTTTTCCTTTCGGCCGACTATTGCCGAACAAAGAAGAGTTTGCCATCGCCGACCGTGTCGCTCTTTCCATCGGTGACGGCATTAATCAAATTGTTAAAGATCTTGATGTAAAGGCGCTTATCGCCTTTACCGAATCCGGCGGAACCGGCCGGATAATTTCCGCTTTTAGGCCTGCTCAGCCGATATTGACCGTTTCGCCTTACGTTGAGGTTTTAAGGCAATTATCTTTGAGCTGGGGCGTAGTACCGATAAAAGCCATCGCTTTAAAAACAGTTGATCAGATGATCCACCAGGCGAAAGATATTGCCTTGAAATCCAAAATCGCCAAAAAGGGCGAGAAAATAATTATCTCGGCCGGTATTCCTTTCGGCCGCTCCGGCAGCACGAATTTAATCTTGGTGCAGGCGGTTTAGCACAATTTTTGACGTCTTGCTTCTGACAGAGTAAAATGAAATATATGATTAAATTCACCCCCGTTTTTAAAATAGATGATTTGCCTCCGGGTAAACGCCAGAAAGTCGACATCGGAGACGAAGAAATTTTAATCGCGAACGTAAAAGGCGAGATTTACGCCGTGAGCGACCGTTGCGGCCACATGGGAGCTTCGCTCTCGGTCGGAGAATTCGTGAATTCCGAAATTGAATGTCCTCTACACGGCACTATTTTTGATATGCAGACGGGAAAAGTGGTAACCGAGGAATCGCGGAAAAATTATTTGCGGAAATTCAGAAAAGACATTAATGAACTATTGTCGGTACTGGGCGTTCCGCCGGTTAAAACTAAAGCGCTTAAAACCTATCCGGTTGAAGTTAAAGACGGCGTTGTCAGCGTCGGGATTGAAGAAGGGGACAAATGTGAGAAGTGTGATTGCCTGCCTGCGCAGGCAGGCGGCAAATAAACAAAGAGAACATTAAAATACCGCTCCGTTTAAAAAACGGGGCGGTATTTTGTTTGTTCAGAGTCGCGGGCTTATAATTCTCCCGCGTCGGCGTCAATTTGTTTGAATTCCTGCTCCAAATCGCCAAGGTCAACGGTTTCCAGGTCTTGCTGAATGGATGTGGTTGTATCCTCCTCGGGCGCGACAGCGGGCGGGGCAGGCGGCGGCGCCGGGGCTTCTACTTCCGGAGCGGCGGCCGGCGGGATAGGCGCTTCCGGGGCTTGGGCAAATTGCCACCAAATCAGCGCGGCGATCACCGCGGCACCTATAACAGCGGCTACTATAATCCAGATTGTTTTGCCGGCGGTTTGTGGTGTTTGTAATTCCGGCATTTGTTGGTTTTCCATAATATTGCGAGCGCGCGATTATTCCGTCGCGCTTGGTTCAACTTTTAATTCGTCGACCTGCGGGATTTGGGCGAGAGTCGTCGCCGCCTTTTTTACCGCATCGTGAGCGGTTTTAACCGCCTTTCTGGTTTCGGATAAATCATTATGAAGCGTTTGACGCGCGTCTCCGACAACTTTCCGTAAACCGGCTTCGTCGGTTACGGCAATCGTGTAGGATTTGCCGGCTTGAACCGAGATTGCGGCGCGGCTCGCGGTAATGGCTTCATTTGCCGCGCTTATTGCCGTTCTGACCGAAGATATGTCACGGCCGTTCGCCTCGGCCTTGTCGGTTCTTGTGCCGACTCTTCCAAGCGCCGCATCCAATTTATCAAGAACCTGGACCAAATGATTCGTCTGCCGTTCGTTGAGTTCGTTGAGCTGTTGGGCAACCCGCTCAACAATTTGTTTTTTCCGCTCGTCTTTAATTGCCGCGAGTTTTTCTTTCAGTTGTTCGCGTTCGGTTTGAACGCGTGTTCGCAATTCCGAGCGATTTTGTTCAACCGTCGCTTTGAATTCCTCTCGCTTTGTTTGATTGGCGGCCTTAAGTTGTTCAAGCCGCTGTTTAAACTCCTGAACCTCGGCCTGTCTGAACTGCTTGAACTCCTGCCTGGTTTCGCGGAGCTGTTCGCCGACTTGCGCCCGAGCCGCGCCGGCATAAAGGGCCGCAAGAACAAACAATAACGCGAAAGACAAAATATATTTTCGCATATGTTTTTTAATTATATTAATAAAAAAGCTTCTGACCTTTATGCTATAAGTATAACATAAAT
>MEYT01000004.1:3319-15248 GCA_001774105.1 Candidatus Azambacteria bacterium RIFCSPLOWO2_01_FULL_46_26 | reverse complement strand
CAAATATACGGCAATCCCGGCATTTTGTATTTCGGAGTGATTTTTGCCGTGGTGACGAACGTTTTGAGTTATTGGTATTCGGACAAATTGGTACTCGCGATGTCTCACGCCCGGCCGGTTGAATTCAAAGACAACCCCGAGCTTTACCGGCTCGTTGAAAACCTCTGCATCACCGCGGGCTTGCCTTTGCCGAAAATCTATATTATAAATGAAATGTCGCCCAACGCCTTCGCGACCGGCCGGAATCCCGAACACGCGGTTATCGCCGTAACGAAAGGGCTTTTGCAACGGCTTAACCGGACAGAACTTGAGGGAGTCCTTGCCCACGAACTTTCGCATATCGGCAACCGCGATATGCTGGTTTCAACCGTTGCCGTCGTTCTGGTCGGCTTCATCGCTTTGATGTCCGACTGGTTTTTGAGAATAAGTTTTTGGGGCGGAGGAAGGCGAAGCGAGCGTCGGGAAAACGGCGGGGGTCAGGGTCAAGCGATTTTAATGATCGCGGGTATTATCCTGGCAATACTTGCCCCGATTATCGCGTCTTTAATGCGGCTCGCGATTTCAAGAAAAAGGGAATTCTTGGCCGACGCTTCCGGCGCGCTTTTGACGAGGTATCCGGAGGGACTGGCCGCCGCTCTTGAAAAAATTTCCGCGGACCCGACGCCGTTGACCGTCGCCAACAACGCCACCGCCCATCTTTTCATTGACGACCCGCTGAAGAAAGAGGGGAGAACTCACTGGTTCGCGAAGTTGTTTATGACTCATCCTCCTGTAGAGGAGAGAATAAAAGTCTTGCGGGAAATGAGCGTTTAATAATAAGATTAAATGTATGGAAAATTTGGAAAACATAAGGCCGCTCAGAAAAATTGAAACGGAAAAAGGCCGCGAGAATTCAGACGCGGAAAAAATAAAAACGCGCTTAAAAGAAGCGCAGGTAAAATCGGACGACCAACATTTCAAAAAAATCAACATTGATTCGCTGAATTGGGACACTTTAAACGCGCTGAACGATTGCGTTGAAAAATACCACGATCCTTTTCCGGAGCAAGTTATGACGCAGGGAGTAAAAGAGATGATGAAAATTAATCCGTATTTTCATACGTTCCGCGACGATAAAGGAGAGGCGGAAACGTACGTCAAAGAATTCATAAAATTATATCCCGATCAAATTAAAGAAATAATCGCGGCTGATCCGGAGAGGTTTTATAAAGAGGGTGTTTCCGGAAACGGCGCGGCCGAAAAACAAGGAGAAGAAAAAATTCCGGCCGCCGCTTAGAAAATTTTTTGGAGGGGTCGCATACTCTCGATTTGTCTGAATCCGCCATTTGGCGGAGAAGTTACAAAACGCAATCCCGACAATTTAAATTTTCTTTTGCGCGGAGGAGTCGCATAGTGGCCGAGTGCGCTCGCTTGGAAAGCGGGTATACCGAAAGGTATCGCGAGTTCGAATCTCGCCTCCTCCGCGCAGTAGAAAATAATTGTCGGGAGAAAGCGGGTATACCGAAAGGTATCGCGAGTTCTAATCTCGCCCCCTCCGCAATTTTTGATAAAATGAATTCATTAGAAATTTTACGAATTAACCATGACAACGCAAATTTTTAACGGGAAAGCAATTTTAGACAAAATTTTCAATCCATATTCGTTGGCAATCATAAACGTCATTATTATTTTAATGGTCGAGTTTGCCGGCGGAGGGCGACTTTTCTTTAATTTGGGTCTTATTCATCTTATTGCCGTATTATTCATCATTCTGGCCGTCGCGAGAATTTTTGTCCATTACTACACGTTTGACCCGATTTTGGAAAAATTTTTGTACGCGAGCTTGGTGGCTTTCATCGTTTTCACCGTCTCTCACATCGTTGAGTTCACGAGCATGATGGTATTTAAAATATACCGAGACGCCACGTTCGCGAACGTCGTCAATTTTTATTTGATAAGCATTCTCACCCTTGCTATCGGGGCGGAACTGTTTTTAAAAGTGTATCACGGGAGAACCTCGCGTTTGATAATGTTGTTGAGCGGCATAATCGCCGCCATTCTCATTCTTATAGCGGCGTTTTTGATCAATCCTGAATTAATATCTTTGGAACCGGACAGCTGGATGCCGTTCGCGTACGTTTTGGCGTTGTTTGGCGTGGGTTTTTACGGAATTTTCAAGATGCTTCAAATCAGAAAATTGGTGCCGATAGCCGTCGGTTTTGTGAATTATTTGGTGGCGGCAATCGCGCTGATAATGCTGGCGGCGCTGTTTGGTATTTTTTACGAATTTTTGGAAGAGTATTTGGGAATCGCGGGTTATCAAATTATTTATTTCAGCCATTTCGCTTTTTACGCCGCCTTGAGCTTAATGTTTTTGGCATACGCCAAATTGTCGTATCTTGGTGAGTTTTACGAAGAAATCAAAAAAATTGTGCAAATTGGCCGCTAAGATTATTGCCTCTCCAATCAGAGAGTTTATTTTAATCGCGCTTATCGCGGGCGCCTTTGGTTTTTCATATTTTTTTTCGGATTATCGTCTTCCCGTTCTTTTGGCCGCTTTGCTCGGCTCTCTGGCGACATTCTGGCAGGCGTTTCGCGTCTTGCTTTTCGAGCGCCGCGTTTCCATTGAAACGTTCAATTCAGCCGCGCTTATTGTGTCTTTCGTCACCGCCGAATTCAGTTCCGCGGCTTTTATCGCCTTGATGCTTTTGTTCGCCGAACTGCTTGAATGGAACACAAGAACAAGATCAAGCCGCGCGATTGAAGAACTTTTGAAATTAAAACCCCTGAAGGCCTTCAGGGAAAAAGACGGAGAAAAAGAAGAGGTGTTCGCGGAGGACATTAAGAAAGGCGACGTCATTGTGGTTGAAAGCGGAGCGCGGATACCGGTTGACGGCGTCGTGATATTCGGCGGCGCGTCGGTGAACGAGTCCTCCGTGACCGGCGAGTCATTGCCGGCGCAAAAGGTGATTGGCGACAAGGTTTTCGGGTCAACCTTGAATGAATCCGGAATTTTGAAAGTCAGGGCGGAAAGGGTCGGCAAAGAATCCACGCTTGAACGAATGGTTGAATTAATGAAAAAGGCCGCGGAAAACAAATCCCGGCCGGAAAAAATCGCCGACAAGTTCGCCGCGCTGTTCCTTCCGGTTGTCGCGCTTGCCGGAGCCGCGACTTATTTTTTGAGCGGCAACGTTTCAATGACCGTGGCGATTTTTTTGGTCGCCTGCGCCGATGACATTGCCGTCGCCATACCGCTTGCCATGACCGCCGCTATAGGCAGGGCCGCCAAGCGGGGAGTCATAATAAAAGGCGGAGAATGGCTGGATGTTTTGTCAAAAATGAGGACTCTTGTTTTGGATAAAACCGGCACGCTGACTTACGGCGTCTTTTCCGTGCGGGACGTCAAAATTGAACCCGGCGTTTCCGAAAATGAATTTTGGCAATCGGCCGCCGTCGCGGAAAAATTTTCCGAGCACGCCGTGGCAAGGGCCATCTTCAGGGAGGCGATGAAGCGCGTTGGTGAAATTCCCGACCCGGACGAATTTAAAGTTTACGGCGGCAGCGGGGTTATTGCGAGACGCGGAAATGACGAAATAGTGATAGGTGACGAAAGCATTCTTGTTCCGGCCGGTATTTCCGAAAGCGCGATAAAAGACAAATATAAAGATTTGTTCGCGGCCGGCAGGGCGAAGGCCTACGCGTTTTTGAATAAAAAACTCATCGGAGCTTTTGTTCTTGACGATATTCCCAGGCCCGAAGCCGCCGAAAGCGTTAAGAAATTAACCGACATCGGAGTCAAGCGAATAATTATGTTTACAGGAGACAATCCGCGAGTCGCCGCGGACGTCGCGCGGGCCCTCGGCATTAAAGAATTCCGCGCTTCAATGAGTCCCGAAGAAAAATTACTCGCGCTTGAAGCCGTTGAGGAAGAGTCGGGGCCGGTTGGCATGGTTGGGGACGGCATTAACGACGCTCCGGCGCTCGCCAGAGCGAACATCGGCATCGCCATGGGCGGGACCGGAACGGCGGTTGCCGTTGAAGCCGCCGACGCCATTATTCTTCCGGATGATTTGGGGCGAATTTCCGAAATTATATTGTTGGGACGAAAGACGCTGTCGGTCATCAAAGGAGACATCGTAATTTGGTTTTTCTCAAACGCAATCGGATTTGCCCTTGTTTTTTCGGGAGTGTTCGGTCCGGCCTTCGCGGCGTTTTACAATTTTATCACCGATTTTTTGCCCCTGATCAACTCGGCCCGGCTTTTCAGGGAAAAATGATGATTGACATCTCGTCCAATGTTTGATTAAATTGCAGATAAAAGGATCTTTTAAAATTTCTAAATTTACCGAAAGGAGATGAGGAAATGAAAAGTATAGGCAAAACTCTGTTCTATGTCGCTTTGATGATCGCGCTGATCGGCGTTCCCGTCTATTATGTTGTTTCTTGGGATAAAGATATGGATGAGGTGACGAAATCAATGAGGCAGGCCGCGCAGAGCCACGATTCAATTACCGATTTTTTGGACGCGCTTGACAGGGGCGAAGTGGAGGCGGTTGAGATTGAAACCGGTTCAAATAAGCTGAAGTGGGTGACGACGAACTCAATCGTTTATCAAATTAACGCGCCTCCCGGTTTAGCCGACAATTTGGATTTCATTAATAATTTGCGGGAGAAAAAGATTGAAGTGAAAATAACTTCGCCCGCGTCTTCGTCCTGGTCCTATATTTTCTGGATTTTAATCATAATCGTTCCCATTATTCTTTTTATGCGCCTTGCTTCCAGGGCCGGCGGAGCCGGACCGAACCAAATTAATAAATTCACATCGTCCCGGGCGAGAAAATTTGCCAAAGATAAAGATTCAAAAGAGCCGTCAATTACTTTTAAAGACGTGGCCGGCTGTGATCAGGCGAAGGAAGAAGTAAAAGAGGTCATTGATTTTTTGAAAAGTCCGGAAAAATTTCAAAAACTCGGGGCGAAAATACCCAAAGGAGTGCTTCTGGTCGGATCGCCGGGCACGGGTAAAACCCTGCTTGCCAGGGCGGTTGCCGGAGAAGCCGATGTCCCGTTTTTTTCGGAAAGCGGTTCCGGATTTGTTGAAGTGTTCGTCGGCGTCGGCGCGGCGAGAGTCAGGGACCTTTTCCTGCAGGCGAAAAAAAACGCGCCCTGCGTCGTTTTCATTGACGAGTTGGACGCGATCGGCCGACAGCGCGGCGCCGGATTCGGCGGAGGAAACGACGAACGCGAGCAGACCCTGAATCAGATTTTGATTGAAATAGACGGTTTTGAATCGGATAAAACCGTGATAGTGATGGCCGCGACCAACCGCCCGGATGTTTTGGATCCGGCTTTGGTCAGACCCGGACGTTTTGACCGTCAGATAGTGATAAACAAACCGGACATCAAGGGCCGCGAAGAAATTCTAAAAATTCACGCCAAGAACATTCCTCTGGCCGACGACACAAGCTTAACCGACATCGCGCGAGCAACGCCCGGATTCGTCGGGGCGGATCTCGCGAATCTGGTTAACGAAGCGGCTCTGATCGCCGGAAGAAGGAATAAGCAGAAAGTAGAGAGAAGTGATTTTGAAGACGCCAAGGACAGGGTGATAATGGGTCTGGCTCAAGGCAAAATAATGAATCAGAGAGAAAAACGGATTGTGGCGTACCACGAGGCAGGGCATACTCTTGTCGCCAAGAGTTTGCCAAACACCGACCCCGTCAACAAAGTTACGATAATTCCCCGCGGCCTGTCGTTGGGAGCGACTCATTCTTTGCCTGAGGAAGACAGGCGCCTGTACTTCAAAGATTATCTTTTGGACGAAATTTCCGTGCTTTTGGGCGGCCGGGTTGCCGAAGAATTGTTGGGTGAAGGAGTGACCAACGGCGCGAGCAACGACATTGAGCGGGCGACGCAATTGGCCAAAGCCATGGTCTGCCAGTGGGGAATGAGCAATCTGGGATTGCTTTTGTACGGGAACGGCAATAAGGAGGTATTTTTGGGCCGGGATTTCGGCCATGTTAAGGACTATTCGGACGAAACCGCGAAATTGATAGACATGGAAGTGAAAAGAATCATTGACGAACGCCACGCGGCCGCGAAAGAGATTCTGACGGCGCGACGGACAACGCTTAATAAACTGGCGAACAAACTTCAGGAAAAAGAAACGCTGGACAAAGAAGAAATTGACGATATAGTTTCCAATTAGAATTCAATTTAAAAGGGCTTTAAAAATGCCCTTTTTGATTTGACCCCGTTAGAAGTAAGTCGCCGTCGGCGACTGCCGGTGCGTAAGCGCACCGGACTTCTAACGGGGTTTGACCGAATGTTTATTTTGTGATATATTTAGAAAAATTAAGAAAAATCAACATGAGTAATCCTGAAATTTCTAAAAAATCGGAGGAGTTAAAAATGTCCGCGTCGGTTGAAAAAATTGAAAAACCCGAAGAGGAAAACCCTGAAGCGTTGAAAGCAAAAGTGCGTTTATTGCAAGGACAATTAACGGAAGCGCTGAATGTGATTGGCTATTTGGAAAATGAGGTTGAAAATTACAAAGAGATGGCGGTGAACGACAAGTTAACCGGTTTGAAAAACCGCCGGGCTTTTGAAGAAGAACTGATGCGGGTGGCGAAAGAAATACATTTCGGCAGAGCGTATCCCGAGCGCCGGCAGAAATTCTATATTAAGGACGCGGCTCTGATTTTTCTTGACATAGATAATTTTAAAAAAGTAAATGACACTTACGGCCACTTGAGCGGTGACAAGGTGTTACAGGAAGTCGCGGCGATATTGAAACAACACACGAGGGATACCGATTTCACCGGCCGCTGGGGCGGGGAAGAAATGGTAGTCATGCTGTTGGGTGCCGGAGAAAAAGAAGGCGCTCAAAAAGCCGAAGAGTTGAGAAACGCTTTGATGGCAAAGGAAATTCTTGTTAAAGATTCGGAGATTCTACGCGTTACCGCTTCTTTCGGCGTTGCCGCTTTTGGTGAAGAAATCTCCGGCGATCCGGAAATGTGGGTGGAGTTCGCCGACCGCGCGCTTTATGAAGCAAAAAGGACGGGAAAAAACAGGGTTTACACGTTTAATCAGATTATGGAGGAAAAATTAGAGCAATTTCACTGATTAAAGAAAAAAATAAAAGCTCCGTTCCCGCGGAGCTTTTTCTTTTTAACGAGATTTGCATCTAATAAAATTCGTGGTATAGTTTAACTGCAAATTCGCAAGAGGTCTAAATTATGGACTCTCAAATTAACGAGATAAAATCGCGGATTGATGTCGTTGAAGTCATCGGCGGGTATGTTCGGTTGCAAAAAGCCGGAGCGAATTGGCGCGCGAATTGCCCGTTTCACAACGAGCGGACTCCCTCTTTCATGGTTTCGCCCTCGCGCCAGGTTTGGCGGTGTTTCGGCTCCTGCGGCGAAGGCGGAGACGTCTTTTCTTTTTTGATGAAAATTGAAGGGATTGAGTTCGTTGACGCCTTAAAAATTTTAGCCCAAAAAGCCGGCGTTATTTTAAAAAGGGAGGACCCGAAATTAAAAAGCGAACGCCGGAAATACTGCGATATCTCCGAAATGGCGGCGGGATTTTTTGAAAAAAATTTGGAAACTGCCGCGGTCGGCAAAGAAGCGAAAAAGTATCTTAAAGAACGCGGTTTGAAAGACGAAACAATCAAAGAATTCCGGCTCGGCTGGGCGAGCGAGTCCTGGGACGAGCTTTTGAATTTTTTAATCGCGAAAGGATACAAAGCCGCCGACGTTGAGAAAGCGGGGCTCGCGGTTAAAAAACAAAATGAGAACCGATGGTTTGACAGATTTCGCGGCCGGATAATTTTTCCGATTTTTGATTTGCACGGTCAGCCGATCGGTTTCGGCGGAAGAATTTTCAAAGAAAACGCGGACAAAGAAGCGAAATATTTGAACAGTCCCCAGACGTTCGTTTACGACAAAAGCAAAGTTCTTTACGGTTTGAATTTCGCGAAACAGGAGATAAGAAGGCGGGAAAAATGCGTTTTGGTGGAGGGCTACATGGATTTGATCATGAGCCATCAGGACGGATTGAAACATTGCGTCGCCGTTTCCGGAACCGCTCTGACTCCTTTTCAGCTCGCGATTCTCAAGCGTTACTCGGACAATCTCATTTTGGCTTTTGATATGGACGAGGCCGGCCAGAAAGCGGCGGACAGGGGCATTGATCTTGCCCGGAATTTGGGCTTTAATATCCGCGTTCTTACTTTGCCCGAAGGAAAAGATCCGGCCGATTACGCCCTGAGCCATCCCTGTCGTCTTGAGACGGAAGCCGAAACGGCCAAGCCGATAATGGATTACTATTTTGAAAAGGTCTTCAATAAATTTAAAGCCGATTCGGCGGAAAATAAAAAAGAGATCGCGAAGATTCTTTTGCCCCAAATTCGGCAAATTCCCAATCAAATAGAGCAGGCGCATTGGATAGCCGAACTGGCCGGACGGCTCGGCGTTAGAGAAGAGGTCGTTATCGGCGAGTTGAAGCGAAATCGTGAAGGCAACGATGTTCCGTCCGAAATTGACGAGATAACGCGCGAAACGGCTCAAAAATCGCCGAACAAGCCGCGGGAAGAAGTGTTCGGAGACCATCTCGTTTCTCTGCTTTTAAAACATAATCTGCATTTTGACGTTATTCGGGATTTTGACTTTTCTCCGCTGAAAAATTTTACCTTCGCGCTGGCTCTGGAGCATTTCAAAAAAAGCGATGGAGAATTCAATTATGAAAAAATTTATCGCGATACGCCAGACCACTTGAAAAATTATCTCAATAAAATAGAATTGGAAAGTCAAAACTTTGAAATAAAAGATCCGCTGTCAGAGATTAAAAGCTGTTTTACGAATCTTCGGCGCCATCTTTTGGATAAGCGGATGGAAGAAATAAAAATAATTCTCGGACAGGCCGAAAAAAGCAAAGCTCACGGGCAAGACGCCGAATTGATGGTAAGATTCCAGCGGCTCGCGTCCGAGCGTCAAAAATTGGAAAAAATTTAAAAAAATGAAAAAAACTAAAAGCAAAAAAACTGCCCGCCTTCGCGGGCCGGCGAAGAAAACGGTTCGACGAGTTCACCGCGAAAAAGCGGCAAAAAAAGTCAAAAAGCCTGCCCGCGCAGGCGGGTCGGTGAGAAAGGCGAAGAAAGCCAAAAAGCTCAAAGTTCGTGCCGAGAAAATCCGTCCGGAAACCGTTTTCTCGGAAGAGAAAATAAAAGCGCTGATCAAACGCGGCGGCCAGCGCGGCTTCGTGACCGAAACCGAAATTTTACATTTCTTTCCGTACGTTGAAGTTGACATTGAGGCCTTGGAAAACTTGTATCAGCGTCTTGAAACCGCCGGCGTTGAAGTGATAAAAGCGAAAGAGCTGCTGGAGTTGGCGGAAGAAATGCCGAAAGTCACCAAAAAAGAACTTCAAAAAGCGACGCATATCGCCGGTGATCCCAATATGCTCAACGACTCGGTTCAGATGTACTTGAGGGAAATTGGGCGAACCGCGCTTCTGACCGGCGAGGAAGAAAAAGAGTTGGCCAGAAGAAAAGACGCGGGAGACGAAGAAGCGAGATTGAGATTGATAAGGGCGAATTTGCGGCTGGTCGTCAGTATCGCCAAAAGATACATCGGCCGCTCGCCCAATTTAAGCTTTCTTGATTTGATCCAGGAAGGAAACATCGGGCTTTCGCGGGCCGTTGAAAAATTTGACTACAAACGCGGCTACAAATTTTCAACCTACGCCACATGGTGGATTCGTCAGGCGATTACCCGGGCGCTCGCGGATCAGGCGCGCACCATCCGCATTCCGGTTCACATGGTTGAGACAATCAGCAAATATACCCAGGTCAAGCGCCGGCTTTTGCAGGATTTGGGGCGGGAACCGCTGGCCGAAGAAGTCGCGGCCGAGATGAACGTTGACGTTGAAAAGATCAGGCACATCATCAAAATTTCCCAGGAAATAGTTTCGCTTGAAGCGCCGGTCGGAGAAGGCGAGGAAGACAGCACTTTGGGCGAATTCATTGAAGACGAAAAAGGGGTCGTGCCTTCGCAATCCGCGGCCCAGCGGCTTTTGAGAGACCAGATCGGAGAGATTTTCAACGACCTCGCGCCGAGAGAGCAGAAGATTTTAAGGATGCGATTCGGTCTTGACGACGGCGTCAGCCACACTTTGGAAGAAGTCGGCTCGGAATTCGGGGTTACCCGCGAAAGGATTCGCCAGATTGAAGCCAAAGCCCTTGAAAAAATCAGACAGCATCAGGCCCTGAAGAAATTAAAAGGATATTAAAGTATCACTTGATTTTTCGGAGCAAAAAGTTATAATTCATAACGTAATTGTTCTTTTTATTAAAGCCGCCTTAAAAAGCGGCATATTCCGGGGTAGCGCAGCGGTAGCGCAGAGGACTGTTAATCCTTTGGTCGTGGGTTCGAATCCCACCCCCGGAGCATATAAAAAACCACCACGATGCGCATCGTGGTGGTTTTTTAATAATAGCGGCAATTTGTCGAAAGTAATGATTAAAAACAAATTTTATGCTATATTAAAAGTATATTAATTAATGACATTTTTAAAATATTATGAAAGGATATATCGTTAACATTGAGAAAATCACAAAGGAAAACAATAATTTTAGGAAGGTGCTTTACACCGCGAAAAACAGCCAGCTCGTGGTTATGAGCATTAATCCGAAAGAAGATATCGGGGAAGAAACGCACGACCTTGACCAATTTATACGAATTGAGGAGGGAAGAGGCAGGGCCGTGTTAAACGATGTTGAAACCGACATTGAAGATAACTACGCGATTGTCATTCCGGCCGGCACAAAGCATAACATTATCAACACCTCGGAAGAGAAAAGTTTGAAACTTTACACTGTTTATTCTCCGCCCAATCATCGCGACGGCGTAATCCATCCCGCCAAAAAAGACGCGGAATCCGACGAAGAACATTTTGACGGGAAAACAACCGAAAGCGATTAAATTTTGGTTGTCGGCAAAAATTGAAATAAGCGGCGAAATACTATTGACAAGAATATGTCAATATGCTAATGTTAATAAAGTCAGAGATGAGGTCGCATTTCTAGATAATTATAATAATTTAACAGAAAAAAATGACAGGAACTATCAAGACGCTTGTCGCAGACAGAGGATTTGGATTTATTGCTCGCGAAGGTGAGACACAAGATCTTTTCTTTCACTCAAAAGATTTGAGTGGTGTGACATTTGAAGAATTGAAGGTAGGTGATTCCGTTACTTTTGAGGTTGAACAGGGTGAAAAAGGCCCTGCCGCCAAAAAGGTAGCGCGCGCCTAATACTTCGGTTTTACTAAAAAACCACCGTGTAAAAGCGGTGGTTTTTTAGTTTTGCGAGGGAGGGGAACATTTCTAAATTTCTTATTTCACCAAGGCATCTTGAAAATAGATTCTCTTTGTGATATTATCTAATGGTGATTAATAAGAACAATAACGAACCGGACATTAATTCTATCGGAACATCTACGGTAATTTTTGTCCAATACTACAACAAGAATATCCCCGACGCTTTTCCTCGCGCCACCCTTAAGGCGTTAGAGAAATTTCAGGCATTGTATCCTTCGCTTTTCAAAGAAAATAGTGAGTGGACTGTCAACAGGCACCGAAAAAAGCTCATGGACTGGCTCGCTTCCTGCAAGGAAACTCAAGTGGCCCCTGCCACCTCGTAACCAAAAACAAAACCACCCCGATGTGCATCGGGGTGGTTTTGTTTTTTAAATTATTCTTAGGACAGATGCTTGGAAACAAGCTTTGTCATTTCAAACATATTGACGGTTTTTTTGCCGCCAAATACTTTTTGCAAACTTTCGTCGGCGTTGATATTGCGTTTGTTCGTTGCATCCTGAAGATTGTGTGCTTTGATATACACCCAAAGCTTCTTGACGACCTCTGATCTGGGCATAGGGCCCGCGCCGATCA
>MEYT01000004.1:2702-3308 GCA_001774105.1 Candidatus Azambacteria bacterium RIFCSPLOWO2_01_FULL_46_26 | reverse complement strand
ATAGCATAACTTACGGCAAATAGTAAAGGGGAGTCCTGTATTGTATAAGATTGGAACTCTATATCAATGTGTTGATGCGTAAATTTGACCCTCCTTTTCAATTCGCCGCAATCTGCTATACTTGATATTGGAAATTAAATAGCGGTAAAAAATAATAAAACAATAAAATTATGAAAAAGTTTATTTTCGCGATTTTCAGCGTAGCTATTTTGGCCTCATTCGCTTTTAACGCGAACGCTCAGATGATGGGCAGATTTTCCTCCGATTCCTCCATCGGCTGGGAAGATCTTGTTAAAGAAACAGTCAGCGAAGAAAGCGCGGGAAAGGATATTTGGAATAAGTTTCAAGAGAAAGAAATCGCTTGCGCGGACATTACCGATACGCAGTTTGAAAACATGGGAGAATATTTTATGGGTCAGATGATGGGGGATTCGCACGCCGCCATGAACGCCATGATGATACAGATGCACGGCAAAGACGGAGAAAATAACATTCACACGGTCCTGGGCAAACGAATTTCCGGCTGTGATACTTCCGTGACATTCCCGATGGGAACCACCGCCAGCTGGATACCAATGATGCAGATGATGTTGGGAAGTTGGTCGT
>MEYT01000004.1:0-2521 GCA_001774105.1 Candidatus Azambacteria bacterium RIFCSPLOWO2_01_FULL_46_26 | reverse complement strand
CGAGATTTTAAGGGAGCGTTACGTCCGCGGCGAGATTGACAGAAAAGAGTTTGAAGAAAAGAAAAAAGACCTGATATATCCGTGAGCTTTTTCAAAATATTATGAAAGGATATAGCGCTGATTATGTCTCAATACTACACGGCACAACGGATAAGAGGTTTGTACGAACCGGATTCAAAAGAGCCGTTTAAATTGTCGCGGTCAAAGATTGATCTTTTTTTGGAGTGTCCGCGTTGTTTTTATTTGGACCGTCGGCTCGGGGTCGGCCGCCCGCCGGGATTTCCGTTTGCTTTGAACAGCGCGGTTGACGCTTTATTAAAGCAGGAGTTTGACGTTTACCGCGCCAACGGCGCCAAACATCCTTTGATTGAAAAATACGGCGTAGACGCCCGTCCGGTTTCTCACAAGGATTTGGACAAGTGGCGGCATAATTTTACGGGGGTGCAGTTTTTGCATGAGCCGACAAATTTATTGATAACCGGCGCGATTGACGATCTCTGGCAGAATTCCAAAGGCGAATACATTGTCGTTGATTATAAAGCCACGGCCAAAGCGGAAGAAATAACCAAGCTGGACAAAGATTGGCACAAAGGTTACAAAAGGCAGATGGAAATTTATCAATGGCTGCTCCGCCGGAACGGCTACGAAGTTTCGGATACAGGTTATTTCGTTTATTGCAACGGCAAAGCCGACAGAGAGTCCTTTGACGGCAAATTGGAATTTGACGTCACTCTGATTCCTTACAAAGGCGACAGTTCTTGGGTGGAAAAAACTATTTTAGACATTCATAAATGTTTAAACGACGGCAAAATTCCCGAAGCCGGTTCGGATTGCGACTATTGCGGTTACATTAATTCGGTTAAGTCAAAAGAATGAAATATAATTAATTATTTGAAAATTTGCGGTCGGGTGTTATATTTGTTAAATATGGCACGGGATCCATTTCATTATTTTGCGCGCGGCGGGAGTTAGTGATAATATAGAAATATCGATTAAATAAAAAATACATGAACCAAACGACAAAAATTATTATTGGCATAGTTATTGTCATTGTGGTTATTTGGGGTGGGTATGCGTTATTGAAAGGCCATCAAGAGCAGGCGGTAACCGAGCCGACCGTTTCAACACAATTAAGCCAGAAAGTTCAGCAGGGAGAAAATATTCAATTTGAGCAATCTTTGCAAAATAAATCAGGAGAACAGCAGCAAGTAGATATTAAAAAAATATTTTTAAAAACAAATTTTAAAAATCCTTATAATAAATTACCAAAAGATCTTGGATTATATCTTCGCGTAGCTAACGGACACTATTTATTCAGTAATGAAATAGCAAATGAATCAATATATGACGGTAAAAAAATTTCTATTAAGGGTAGCCTGGTAGCATTAAGTCAAAATGGCTTTCATTTCGCTCATACTGTTGAGAGGGGAAATCCTGGAATAGAAGGAGGTGAAAGTGTAGTCGATTTATATGTTGATGGCAATTTGGTGGCTAATAATATTTATAATTTAGGAGATGTCCAGATAACTAACAATGGAAAACATTATTTTTATCAGACCATCGGTGATGCTGGTACAAACTCTACTTTAGTAAAGGATGGAGTTAAATTAATAGATGTTAAAAGCGATTATTGGAAAGGCGGAATTCAGGGATTTGCAATAGATGATGATAATGGTTTTGATCTAATAGTTTATATATCTAATTTAAGTGGTCATAAATTAATTTATAAAAGTAAAGAAATATCAAAAAATAATATTTATTCTTTTTCAATCAGTCCAAATGGAAAACATTATGCTTATGTCGAATCGCTGGAATCTAAAGGAGATGAAAAAAAATATTCAGTTATTGTAGATGGTGATATAAAAATTAAAAATATATTTTCTGCGGGCGTTGATGTGAAGATTACAAATTCAGGCCATTATGTAGTTAATGATATAAGTAATAAAAGAGCTTATATTGACGGCAAGTTATATAATTTAAAGGCAGATTTTGCAAAAGCATATATAAATAATGATGCGTCCCATTTTTTAATTATTGATAATGAGTGGCAGTTAGATGACAAAGTGCTCTCTTTGAATATAAACATGAATAATTTTGGTGGTGTCGAAATTCTTGATAATACAGTTTATATTTATGAATTTGAGTTTGAAAAAGAAAATGTTTAAACGACGGCAAAATTCCCGAAGCCGGTTCGGATTGCGATTATTGCGGTTACATTAATTCGGTTAAGTCAAAAGAATAAAATATAATCGGTTATTTGACAATTTTTGATGTATATGTTTAACTTGAAAGAGTTGGATATTTAGGAAAGGTTCTTTAAAATTTGGCGTTGGGAAAGCGAAAAGAAAGGGGGAGACGCGGACGATGTGGCATGAAACCGACGAGGAAAAGCTTCATGAAGGAAATATCAAAGAGCTTGTCAAGAAATACGGAGCCGACGTTTCCGAGGACGAAATCCGCCGGCTGTATCAGTCGGTTCTCGCTTATTACGAGACGGCCACGCAAAGAAAATTCGTTCCCG
>MEYT01000003.1 GCA_001774105.1 Candidatus Azambacteria bacterium RIFCSPLOWO2_01_FULL_46_26 | reverse complement strand
CTTCATTATACACTATTTAAAAAACGTAACGCAAGACCTTAATTTGGAACCCATTGCCATTCAAGGCCGAGGCGGTCAAGAACCGGAGATGTCTTTAAGTCATCGTCAGGGACGAATTTGACCCGCCAAAAAAGTTTTTCTTGAGGGTCCGTAAAAACGACGGTTTCATACGCTTTGGCCTCTTTCCAAAACACGCCGTCGTTTGAAAGCCAGAAAAGCATATTTTCTCCGTCCAAAAATTTCTGCAAACCGCTGATTCGCGCGGAAACAACGTTGCCGGGCAAGGTATTGATGTTTGAAGACATGGCTTCAAGCGGCTTTGATTTGTCAAAGCCGAAGTCGCGGAAACGACGGAGTTCCGTTTTGTTTTCTTCATCGCTTTTTGTAATCAACACCAAAAGCGAACCGGGCTTGCCCTGAGCGGAGTCGAAGGGACTTTCCACCGCGAAAAACGTGCTTTCAACGCCGCTGTCAAGCCCCAAATTTTTAGTCAAATCCCAAGCCGCGCTGATTTTTTCCTCTTCGTCTTCAACGAGTTTTATAAACTTCGGCTTGGCCGGAGTTAAACTATAAATATACCAGTTTTTTCCATCGCGAATTACCTCGGGGCGAAAACTCACAAACCGTTCTTTCGCTTCTTTTAATTTTACCGAATCCCCCATCACTCGTATCGGAAAAAAGCGGGAGATGTTATGGAATGAGGAAAAAGAATTTTTTGTTTTCGTTTGCCAGGCGATTCCTTCGTACGCGCCGTAAATCGCGAGCCAGTTGTCCGAAGTTCCGCCGAAACCGAACATGCCCGGATATGGCGAAAGAAAATCGCTGTCTTCAAAGATTTTAGTGAATTCCGGAGCTTGTCCTGAGCTTGCCGAAGGATCAAATTTGTAAACATAGCCGCGGTATTGGCCGCCGTCTTTCACAACGCCTCCCAAAATCCAGAATTTATCCGCCCCGTTAGAAATAATATTTCTAACGGGGTAAATCGCGCCGATTGAGATATTCAAAAGCTCCGGCGTCCGCAATTCGGAGGGTAAAGAAATTTTTTGACCGTCCAAAAATAATTCAAGACCCTTTTGAATTAAACATTGAGAGCCAGTGCATCTTTTGTCCGTCCCGTCTTCTTCCAAACGAACAAACAAAATTTTTTCTTTTAATTTTTTTGCCTCCTCGTCCGCGAGTTTCTCCCACTCAAACTTCGGCGGATAAGAAAGCGTCGTCATCGCGAAGTCCTGATAAAGAGTGGTGTTTGACGCGTTCAGCCACCCCGTGCCGGAAAAAAGGTCGGTAAAACTTGAGCCCTGCGCCGTCGGGCCAAAAAAAGGCAATCCGATGGGAAGCTGAAACTCAAAAGCCGGAATCCGCGCTATCCGCCCAACAAGCCGCGCCTGATAATACAAAAATCCTACCGTAACAACGGTAAGGATTGTAATGCCGGCCATCAGCGCCAAGAAAAAATCGCGGCTGGGTCTGCGTCTATCAATTTTTCGCTGTTTTTGCATTTCTTGACAACAAAGCTAAAAAGAGTATAATGGAAATAAACAATGGGATGTTCGTATACTACGGACAAATCCGGGTGGCATAGAAAAAGTCCTTGCAAAAGGGCTTTTTCTATTTTATGATGAACCCGTGGATCCGGGCCCGTAGTGTATGTAGTAACATCCCGAGGTTGCCACCCGGGAAAGCGGGTGCAAATCCCGCCGGGTCCACATCAAGATGCTCCGTTTTAACGGGGCTTTTTGATTTTTAAGACCTATTTTCCTAACTGTGTCGGCCAATCGCGCCAATCATTTCTTCGGCCGGTCAAGCGGTAGGAAATTTCAACGGCTTTGTCGGATTTGAAGATTATTTTGTTGCCTTCAATTTGATAAGCAATCATCGCGAGTTCTCCGTATGGCGTCGCCAGCACCTCAACATTATCTTTTGAGAAATCAATGACTTTGCGCCATAACCACAAGTCCGAACCCTCGTCTATTTTGTCAAAATCAATCGTGTATTCGTAATCTGTTTGTTGTTTGTTGTAAGTCGTGAGTTTAATTTTGCCCGTGGTTTCTTCTTTCACTCCTCCCGCAAATGAGGCGACGTATGTGGCGTATTTCTTTCCGTCAAAAGTATATTCGGGGTCAATGGTGGTTACGGTCAATTTGTTTACGCCGGAAATGTTGTTGCCGTTCATGTCCAAATTGCCGCTGATTCTCGCGCTTCCGTTCACGTCCAATTTCACGCTCGGACTCGTGGTGCCGATGCCGACGTTGCCGTTTCCATCAATTAACATCCTTGTGCCCACTGCCGCATCCAAAAATGCTAATTTCCCTGCACCTTCGCCATTAGCCGAACCCGTTGAGAAGATATAAAATTCTTTACCGCCCATACTTGTATTCTTTAACATAATTCCACTGCCACCTGTTCCACTGCTCTGAACTTTTAAACCATTATTATAATCAAAACTTCCTTCAATATCTAATAATCCATCAGGGGTAATGTCGCCGATGCCGACGTTGCCGTCCTTATCAATTATCATTCGGGCACCATAACTCGTAAGGTAATGATGCGTGTTGAATTTTACCGCATTAGAATAACCGCCGCCATCTGCATCAGAAGTAAACTCAACTGACGCGCCGCTGCCAGAACCAAAATTGCCCGCGCCGTTAGTGAGACCGGTATATCTGCTTGTTGCGCCATCAAAATTACCAAAACCAATATTGCCGACAATTTGCAACTTCTGATTCGGCGCCGTCGTCCCGATGCCGACGTTGCCGGGGAAGGAAAAGTTTCCATTTCCGACATTTGCTCCGAACTGGCCGGAAGAAACATTGGCGGCGTTGATGGAACCGGAGAAACTGCCCATCACGGTGCCGCTTGCTCTAATACTGCCGACGACATCCAAAGCGTAAGCCGGGGAGGTTGTGCCGATGCCGACGTTGCCTGCATTAAACCATTGGTCCGTTGTATTAAATTGTAATCTATTTGCACCACCATAAAAAATGGTAAATAAATCATCTACAGCATTATTCGTCATCAACATTTCCCTTTCGGGATTTGACAATATCAATCTAGCAAACTTTCCAGCTCCGTCTGTTTCTATTTTGCCTTCAATATCACTACTTACATCATAAACATGTAGCTTCGCCCCCGGACTCGTCGTCCCGATGCCGACGTTGCCGGAGGAATCTATCCTGAGCCGTTCCACATCATTCGTGGTAAAAGCCAAGACGTTGCCTGCCGGTGCAAAAATACCACTCCCTTGGGCCGGACAGCCTGTACCAGGACACACCATAATGTTCGGGTTACCAATGGAACCACCATATACGCTCCGAATCGGTCCGCCTGAAACCTCGAGTTTCGCGACTGGCCCCGTCGTCCCGATGCCGACGTTGCCGCGACTTGTTGTCCCGCCGCTGTCATCGTCACCGCGGATCGTTAAGAATGTGTCACTGCCTTCACCTATGTCTAACCGATTTCCTGAACTTACTCTTGCAGAATTCAAGAAGAGCGCGCCGAGACCAGACTGTGTCTCTCTAAGTATTATCTTGGCTGGCGATGAACCAGCGCCGTCTCCCGCTAACTCAAGCTTCGCCCCCGGACTCGTCGTTCCGATGCCGACGTTGCCGGTTCCTAATACAGAAAATACATCATTACCGCCAGCCCTGACTCCAAAAGCACGTGTGGTATCAGTCGCGGCGATTTTCGCCTGGAACCCAAGACCCGTAGCATTTGTATTTTGAATAATAGAAGCCCAATCACCGGCTACATTTGCTTGGACATCTAATTTGTATGTCGGCCCCGTCGTCCCGATGCCGACGTTGCCGGCAAAGTAGTTAATGTCGTTTGAGCCGGATTGGTAGATGGCGGCGGCGGTTGAGCCAGCCAAATCGTCAATCAAGAGACCATAGTTGGTCGTGATTGCGCCGCCGCCGGAATTTGCCGAGCTGACCCTTAAGCCGATGGCGTTTGAGACGGCGCCGGTTGAGGTGTTGTTGTATGAAATTTGAAGGCCGTAAAGATTGGAAACGGTGCCTGTGCCGACATGCTGGGCCTGATAGTAGCCGGAGTAGAGATAGCCGGTGAAGTTTTGGGTGTTGCCGGATTGGGTGAAGAGCTGGTTGAGGGAGTTGTAGTATATTGCCGAGGAAGCGGAGGCGGGGTTGCCGGTCAGGGAGGTTGAGAGGTTGTAAACCGAACCGCTTGTGGCGGTTGAGGTTTGGTTGTAGGTGGCTTGGGCGAGGTTGAAGGTGCCGTCAACTTGGAGGTTACCGGTGATTCTGGCGTTGCCTTGGACATGGAGTTTTTCGGTTGGGGAGGTTGTGCCGATGCCGACGTTGCCGTCGTGAGTAATTCTCATCCTTTCGTCTAATGTTGTCGTCCCATCATCAACGGTGTAAAAGAGCATATAGCCACCGTGATCTGTGCTGGATAGGGCAGAATTAGATTTAACCGTAATACCACCCATATCGCCGAAATTTGTACCATCAAATCCCTGAAACCTCATTATTGAACCTATGTCGCCACTGATGGCACTAGTTGGATTAGTTGCGGCCCGCGCCCTAAGGGCCAAGACATTTGCCGCGCCATCTCTTCTTCCCTCAATTATCACACTACCATCGCTAGATGGGTTACTTGTGTCAATAATATGCAACAAATTACTTGGACTCGTCGTCCCTATGCCGACGTTGCCGGTATTTTTGATTATTATCGCATCAAGTCCGCTTCCACCTGATTGTTGTACCCTAAATAATAGGTCTCTCGGATCGACGCCATCAACCTGAGAAGAGATAGTACTTCCAGTACCTGCGGGAGTATCCAATTTGAATGCCAACTTTGAACCCGAAGAGGCGTCCTCAAATGCTACTAAATTAGTCGCATCGCCTCTCACATGGAGAAGATTCCCCGGCCCCGTCGTCCCTATGCCGACGTTGCCGGGGAAGGAAAAGTTTCCATTTCCGACATTTGCTCCGAACTGGCCGGAAGAAACATTGGCGGCGTTGATGGAACCGGAGAAACTGCCCATCACGGTGCCGCTTGCTCTGATACTGCCGACGACATCCAAAGCGTAAGCCGGGGAGGTTGTCCCGATGCCGACGTTGCCTGTGCTTCCGACTATTGTCATATGCGCGGTACTTCCTGTCCCTAAATACAAACCAGCATTCCCCATTACCGCTAAATAATCTATTGTTCCACTACCAAGTTGTTGAACACCATTCCCTATCTCGCCGAATACCCCATCAGTAGTATCTTCAAATCTGATAGAGGTTCCTATATCATCCCTTAAATGTAATAAGCCCCCCGGACTCGTCGTCCCGATGCCGACGTAGCCGGCGCTAGAAATTCTCATTGCTTCCGTATCGTTTGGCGAA
>MEYT01000002.1:13887-17742 GCA_001774105.1 Candidatus Azambacteria bacterium RIFCSPLOWO2_01_FULL_46_26 | reverse complement strand
ATTCTTGGGGGTCTTATTAAAGATTCACGCCAAAATAGCGCCATTAAGCAAAGGATGCACCAAAACGCATCCTTTGCTCGTATTAGATAACGACAACATGAATAAAGATTACGGAAAATTTTTTACTCATCCCGCGCCTCCCGAACCGCCGGATGATCTTTTTGATAAAATCGCGCGCCGCATCCGAGAGGAAGAGCGCCGGACCTTTAAGCGGCGGCTGACGATTTTCTCCATCGCGCTGGCGTTGTCCGCCGCGGCTTTTATTCCCGCGTTCCGGGCGGTTGAAACGGAGCTTGCCGAATCCGGATTTGTGGAATTTTCCTCACTCCTTTTTTCGGATTCAGGCGCGGTGCTTGCTTATTGGCAAAGTTTTGTTTTCGCGCTCTTGGAATCTTTGCCAGCGACCGGCCTGATCGCGCTTCTTGCCGCGGTTTTCGCGCTCCTTCAATCACTTAAATTTTTCTCGCGAGACGTCAAATTCATTTTTAAGCCGGCCACTAATTAATAAACATAATAAACATCATTATGGATTTCAACAAATTTTTTCAATCAAAAACATTCAAAATAATCCTCTATGCCATCGGCGGACTCATTGTCTTTCTCGCCGTATTCAAAACCGGCATGTTCGTCGGATTCAAAAAAGCGAAATTTTCCTATAAATGGGGGGAAAACTATCATCGCAATTTTGCCGGCCCTCGCGGAGGGTTCTTCAAAGATTTTTCCGGCGGAGATTTCATTGACGCGCACGGCATATTCGGACAAATCATTGAAATTGACCCTTCAACGGAATCGGAGCAAGAAGCGACGCTGATAATAAAAGGGCGGGACGATGTTGAGAAAATAGTTTTGGTCGCGGCCGACGTTTCAATCAAAAGCTTCCGAAAAACTGCGAACCTGTCCGATCTAAACATTGACGATTATGTCGTCGTAATCGGCGAACCGAACGACGACGGCCAGATTGAGGCCAAATTAATAAGAATCTTGCCGCCCGACGGCCGCGCCAAACATTAAATCCCATGTCAAAAAATATTTTAAAATTTTTATCCCGTCATAAATTTGCCGCTTTCATAATCATTCTTTTGCTGGGAGGGGGCGGCTATTACGGATACCAATATCTCCGCGGCGGCGAGGAAGAAATCCGCTACGTCCTGGCGGCGGTTGAAAAAGGGACCCTTACTTCAGCCGTTTCCGGAAGCGGGCAGGTTTCCGTTTCAAACCAAGTGGATATTAAATCAAGAGTTTCCGGCGACATTGTCCGAGTCAACGCGAAAAACGGCCAGGAAGTGAAAGATGGAACGTTGTTGGCGCAAATTGACGCAAAGGACGCCCAAAAAACGGTGAGAGACGCGGAAACCGCTCTTGAAACCGCGAAACTATCGCTGGAAAAATTAAAAGAACCGCCCGACGCCCTTACATTGCTGCAGACGCAAAATTCCCTCACCGCCGCGAAAGATAATTTGGCGAAGCTTAAACTGTCTCAGGAAATCGATTATCAAAAAACCCAAGAGACAAAACAAAAAGCGGAAGACGACTTAAAAAAAGCGTACGACGACGGATTTAACACCGTCGCCAACGCCTTCCTTGACCTTGCCAACGTTATGACCGGCCTTAATGACATACTCTACGGCACCACCTTGAGCGGCAAAGGCCAATGGAACGTTGATTTCTACGCCGATTCCGCGAAGTTATACGACGAGAAAAAGGCCTTTCAATACAGGCAGGAGAGCCACGACGGCTATCAAACGGCGCGCGCGGCGTATGACACGAATTTCAGCGATTATAAGGCGGCAAGCAGATTTTCCGAAACAAGCGTTATTGAATCCTTGATCAACGAAACTTACGAAACGACGAAAAGTATCGCCGAAGCAATCAAAAACACCAACACTCTCATTCAATTTTACGAAGACAATCTCACGGAACACAATTTGAAGCCGCCGACGCTTGCCGACACTCACCTGTCCTCGCTCAATTCGTACACAGGCAAAACAAACACGCAACTGCTGAATCTCCTTTCCATAAAACGAACCATTCAAACGGACAAAGAAGCAATCGTGAACGCCGAGCGCGACTTAAAAGAAATGGATCAAAACAATCCGCTTGATTTGACGGCGGCCGGGCAATCCATCAAGGAAAAGGAGGAGTCATTGCGGAAATTGCAAGCCGGCGCCGAGGCGCTGGACATAAGGACGCAGGAACTCGCCGTCAAACAGCGGGAAAACACGCTTTTGGACGCGAAGGAAAAACTCGCCGATTATTCCGTCAAAGCTCTTTTTGACGGAGTCGTCGCGAAAGTGAATATTAAAAAAGGCGATACGGTTTCGGCAAACGCCGTTATCGCGACGCTCATCACCAAACAGCGCGTCGCCGAAATTTCTTTGAACGAAGTCGACGCCGCCAAAGCCAAAATCGGACAAAAAGCGACTCTCACGTTTGACGCCGTTCCGGATTTAAGCATTAGCGGCGAGGCGGCGGAAATTGACGCTATCGGCACCGTTTCGCAGGGCGTGGTTTCCTACATCGTGAAAATCACTTTTGACACCCAGGACGAACGGGTAAAGCCCGGCATGAGCGTTTCGGCAAACATCATTACGGACGTAAAAACCGACGCGCTTATGGTTCCTAATTCCGCCGTGAAAGCGCAAGAAAACGCCAGTTTTGTCGAGGTTCCGGACGAAGAAGCGCGAGCGGAAGGCGAAGCCAAAACAACCGGCGTCATTCTCACAAAATCGCCGCGCCGCCAGCAGGTTGAGGTCGGCATTTCCAACGACGATTTTACCGAAATTATCTCCGGCCTCAAAGAAGGAGATGTCATAATAACGCGAACTGTCCAGCCAAATTCCTCGTCAACGGAACAAACTCAAACTTCTACCTTTAGAATTCCGGGACTCCCGGGCGGAGGCGGCGGAAGGCAATAAGTTTTTCGAAACATGATTGAATGCAAAGACATTGTGAAAACATATAAAAACGGGGAGATGGAAACGGTCGCGCTCAAGGGCGTGACTTTTACCATCAAAAACGGCGAATTCGTAGCCATTATGGGTCCGTCCGGTTCCGGCAAATCAACGCTCATGCACATCATTGGCTGCCTGGACGCGCCCTCAAGCGGAACTTACCGCTTGGACGGACACGATGTTTCAAAACTTTCCGACGACGAACTGGCGGATATTCGCAATCGGAAAATCGGTTTCGTATTTCAAACGTTTAATCTCCTCCCCCGCGCGACCGTTTTACGGAATGTTTCTCTGCCTTTGGTCTACGCCGGGATGGGAAGCGAAAAACGCGAAAAGGCCGCGGCGGCCGCGCTTAGTGCCGCGGCGTTTCCGGAAAAATTTTGGCAACATCTTCCCAACCAGCTTTCAGGAGGAATGACTCAGCGGGTCGCAATAGCCCGCGCGCTGGTCAACGACCCTTCATTAATTCTCGCCGACGAACCAACAGGAAATCTGGACACCCAAACCGGCGAAATGGTTCTTGACACTTTTCAGCGGCTTCACACGGAACAAAAGCGGACGATTGTCTTAATCACGCACGAAGTGTACGTGGCTGAACATGCCGAACGGATTATTCAAATAAAGGACGGGGGTATTGTCGGCGATGACACGGTAAAACACCGAAGAATGGCGAACCATCACAATTTTAAATAAAAGAAACGAAATTCAAATTCATGAAAGCCCAGGACATTCTCCACGAAACGTACTCCGCGCTCTCGGCAAATAAAGCGAGATCAGGCCTTACCATTCTTGGTATTATCATCGGCATCGGATCGGTTATCGCCATGGTCTCTATAGGTCAAGGAGCGAGCGGACAGATTCAATCAAGTATTGAGGGACTCGGCTCAAATCTTCTTACGGTAAT
>MEYT01000002.1:0-13835 GCA_001774105.1 Candidatus Azambacteria bacterium RIFCSPLOWO2_01_FULL_46_26 | reverse complement strand
GCGCAAACGCTGAAAAACGAAGATGCCGACGCGCTTGAAGGACTTTCCGGCGTCGCTTTCGTTTCGCCCGAACTCCAGCGGCGTTTTCAAATCACGTCTCAGGTCGGGAACAACACCAATTCCACCGTCATCGGCGCGACCGCCGCGTATTCTTCCGTTCGGAACGTTGAAACGGAACAGGGATCTTTTTTAACCGAACAGCATAATCGAAGCATGTCGCGCGTGGTGGTGCTCGGCCCAACCGTGGCGCAGGATCTTTTTGGAGAAGGAAACAATCCTCTCGGAAAAACAATCCGCATCAACAAGATAAATTTCAAAGTGATCGGAATCCTTAAGGCGAAGGGCGGTTCGGGATTTTTCAATCCGGACGACACGGTTCTCGTTCCCCTTTCAACCATGCAAAAAATTCTTGCCGGCGCCGACTATCTCTCCACAATCGCGATAAGCGTTCTGGATAAAGAATTGATGCCGCAGGTTCAGGAACAAGCGATATTCGCGCTTGCCGAAAAACACCGCGTTGATCCGCAAAGTCCGGATTTCTCCATTGTTTCTCAGGCCGACATTCTCGGCGCGCTCACTCAAATAACAACTACTTTTACGATTTTTCTCGCCTCCGTAGCGGGCATTTCACTTCTCGTCGGCGGTATCGGCATTATGAACATGATGCTCACTACCGTTACGGAACGCACGCGGGAAATAGGACTCCGCAAAGCCATCGGCGCGAAAAGGAAAGATATCACCCTCCAGTTTCTGGCGGAGGCGGTCATGCTTACTTTTCTGGGCGGAGGGGCGGGCATCGGGCTCGGTTGGATAATCGCGACGCTGGTTTCGCAATTCGCCGGACTCGCCACGCAAGTTTCGGTTCAATCAATCATTCTTGCCTTCGGCGTGTCCGCGGCCATCGGAATCATTTTCGGTTACTATCCCGCGCGTCGTGCCGCTTCATTAAACCCTATAGAAGCGTTGCGTTACGAATAATAACAATCGCGCAGTCGGGCGATTGCAAAAATTAAAGATTAATTAATAAATTTATGATAAATAAAACATTATTGATTGTCCTTGCCGCAGTAATTATAGTCGGAGGCGGAGCGTTCTACGGCGGAATGAAATACGCGCAAAGCAGGGCTCCGCAAGGTCGTTTTTCACAGACCGATTTCCAGAATCTTTCGCCCGAGGAACGCCAGCAAAGATTTCAGCAGTTAGGCCAAAACGGCGGAAGAATGAGACAGGCCGGGGCTGAATTTACGACGGGGGAAATAATCTCAAAAGACGACAAAAGCATTACCGTTAAACTTCCCGGCGGCGGATCAAAAATTGTCTTCTATTCCGATACCACCGAAGTTGGCAAATTTGTAAATGGCGCCCTGAACGATCTTGAGGCCGGCTGGACGGTCAGTGTGAACGGCAAAACAAATTCCGACGGCAGTATGACCGCTCAATCAATTCAAATCAGACAGCTTGCGCCAAACCAGCCGCAGGAATAATCCCACATTAAAAACACCTCCTAAAAGGAGGTGTTTTTTGTTTGTGCCCGGAGTGGGAGTCGAACCCACATGCCCTTGCGAGCAAAGGATTTTAAGTCCTTCGTGTATACCATTCCACCACCCGGGCAAAAAATTTTTTCCCGCCTTCGCCAAAGCTCCGGCGAGGCGCTAAATTTTTCAACCACTCGCAATGCTCGCGGGAAAAATTTGCGGAGGCGCCGGTGGGAATTGAACCCACGTATATGGATTTTGCAGATCCATGCCTTACCACTTGGCTACGGCGCCTTAATTTTCTTCTTTTACTTGAGCCAGGAGTTCTTCGATTCTCGCGGCTTCTTTTTCCACCCTGTCGATCTCAAAGTGAATCTTTGGTATGGGCCGCATGTTCAATTTTTTATTCAACATCCGCTGGATGCCGAAAATTTCCTTTTCCAAAACTTCCAAAACATTTCTTTCTCTGTCATTGGGAAAAACCGTTATCAGCACCTTACTGTATCTCAAATCGCGGGAAGTTTCAACTCTTGTTACGGTTACGAGAACGTCCTTTCCAAAATCAACCTCCCTTAAAACCAGCTCTCCCGCAAGCTGTTTGATCAGTTCGTTCACTTTTACCAAACGATCGGCGGTCATATAGTCTACAAGGTTTTTTGTTTTTCTTCCCTGAACGCCAGCAGTATGTCATTGACTTCAATTTTGATGTCGCCGTCAAAAAGAACGCCGCATTCTTTGCCCTTTCCCGCTTCCCCGACTTCCTTTTTTTCGCTCTGAAGGCCGGCAATCTTTCCTTCGCCGATTTTTTGCTCGGCCCGGAAAACTTCAGCCCGCGCTCCGCGTTCCAGTTTTCCTTCAGTCACCCTTCCGCCGACAATCATCCTGCCTTTTTCGGTTCTGAAAATCGCCAAAACCTGAACTTTGCCCAAATCAACCCTGACAATTTCCTGTCCGGTCATGTCGTCAATCAACTTCCTGATTTTATCAATAAACTCGTAAATAATTTCTCCGGCCAAAACCTTGATTTTTTTGTCTCTGATTAAATTCAGTATCTCCGCCCCGACTTTCACCCTGAAACCGATAATCACCGCGTTGCTTAAATCCGCCAGCCGGACGTCCGATTCGTTTACGTCCCCGACGTCTTTTTTCAAAAGCCGGATTTTAACGTTTTTATAATCCAGATGTTCCAAGATGTCCGCCAACGCCTCTTCCGAGCCCTTGACGTCTGATTTTAAAACAATGTTTAAAAATTTTGCCGTTACGGCGGTTTCGCCGACTTGAGGCGCGGCCTCCTCTTTGGGCGGAGACGGCAAAATCGGTTTGGCTATTTCCTGTTTTTTAAATTCTTCGGCTCTTTGCTCGGCCGCGGTTTTGTTTTTTTCCGCGAAAAACTCGTCGCCGGCCGAAGGAACCGCCGCAAGTCCGATAACCAAAACCGGCTGAGAAAAAACCGCCTTGTCAATCTTTCTTCCGAGAAAATCCTCCATTAGTTTAATCTTGCTGACCGTGGATCCAATAACCATGTAATCGCCGAGATTCAAAGCGCCGTCCTCAACCAAAAACGTTGCCACCGGCCCCCGCTGGCTGTCAAGATAGGCCTCTATCACTACTCCTTCCGCGTTTTTGTGCGGCTCACCTTTTAATTCCTCCATTTCGGCCAAGAGCAAAATCATCTCCAAAAGTTCGTCAATACCCTGTCCGGTTTTTGCCGAAATCTCCGCGCAAGGCACGCTTCCTCCCCATTGCTCGACAAAAACATTTTTCTCGGCAAGCTCTTTTTTTACCCTGTCCGCTTGAACGCCCGGCTTGTCAATTTTGTTTATCGCGACGACAAAAGGAATTTTACTCTCGGTAATATGATGAATCGCTTCAACGGTTTGCGGCTTAACTCCGTCGTCCGCCGCGACCACCAAAACCGCCACATCGGCGACATGGGCTCCTCTTGAACGCATCTTTGAAAATGCCTCGTGCCCTGGCGTGTCAATGAAAGTTATCGGCTTGTCTTTATAAGCAATTTCATAAGCGCCGATGGCCTGAGTGATTCCTCCGGCCTCTTTTTCGGCCACCTTGGTCTTTCTGATAAAATCCAAAAGAGTCGTCTTGCCGTGATCAACATGACCCATAACGACTACGATAGGGGGGCGAGTTTGAATATTTAATTGATTTTCTAATTTCTTGGACATATTCTGCCAACAATCATCTAAAATTTCTCCATCGCTTCTCTGATCGCTTTTTCCTCCTCTTCCGCCAAATTGTATTCCGATTTGCCGTTTTTAATCGCTTTGGCGTACACTCTTATTCCCTCCCGGCCAAACAGCGAAAGAATAACCGCGCCGTTATTTTGATAATCAAGCAAGGCTAGGGCAAAACTCTGGTCTCCGCCGACATCCTTGAAAGCGTTAAATCTCAACAACCCGACTTTCTGAAGGCCGGCCCTGGCAATCTTATCGACAATTTCATTTTTGCCGTAAAGGTCGGCGACCGCGTTTTCAAGCGCTTTTATCTTCTCCGCTCCGGCGGCAATGACGCCTTCCAAGTCCCCGGCTTGGCTCCCTTTGAAAAAAATTTTCAACCTCTTTTTTAAGGCAATTACTTGCCATTCAACCCAAACAAGCCACAATATAAGCACTATTTTAACAACACTCAAAAAGAAAACAACCTTCAACGGATTTTGCTGTATATATTGAATTAAATTAAAATTAGACATACAAATAGTGTATGCTCATTTTAAAATTTTTGCAAACCCGGAAATCATGATATAATGAATAAAGTCGAGCATGAATTTTTAAAAAACAACGTAAAAAAATCATATGGAAAAATCGCCAATCGTCAAAATAGTCAAAAAAGTAATTCCGGCCGTGGTTAGCATCGTCATCAGTAAAACCCAGCACCAGCTGGAAGAGGAAATTCGGCGTTTCCTTCCCTTTTTCGGCGTTCCGTTCGGTTTGGAGCCGCCGATTCGTGAAGAAATACCGCCGGAAATGTTGGACGAACGCGGCCGAATCAAAATCGGCGGCGGCTCCGGTTTCATAATCTCAAATGACGGGCTGATTTTGACAAACCGCCATGTCGTGGTCGACCCCAAGGCCGAATACACGGTTATAACAAATGACGGAAAAAAATATTCCGCCAAAGTTCTGGCTCGCGATTCAATCAACGACGTGGCGATTTTGACGATTAACGCCAAAAAATTGCCGACAGTTGAGTTGGGAAATTCAAGCGCTCTGGAATTGGGCGAAACGGTCATCGCCATCGGCACGGCTCTCGGTTTGTTCCAAAACACCGTTTCCACCGGAGTTGTTTCCGGCTTGAGCCGCTTTATCACCGCCGAGACCGGTTTGGGCGGAGAAATTGAACGCCTGAGGGGTTTGATTCAAACGGACGCGGCCATTAATCCGGGAAATTCCGGCGGTCCGCTGGTTAATATGGGGGGGAAGGCGGTCGGCATCAACACCGCCGTAGTATTTGGCGCCCAAAATATAGGATTCGCCATCCCAATTAACACGGCGAAAAAGGACTTGGCCGACATAAAAAAATACGGCCATCTTCGCCAGCCGTCCTTGGGTTTGCGCTATCTGATTTTAAATAAATCTCTGCAAAGAAAATTTAATCTGCCCAGCGACTACGGAGCGTTGATTGTCCGCGAAAGACCTGACGACGTCGCGATACTTGCCGGAGGGGCGGCCGATAAAGCCGGACTGAAAGAATATGACGTCGTTCTTGATTGCGACGGCAAAAAAATCACTTCCGACAACACTCTCCAGGACATAATCCAGAACAAGAACATCGGCGACGCGGTCAAATTAAAAATTCTGCGAAAAGGAAAAGAAATAAACTTGAAAGCAACCCTTGGAGAAAGACAATAACTTGGTCATCCGTTCTCAAAAAATCGCGGGTTTGAACCCGCGATTTTTATTTAATTTCTTCAACCGCCTCAATGTACATAGCGCCGCTCCAGGCCATCGCCGGACAACCTTGAGCGCGCGATTCTTGAGCCGAACTCAACTCGGCAAGATGTCCAAGCGCGCCCCGCCGTAATATAATATTCTCCGAAGCCGCCAACATTTTTTCAATATAAGAGCGATATTTTTTTGAATTAACGCGATACAGCGCGATTGCCGCCAGATTATTAAGCCAAAACCAGGAATCGCCGCGATGATAACTCTTCGGAAATTCGCCGGTGTAAGTTGAACAAAAAAGCGGATGGTTTTTATCAATCGTCGCCAGACCGCCCCAGTCAAGCCATAATTTTTCCAAAACGCCATCAAAACATTCCTCCCATTCTTTTGCTTTCAAAAGTTCGGGGTAGACATAATAAGCGATAAAAATGTTCGGCCGAACGGTCCAATCATCCAAGCCGTCCGCCAAAAACCGGGGCTTAAAAAATTTTTCCCGAACTTTGCCGGCTAAACTTTTTTCCAATTGCCGATATTTTTCTTTGCCGGTCAATTGACGCGCCGATTTATACATATTCAACCGCAGGGCCTGAATTTCTATTCTTGCCCCTTGTCTTGTGTCATTTTCATAATCGGAGTCCATCCATGTTTCCCGCGGCCCATTTATGTCAAAGTCATCTTGAGTATGAAATTTCAGCAAACCATCAATCGTTTTTTCCAAATGAAAAGCGACTTTCTTTATTTCTTCTTTATTCACAATTTTCAAGTCAATAAAATCAGCCGCTCTTTTAAAAAACCAGCCCGCGGCATCGGCTCCAATCATTGAAGACCCCCTGAAACTCGGCAAACGGCCATCCTGCCGAATCTCCTCAAGACGGGAAAGCAAAATTTCTTTGGCCAAATTTTTATTTAGACCCACCAAGACATTTAAAGAAATTGCCTCATCGCGGCACCAAAACTGGAAAAACCATGGCAAACCGGCCCGAACTCCCCCCAAGCCATCCCGAATTGCAACCAGACCGGTTAAAGAATTTTGAGCTAAAAAATAAGCGGTTTCTTGTTCTGATTTTGGCGGCTTCAAACCCGCTCTCCGCGCTTCGGCTTTATACTGCGCCGAATTTTCAAAAACTTCCTTTACTTCATTAACCGCCGCCTCTTTTTCAAAAGCCGCGGCAAAAACAATTTTTGAAGCATTCAGGTCAATGGCGCGATAAACCCATCTTTCAAAAGGCGGCGAATTTCTTTCTTTGTCGTAATCGTATTTTCTTAAAATCCATTCTTTTTTTTCTTCAAAGCCCCGCCCGACCGAACATATTGTTTGGTCGTTCGGGCAGACCCCGTCGGATTTGATCGCCACATAAACCGTGAATTCATTGTCTTGATTGAATTTCACGATTAAAACGCCTTTTTCCAGACCGATTTCATAATTTCTGCCGAGTTCTTTTGATTCGTAAATTTCTTTCACGTCCAAGGTCAGACGGACTTTATTTTTTGAATCGGTTTCATAAACCAGCGAATGACAATTTCTCGGCAGGAAAAAGGTTTCCCGGCCGGCCGCGCTTTTCCGCGAAACGCCAAAAAGATTGTTTTCAATTTCAGAAAAATCGGAAATTTCGCCGCCATTCGCGTCAACCAAAGCGATGTTCTCAATTATTCTGTACGGCTTTGCCTCCGACGAAACAAACCACCCCTGAAAACGGCTCGCGGGGCCGACAGTCCCAAACCACAAAAAATCGCCGAGCGGATTTGTTAAAAGAAAGCCGAGGTTGGCTTCGGCTTTCTTTTCTATTTTGAAATTTTTAAAAGAGTGAATAATTCTCATTTCCCAAGCGCCAGATTATGGGCCGAAACATACTCGGTGATTAAAACCTTCCAATCGGCCCGGCCGGCCAATTTTCTTGTCGCGATTTTATTTTCAATCCTCTCCTCCCTCGTAAGCCGGCTGTAAGAATGCAAAATCCCGGCCAGATCGCGCGCCGCCTCATCGTCGCTCCTGCCGAATCTTTTCACCGCGAAAATTCCGGGATATTTTTTTTGCTCGATGTCCGGCATAAAAAACCTGCCGAGACCGGCCAGATCGCTCGTTACCGAAGCCACTCCCAAGGCCGCCGTCTCAAGCGGCGTATAGCCCCACGGCTCGTAAAAAGACGGAAAAACGCCGAGATGGCAGCCCTGCAAACCCTCCTGATAAGTGAGATTCAAAAGTCCGTCGTTTCCGGTCAGATAAATCGGATAAAATATAACCTTTACCCTGTCTTCTTCCCTGTTCAAAAGAGCGTTTTCTTCAAAGGATTTTAAAATCGCGTCGTTCGGATCCGCCAATTCGTGAGTTGACGGCGAAGGCAGTCCTTTCTTCCGCAGCTTCAATAATTTTTTCTTCATGTCAACGATAAAACTTTTTTCAAATAATTCTTCTTCGCTCAACTTGTGCCCTTCAAACAAAGAATAAAGAATGTTCTCCTCGATTTTGCCCTCCGCCTCCATAAGCTCATCTTTAACGTCCCGGAAAATTTCCCTGTTTTCAAGAATTTCCGGCTTGATTCCCCTGATGCCAGAAGGAATCCAAAAAAAAGCGATTATCGTCTTGCCGCTTTTTTCCTCTTTCAACTTTTCGTTAAGCGCACCGAGTGCCCGAACGAACAAATCAATGCCTTTATTGTGGAACTCGTACCGGGCGGCGGTGAAATAAAACAGGGTATTTTTAACGTCAAAACTGTAATAAGGGAAAAAATAATAAAGGATGAATTCGCGAATCCGGTCGCGCTGGAGACGATGTTTGATGCTGACGTCCTCAAAACTCGGGTACTTCTCCATGTCCAGGCCGTTGGGTAAAAGAATGTCCGGCTTGCGGCCCAAGATTTTTTCGGCCTCAATCGCCGTGATTTCGCTGATGGTCGTGAAAATATCGGCGTTTTTCGCCGCGGCTTTTTCCAAAAGATGCTTTGCCTGAACGTTCAGACGCGCCGCCTCGGAATCCGGCGCGATGTTTTTAAGTTCGGCGTAAATGTCGGCGTTCAAATTGGCCAAAGACCTTCCCAAAACCGTGGCGTGCGTCGTAAAAACGGTTTTTAAAAAAGGATAGTTTCGGCGATTTTTCGCGAGATGCAGCAAACCGGCTCCGGCCAACCATTCGTGAAAATGAGCGACGATTTTTTTATTTTTGAATTCCCCGGCCAGCTTTTCAATCAGCATTCCGGCGGCTTTGGAAAAGACAACCGGCTCGTTGAAATCCGACGAAGCGGCCAAAGAATCAATTTTGTAATCAAGCCAGAGTTCGGTTTTGATTTGGTCGGTTTCTTTGAGGAAATTCACAAAATCAAGCAAAATGATTTTCGGCTCCCCTTCAATCAGCCATGATCCGAAATGGCCGCGAATTCCCCGCTTCTCCAGCTCGTCAAAAACCTTTTTGATTTCCTCGGGCGGCGCCTTTTCTTCAAATTCCCCCTTTACTCTGTCAATAAAATAAGGGCCGATTAAAAAATAGTTCTCCGAATAATATTCAAGCATCCGCCGAGCTTTTGTTTGAAGCACGGTATAAATCCCGCCGACCTTATTGGCCGCTTCCCATGAGACCTCAAACAAATAATCCGCCTGTGGCTTGATTTCGTGATTCATGTTAGGCATAAACTTTTAAGCGATCTTGAACCGTTTTTTCCGCCTCCTGTCTGCTTTCGGCTTTCAAAAGATAGGCGGAGAGGATTTTGTCTTGCAAAACCTCGTCAACCCATTTGGCAAAATCGTTTTTTTCCGGATTGGCGTGATAGCGATAGGTTTCATCGCTCATCCGGCCTAAAGCGCCGGCTAAATCCTTCAAGTTTGACAAAATCTGGTCGTCGCAAACCCAGAAGCGGCGCTGGTCTTCGGCGGTAACGAGAGGTAATTTTTTCACCGTTTTTTTTGCCGCTTTTTTGACTGACTTTTTTGGTTTTTTGACCATATTTATTATTAAAGCAAACAATCAACAGCCGGACTGTTCATTGTTTGCTTTTTATTAATTATTTAATCTTAATTTAAAATCGCTTAACACGTTCATATAATTTATAAACGCGTCGTAAGGCGAGTCGTAGGGATTGAAATATTTATGAACGTCGCCGTCGGCAAACCACTTGGTGCACATATAGTAAAAGTGATCCGAGGTCTGGAGCCGCCCCCAAGCGTCAATCAGATTTTTTTTCTTTGTCTTTAAAACCGCTTTCTCCAAATCATAAACGCTTTTCAGAGCCGACTGCTGAAGGATGTTGCCGGTCCAGGCCGAAAGATCGCGTTCAATGTCGGCCCAGGAAATCGGACTGTGAACGTCCAATTCCGCGACCGCCGGATAGTTTTTAACAACTTCCGAAGGCGTTTTAAAATCATTGTCAGGATTTTTTAAAATTTCTTCGGGCAGATGGCGGAGAAATTCAAAAATTCCGGTATCGCTCCATTGATGCTCGCCAAATGTCTCGTAATCCATGAACAAGTTGACGGTCTGGCCGTTTCCGTTGATTGCCGAGATCCATTGGCTGAACTTCGGGGCGGTCAATGGCCAATCCCGCCATTCGCGGCTTGAGAAGCGGAAAGCGATGTCGTCGGAAAGACGGTAATTTTTCAGCAAAAGTTTGATTTTTTTCGCGCCCTTGGGTTTGTAAACAAAATTCGGACTCCGCCAGTCAAGAACATGATCCGCGCCTTCGGCCAAGATTCCTTTGTAACCCATTTTTTCAACTTCTCGCGCGAGTTCATTATTGTAAATCAGCTCGGTGTTTCTGAAAATCTTGGGCTTCACGCCGAAAAGTTTCTGAATTTTTTGGCCGTGTTTTTTGACTTGCCTTTTAAACTCATCTTTTGAATGTAAAAAGGCCAGGGAGTGATAATATGTCTCGGCTAAAACCTCAACCCTGCCGGTTTTAACAAGTTCCTGAAACGACTTCAAAACCTCGGGCAGATGCTCTTCAAGCTGATCCAAAAAAACGCCGGAAAAAGAATAGCTTGCCCTGAATTTCGGATATTTTTTCAAAAGTTCCAGAATTAAATTATTTGCCGGCAAATAGCATTTTTCGGCGACTTTTTTCAGCACCTTTATATTGTTTAAATTGCTTTCCGAGGAATCGTTAAAATAAAGAGAGTCGCGGCCAATGTCAAAAATCCGGTATTTTTTTACCCGATATGGCTGGTGAACTTGAAAATAGAAACAAACGGAAGGCATATAAATAACTAATGACTAATAACAAAAAGTTCAAACGGTTGTTAATCCTTTATAAATCCCGAGACAACGCGCGGCGGCTTCCTGCCAGCTGAATTTGCCGACCTCGCGGCCGCCTTGCTCTTTTAAATGTTCCCGAAGCGGGCCGTATTTTAAAACCGACAAAATTTTGTTCGCCATCTCGTCAATGTCCCAAAAATCAACTTTCAAACAATGCTTCAGCGTTTCCGCCACTCCGGACTGTTTTGAAATCAAAACCGGCGTGCCGCAGGTTAAGGCCTCAAGCGGCGCGATTCCGAACGGCTCGGAAACAGAAGGCATCACGAAAAGATCGGCCGCGCGGTAGAGCTTTTCCAATTCGGCGTCTCTTAAAAATCCAACAAACTTCACCTTGTCGGCCAAACCGAGCCATGCCGCGCCTTCTATCAATTTTCTCTCCATGTCCCCGGAGCCGGCGAAGACGAACAAAACGTCGGGATAATAATCAACGACTTTTCTGGCCGCGGACAAAAAATAATCCGGCCCTTTTTGGAGCGTCAGGCGGCCGGTAAACAAAACAATTTTATTCTTTTTCTTCAGTTCGCCGAAATGTCCGCCGGCGTTTTGCCAATCGGCCGGGTCAACGGCGTTATGAACGACTTCTATTTTATTCGGGTCAATGCCGTAATGAGAAACAATTTTGTCTTTCGTGTAATTGCTTACGGCGATTATTTTATCGGCCGCCCCCAAACCGGCCCGTTCTATATCATAGACCCTTTGATTGACGTTCAAGCCGCCGGTTCGGTCAAATTCCGTGGCGTGAACGTGCGCGACGAGCGGTTTTTTTGAATTTTTTTTTGCCTCCATGCCAGCCGGAAAAGTCAGCCAGTCGTGAGCGTGAATTACGTCGTGCGGCTCGGAAGCGGCGACACGCTTGGCCAATCGCGCGTAGCGATTTACCTCCTCAAACAAGTTCCGGCCGTAAAGAGCACCCGCCTTTTCTTCGTTTCTTGAGTATTGATGGGAAGAAAGATAAGGAGTTAAAGAAGAATCGATCGAAATGATTTTTAAGGGCTTTGAATTCGCAAATTTTATTTTAAAAAAAGTTTTTTCGATTTTGATTTTTTTTGGAAGAACGAAAACAATCTCCGCTCCCTGATTGCTCAGGGCTTTGGTCAAACCATGGCAGGCGACCCCCAGACCGCCGCTATTATGGGGCGGAAACTCCCACCCGAACATTAATACTTTCATCGCTATTCATTTTAACATTTTTGAAAAATCAATACAACGCGAGTTTATTGCTATTGGCACAGCAGAGCCGCGCCGACAGCGCCGGCGTTTTTGCCCAGTTTGGCGAGAACAATTTTAAGTTTCCGTCGGCTGAGCGGAGAGATGATATATTTTTTGGCCATTTTCCTTGCCTGCGGCAAAAAAAGACCGGCCGCGCTCGCCAGTCCGCCGCCTAAAATAATAAGTTCCGGGTCCATAACATTAACGATATTGGCGATTCCCAAACCAAGATTGGTCCCAAGAGTTTCATAGACCTTTAAGGCCTTTTTATCGCCCCGCCTTGCTTTGGCCTCAAGATTTATCGGCGATTCATGAGAAATGCTTTTAATAAACTTTTCAGAGGCCAAGTCCTCAAAAGTCCGCGTACCGTCAAGAATCATCCAGCCGACCTCTCCGGCCGAACCAAAAGCGCCGTGATAAAGAGAACCGTTAATGACAATTCCGCCGCCGACGCCGGTGCCCAAAGTAATGCCGACAACATTTTTAAAACTTCGCCCCGCTCCCAGCCGTGCCTCGGCCAGAGCGAAACAATTGGCGTCGTTGTCCATCCCGGTTTTTAATTTGAAATATTTTTCAACAGTCCGAGCCGGCCGCGTCCCGTTCAAAAACTTCAAATTCGGGGAGTTCAGCAAAATTCCCTTTTGAAAATCAATCTCCCCTGCTATACCAAGACCGATACCGGCAATTCGCGACTTTGGAACGCCGGCAATGACGTTCTCAATCAATTGAATCAATTGATTGAGCAGCTTTTTTTTCTTTTTTGGGGTCGCGATGGTTTGCCGCCGAACGATTTCATTTTTTCTCAAATCAAAAAGCATGGCGTTTATTTTTGACCCACCGACGTCAACTCCGATGGAAAATATTTGTTTATTTGGCATATTCATATTTTAGCAAAAATAACGGAATATAAAAAGACGGGTTGACCCCGTTGCTTATTATAAGTATATTTAAATTATGACCAAATATCCATTAATCCGAAAAATTTATCTTTATTTATTCGCCCTGATCGGTTTGGTTTTAATTACCGTCGGGTGCGTAAAATTGGTCGGACTGACGCTAAAAACTTTCGTTTTTACCAAAGCCGACATTTATTACGAGTATCCGATGGCAAGACCGGTAAAGCCGCCGGTTCCCGAAGGGCAAGAAACGGAACTCCAACAGCCGGGCAAAGAAGAAGTTGAAGAATATCAAAAAAACCAGCGGACTTCTCAAAGACAAAGAGAGGCGGCCGAGGCTCTGGCAATGATTATCGTCGGTTTGCCTTTATACTTATACCACTGGCGAATTATTAAAAACGAGAAAGACCCGGAAACTGGCGGCAATGAGGGATAAACACCGCGCGCAATTCGCGCCGTCCGATTTTCCAAATTTAAAAACCGATTCTTGAAAATCGGTTTTTTGATTGAATATTAAAACAAAAAATATTATTCCATAAGCATAGAACGATTTTTGACAAACAACAAATAAGCCGGCGCCAGGAAAATGAAAAAATGAAGAATCATAAACAAACCGACAAAGAACAAATCATACCCTTGCAGAAAATATTTGGTTTGGAGGATTACCGCCACGCCGAGAGACATCCAAAGAGCCAGGCGGCCAGGACTGGTTACTTTAAGGTAATTGCGCAAAATTTTGAAAATAATCAATCCAAAAAGGGAGCCGTAAATAATTTTGTTGATAAAATATTCCCCGGGCACCGCGAAACGCGGACTCGCGTTATGAGCAAAAAAATCAAAAAAAGTGCCGATGACAATGACCAGCATAATGATTGCCAGTTGTTTTAACGTCGCCCGGTAATTGATTTTCATAATCATCATTCTATCACCGTCACCTTTCCTTTCATGGAAGGATGAATCGCGCAGTGATAGTAGAACTCGCCCGGCAAGGTAAAAGTAAAACTGAAATTTTGGTCTTGTTTGAGAACGGGGCTGTTAAGCATGCTGTCGTTGTCGCCTGTAACGGCGTGGTCTACGCTGTCGCGATTAGTCCATGCGATAGTCGTCCCTTTTTTAA
>MEYT01000001.1:15017-20935 GCA_001774105.1 Candidatus Azambacteria bacterium RIFCSPLOWO2_01_FULL_46_26 | reverse complement strand
GAGCCGGAGATGGCTGAGGTATTTAAAAAATAATCCCGGCCTTCAAACCGATAAAAAAGAAAAAAGCGGCTACCGCTATTGGCACCGCTTGAATTTGATAATCGCTAAACCAATATGACGGATCAAGGTTTTGAAATTTTGGAACACACGGCGGATCTGCGGATAAAAGCTTGGGGAAAAACCAAGGAGGAACTTTTCAAAAACGCGTTGCGGGGAATGGCGTACGTTCAGAAAGAAGAAGCAAGAATCAAGAAGCAAGAATCAAGAATAACAAAAAAAGTTCAAGTCAAATCAACAGACATGACCGCTCTTTTGATTGATTTTCTCTCAGAAGTCCTCACGCAAAGCCAGATAAACAGGGTTGTGTTTTTTGATGCGAATTTCAAAGCATTTTCCGACACCCCTTCGGCAGACTCAGGGCAAGTCGAACTTGAAGCGGAAATTGAAGGAATTAAGGTTGATGAATTTGACGAAGACATCAAAGCGGTAACGTACCACGAAGCGGAGGTGAAGCAAAACCCGGAAGGCGTCTATGAAACAAAAATTGTGTTTGATATTTAACCATGAACATTACCAAAAACGACTTAAAAAAAATTAACGACTTTGTTTGGGAAATACCAAAGAGTTTCAGAGCGGATATGCGCGCGCCGGCGAGAATTTTTGCCACGGAAAAATTATTGGAAGAAATTTTCCGCGACCGTTCAATGGAACAGCTGGTGAACGTGGCGACTTTGCCGGGAATCCAAAAACACGCGCTGGTTATGCCGGACGCTCACGAAGGTTACGGCTTTCCTATCGGCGGCGTGGCCGCGATGGATTTGGACGAGGGAGTAATTTCTCCGGGAGGAATCGGCTACGATATAAACTGCGGCGTGCGACTATTAAGGTCGCCGGTAAAATGGTTTGAGGTGGAGGATAAATTGGAAGAACTGGCGACCGAAATATATCATGCCGTGCCTTCGGGACTCGGCCGCGGAGGGCGATTGGTTTTTGATAAGAATAAATTTGATTTAATGCTGGGCGGAGGGGCGGGGTATTTGGTTGAGGAGGGCTTCGGCAAGGAAAATGATGTGCTTCATCTTGAAGCGCAAGGAAACTTAAGCCAGGCCGACCCTTCTTTGGTTTCAAACGAAGCCAAAAGACGGGGGAAAGACCAGTTGGGCACGCTCGGCTCGGGCAATCACTTTTTGGAAGTTCAGCGAGTTGACGAGATTTTTGAAGAAACGGCGGCCAAAGCGTTCGGATTATTCAAGGACCAGCTGGTGATTTTAATTCATACCGGCTCTCGCGGCTTGGGCCACCAGATTGCCACCGATTATATCCGGTTAATGATGTCCGCGATGCCGAAATACGGGATTGTCCTTCCGGACAGAGAACTTGCCTGCGCCCCCTTCCGCTCGCCCGAAGGCCAAAAATATTTCGCCGCGATGTGCGCCGGAGCGAATTTCGCCTGGGCCAACCGTCAGACAATCACTCATTGGATACGCGAATCATGGCGTAAAGTATTGGGCGATTTATCGGGCGAACTTGAAATTGTTTATGATGTCGCCCATAACATCGCGAAAATTGAGCGTTATAAAATTGACGGCAAAGAAAAAGAACTCTGCGTTCACCGAAAAGGGGCGACCAGAGCGTTTGGCGCCGGAAATTCCGAATTACCAGATGACTACAAGGGGGTTGGCCAGCCGGTTTTGATTCCGGGCTCAATGGGGACGGCTTCTTATGTTCTTGTCGGAACGAACGAATCGGCCGGGTTGTCTTTCAGCACTTCCTGTCACGGCGCCGGACGAAGAATGTCCCGCCACGGCGCGAAAAAAATCTGGCGCGGTTCTGATCTGAAAAAACAGCTTGAGGCGCAGGGAATCATCGTCCGTGCCGGCTCAATGTCGGGACTTGCCGAAGAAGCGCCTCTTGCTTATAAAGACGTTGAAGAAGTTGTTGGCGCGGTGCACGGCGCCGGTTTGGCCAAGAAAGTCGCCCGATTGAAACCGTTGGCGGTAATTAAAGGATAAGAGTATAATTAATTATGGATTTTTACTTTAAATTTTTTAAAGGTCGGAGTCGCATATAATTAAAAAAATAATATTATGCATAATTTTGACCACGATCTCATTCACCAGCTGTCGGAAAAGCTGGACAGTTTATGGAGATACGACATGTATCTTGAGAACGCGAAAGGATGCTCTCGGTGCGAAAATATGTGGAAGGCCTTAAAAGAAAAGGACATGGAAATGGCCAACCTGCTACGGGAAGAAATCAAGCTACATATTGGAGAAGGCAAATTTGAATACTGCGGAGAGTGTTTTGCCAAAGCGCCGAAAAAATAGTTCCAAACAATAAATCCTCCTCATATATATGAGGAGGATTTATTTATGATCGTCGGGCAAACAAAACCTTGAAAAAAAATAAGAACCGTGACATGATGGGCGTATAATCAGCACATTAAAAACAAGAGGCGGCAAATGATAAAAAACATCGGCAAAGGCGGCTTTGGCAGCGAAGCGAAAATCACGGTTGAACTGCGAACCGAATTTCCGGGCATCGGCGGCACGATTACCACCCAACAGACGGTTGTCTCCGCGTTGAGAGAAGAATTCGGCGCGCTTCCCGGTCAGGGGCATCGGCTGTTTTTCAAGCACGCTCTCATCAAAAAACTGGACGACTATTTTCAAAAAAACAAAAAATACGAATTCACCCATATTCCAAGACCCATCGGCTCCACCGGACCGGACGGAAAGGGTTATTTATACGAATGGGTGTTCGGTTCGGAGGGCTTCCCGTGGTTTTATCAAAATTCCGAAGGCCGGGAGGAACCGGTCTCGCTCAAGGAATGGAAAGAATTTGTAGGCGCTTTTAATTCGGCCGGAATTGACTTGTCTCTTGACTGCACCGATTCCGACAACGGCAGAATTTCAAAAAATATCATTCATCAGCTCAACCAATACGATCCCGATTCCTGGTCGAAATTGAACTGCCTCTGGCAAAGAATTGATTTCGGCCAAAGAAGCATCACGATAAATTTTAAACGGCTTGCCGAATTCACGAAAGAAGAGAAAAAAAAATTGATGTCCGCTCTGGGAATTGACAGATACGAAATGATGATACTGGCCGCCGCCTATTTGGAAAACAAAAAAGAGATGCGCGCGGTTGACGCCGGACGCCTTGAAATCCTGACACGGCAATACAGAATCTCAACCCTCCGCCATTTAATGTCAAAAACCGGAGGCAATATTCTGGTTGACTCTCCGCTGATTTGCAAAAACACGAAAGATAATTTATTAAAGTGAAAAACTTCAAACATCGCCCGCCAAGCGGGTGATTTTTTATTGCCATTCAAAAATAAAGAGGTTAAACTAATGTTATGTTTACACGCGTCATTATTCACTATCACGAAATAGGGCTTAAAGGAAAAAACCGCTTTATCTTTGAAAACCGGCTTCGCCAAAACATTACCCGCGCCCTTCAAGGGGAAGGCGTTGAGAGCGTCGGGAAAATCAGCGGCCGCTTGATCTTGAAACTGGGCGAAAAAGCCGCTTGGCCGGAAGTCAAAAACCGGCTCCAAAAGGTTTTCGGCATCGCCTATTTTTGCCCGGCATTCGCGAAAACCGGCCTAAAAGAATTAAAAGAACGCGGGCCGGCTGAAGAATTTTTGAAAAATTTGGCCGACGAAATTTGGGCGAACGTTGAAAATAAAAATTTTGCTTCATTCAAAATTGACACCAAAAGAGGCCAGAAGGATTTTCCTCTGACCTCGCAGGAAGTCAATCAATATCTTGGCGCTTTGATTTGGGAAAAGTCAAAAGCAAAGGTTGATTTGGAGCATCCGGCTTTGACGATTTTTGTTGAATTGATTGAGGATTTCGTTTTTATATATTTTGAAAAAATAAAAGGTCCCGGCGGCCTGCCCGCGGGTTCGGCGGGAAAAGTCGTCGCTCTTATTTCTTCCGGCATTGATTCCCCCGTCGCCTCATACGAATTGATGAAGCGGGGGGCCGAAGTTATTTTCGTTCATTTCCACAGCTATCCCACCACTTCCCTGCTCTCTCAGGAAAACGTGAAAAAAATCGTGAAAATTTTGAGTCAATACCAGCCGGATTCAAAACTTTATCTTGTTCCGTTTTTGGACATTCAAAAAGAAATCACGGCGAAATTGCCTCTGAATTTGGGAATAATTTTCTACCGCCGGGCGATGTTTAAAATCGCGCAGAAAATCGCCGAGCAGGAAAAAGCGAAAGCCCTTGTCACCGGCGAATCGCTCGGACAGGTCGCTTCTCAAACATTGGATAACATTTTGGTTATTGACGAGGCCTCAACACTCCCCATCTTCCGCCCGCTCATCGGCCGCGACAAAGAGGAAATCATCGCCCTCGCCAAAAAAATCGGCACGTTTGAACTTTCAATCCTGCCTTACGAGGACTGCTGTTCTCTTTTTATCCCCGCGCACCCTGAAACCAAAGCGAATCTCGCAATCGTCAAAGAACTTGAAACTCAAATCAATTTAGAGCCCTTGGTTAATGAAGCGATACAAAAAACAAAAGTAGATATTATTAAAGAAAAATGATAAAATAAATAATATTATGAAACTGCATTTTTACGGCGCGGCGCGGAGCGTGACCGGCGCCAATTATTTGCTGGAAATCGGCGACAAAAAAATCCTGGTTGACTGCGGAATGTTCCAGGGTTCGCTTTTTGCCGACGAAAAAAACTACGAGCCGTTTCCTTACAATCCCAAGAAAATCGATTATCTTTTTATTACTCACGCCCACATTGACCACATCGGCCGGATTCCGAAACTCATCAAAGAAGGTTTCGGCGGAAAAATCATCTGCACCCCTCCGACGCGGGACTTGAGCGAACTGTCTTTGATCGACAGCGCCCATTTGATTGCCCAGGAAGCGAAAATTCACGGCCGCCAGCCGATTTACGAAGAATCCGACGTCGCGCCGAGCATGTCGCTCTTTCAGCCGGCCGAATACGGCAGGGAACTAAACCTCGGCGGCGGAGTTACCGCGATTTTAAGGGACGCCGGACATATTCTCGGTTCAAGCATATTTGAGTTTCGCGGCGAGGGCAAAAAAATCGTCTTCACCGGCGACCTGGGCAATCCTCCGACCCCGCTTTTAAAGTCAACCGAATATGTGAACGACGCCGATTATTTGGTCATTGAATCGGCTTACGGAAACCGCTTTCACGAAAGAAAAGAGGAACGGAAAAATATTTTGGAAGACACAATTGAAGATGTCGTGAGCGTGGGCGGGGTTTTGATGATTCCGGCTTTCGCCATGGAACGGACTCAGGAACTACTTTACGAATTGAACGAACTGGTTGAGAATCATCGCATCCCCAAGATTCAGATTTTTATTGACAGCCCCCTGGCGATCAAAGCGACCGAAATTTATAAAAAATATCCCGAATATTACAACAAAGAGGCGGCTTATTTGATAGAATCCGGAGACGATCTTTTCAGATTTCCCGGCTTGAAATTCACTCAGACAAAAGAAGAGTCAAAAACGATTAACGACGCGCCGCCGCCGAAAGTTATAATCGCCGGTTCGGGCATGTCCCAGGGCGGACGGATCATGCATCACGAAATCCGCTATCTGTCGGACCCGAAAAGTATCTTTTTAGTAATCGGCTATCAGGTTCCCGGGTCCCTTGGCCGCAGGATTTTGGAAAAATCCAAAGAGGTAAAAATTTTTGACCAGCCGGTGGCGGTCAGAGCGCAAATTCGGGCGATAGGCGCTTACTCGGCGCACGCGGACCAGGACGGTTTGTTTTATTTCGTAATGCAGACGAGAAAGACGCTGAAAAAAGTTTTTGTGGTGCAGGGAGAAGAAGACGCGTCGCTGGCGTTGGCTCAACGAATCCGCGACCATTTGGGCATTGATGCCTCGGCTCCGATGTTGTATGATATAGTG
>MEYT01000001.1:874-15004 GCA_001774105.1 Candidatus Azambacteria bacterium RIFCSPLOWO2_01_FULL_46_26 | reverse complement strand
TGGAGTTGTAACCGCGATACCAATATACGAATACATACTAATGATACTAATAGATACTGATACTAAATTTCTTCATTCGTATAATTAGTATCCATTCGTATATTGGCATCGATAAGTAAAGCGTATGCCTTCAAAAAAGAAACAAAACAATAACAACTACGAAACGAATAAACTGCCCGCTTCTTATCTTAAATTTAAGATCTGCGTCAGCGGCGCGGCCGAGACCGGGCACTGCGCGATTAATGCTTTGGATTTGGCGAAAGAACTCGGGAAGGAAATTGTCCGACAGGGCGGAGTGCTGGTTACCGGCGCGACCTCCGGCGTGCCTTATTGGTCGGCCATCGGAGCCAAAGAAGAAGGCGGAATCAGCATCGGACTTTCCCCGGCTTCAAGCGAAAGAGCTCATGTCAACAAATATAAATTGCCGACCGATTACTTTGATTTGATTATTTACACCGGTTTTGAGTACTCCGGAAGAAATTTGCTTTTAACCCGTTCGGCCGACGCCGTTATCATCGTCTGCGGCAGGATGGGAACGCTCAATGAGTTCACCATCGCTTTTGAAGACGATAAAATTATCGGCGTTTTGGAAGGTTCGGGCGGAACGGCCGACTCAATCAGAGGTTTGATCGCCCAGGCGCACAGGGGCTCCGGTAAAGTCGTTTACGATTCCGACCCCAAAAAATTGGTGGAAAAAGTAATAACCCTGATTAAAAAAGAAAAAGAACAATAAAATGGCGTATCTGGACTCAAATCAACTGCAAATATTTTTTCAACTGTTCCTGGCCGCTCTTTTGGGGGGAGCGATCGGCTTTGAGCGAAAATACGTCGGCAGGCCCGCCGGAATGAGAACTTACGCCCTCGTTTGCGTCGGAGCGACGCTCTTCACGATTTTATCCACCCAGGCCTTCGCGAAATTTACGGCCCAGCCGAATAATTTTGACCCTTCAAGGATCGCCTCAAATGTCGTTGTCGGCATCGGCTTCATCGGCGCCGGTCTGATTGTTTTACGCATGGGCCGGATTGAAGGACTGACAACGGCGGCCGGCCTCTGGCTGACCGCGGCCATAGGGATGGCAGTCGGAGTTAAATTCTATCTCGTTTCAATTTTCGCCGCCCTTCTGGCTTTTTTCGTCATCTCAATTTTCGGCTGGTTTGAAGATGTATTAATCTCTCCCCGGGAAGAAAAAACGCAAAATGAGGAATGAGAAATTTTTAGCGGCCGTTTCAACAATGATCGGCGCGATAGTCGGCGTGGGAATTTTCGGCCTGCCTTACGTCATTTCCCAAGCCGGCTTTTTTGTCGGCTTTTTTGAACTGATTGCTTTAAGCGCGGTCATTCTCGCGCTTCATCTCCTTTACGGAGAGGTTATTCTGAGAACCAAAGAGCCGCATCGTTTTATCGGCTATGCCGAAAAATATCTTGGACAAAACGTTAAACGACTCGTAATGTTTACGGTGATTTTGGGCAGTTACGGCGGGCTTTTGGCGTACTTGATAGTCGGCGGGGATTTCGCGGCGAGGTTGCTTCAGCCCTTTTTCGGCGGTTCCGTCTTTTTTTACAGCTTGCTGTTTTATTTTGTAATGTCTTTGATGATTCTGGCAAAAATCAAAACCGTCGGCCGGATTGAAATTATTATGACAGCCGCCCTTTTGCTGGTTATGGCCGTTATCATCGGCTTTGGATTAAATAAAATAAATTTTCAAAATCTGGCGACCGTCAATTTCGGCCAGTCGTTTCTGCCTTATGGAGTCATTCTTTTTGCCATGGCCGGTTCGGCCGCGGTGCCGATTGTCAGGGACTTAATGGCCGGCGAGGAGGCAAAAATAAAAAAAACGCTCGTTTGGGGAACTTTGATTCCCGCGGTTCTTTACGCTCTTTTTATTTTCACGGTGGTCGGCATCTCCGGCGCCAACACGACGAAAGAAACGCTCGCCGGACTTTCCCTTTATTTCGGACCTTCCATTATTTTTCTCGGCAGAATCTTCGGCCTGCTGGCGATAGCGACTTCTTTTTTAATTTTCGGAGAATATCTTGAAGAGACCTTGAATTACGACCTAAAACTTAACAAGACCCTTTCCTATCTTCTTGTTGTCGGCGTCCCGCTGATTGCTTTTTTAGGCGGGATGAGGAATTTTATTGACACTATCGGCCTCGTCGGGGCGGTTGCCGGAGGCGTTGAGGGAATTCTTCTTGTATTGATGATTTCAAAAGCGAAAAAACTGGGTGATCGCCCGCCGGAATATTCCCTTAATCTCCCGAAATTCATGAGTTACGGCATTATCGGACTTTTGGGGCTTGGCATTTTATACGAGATATTTTATTTTATTTAAAAGTATGATAAAATTAAAACATTATGGCTAACATCAAACCAATAACAACTCCCCGGCAAAAAACGTCGGCAAAAAAGCACGAGGGACGGCGCGTCAGATCGCAAAAGCTCGCTCAAAAAGAAACAAAGGGCGAATTCGGCGGCGGCAAAAAAGAATACATCGTCTGTTCCAAATGCGGAATCTGGTATTACGATAAATCCTGGCACCATGCCTTAGAGGACTGGAAACATCTTGAAAAAAAGGACAAAAAAATCAATTTTAAGACCTGCCCCGCTTGTTCAATGATCGCCCGGAAAACCTACGAGGGCGCCGTTATCCTGGAAAATGTGCCGGATAAAATTTTAAACGACCTGATCGCGCTGGTTCGCAATGTCGGGGAGAGGGCTTTCAAAAGAGACCCGCTTGACAGAATCATTGACCTGAAAATCAAAAAAAACGCCATTGAAATTTACCTGAGCGAAAACCAGCTGGCCGTAAGCATCTCCAATCAGATTAAAAGGTCCTTCAAAGAATTCAGAGAAAAAAGCAGTGTAAGATGGTCAAAAGAAGAGGATGTCGTCAGAGTTTTCTTCAACGCACTTAAATCGCCGGAAAGAAAAAGAAGCACCAAAGCGAGGAAATTGGTCTATTACGGAAAAAAGTATATTGAGAAATAAATGGCCTCCCTTGAAAAATATCTTTTTTATCTTTTAGTTTTTTCTTTACCTTTTCAAACCCGACTGATTCTCTTTCAATGGGGCTCCTCAAGTTCCTTCGGAACAAGCGGCGGCTTCAACGAATATCAGGCGGCTTTTTTTTATTTCACCGATTTTTTAATCGCCCTGATTTTCATAAGTTGCCTCTGGCGGGCGATTAGAACCGGCTCGTTCGGTTGGCGCTCTATTTTTGCTTCGCATTCCGATTTTTTGCTCGCCGCTTTCGTAATAATCGCGGGCGTTTCTTTGTACTGGGCGAACAATTTTGGGCTCGGCATTTATCAATTTTTAAAATTAGTGGAATTCGTCTGGCTGTTCTTCTACATAAAAAATAACTTTGCCGTTCTTAATTTTTCTCACGCCCTCTGGTTTCTGTTTTCTTCGGCGGTTTTCCAGGCGCTGCTCGCCGACTGGCAATGGCACAATCAATCAAGCATCGGCTTAAAATTTTTGGGCGAAAGCGTTCTTGACCCGAATCTGGCCGGAGTGGCAAAACTTGATATTCCCAACGCGAAACTGATCCGCCCATACGGCACTTTCCCCCACCCCAACATTTTGGCCGCGTTTTTGTCGGCGGCTATTTTCATTTTTTATTGGCTTTATCTCTCCAACAAAAAACCGTATGGCAGGATTCAGATCTCGGAATGGCTGAAATTTTTGGCGTTCTTTATTCTGCTTTTGGGATTGTTTTTAACTTTTTCCCGTCTGATCATCATCACCTTTATTTTGGCCGGCGTAATTTTCTTTTGGCTTTCAAAAAGACTGGGCAAGGACGATTTGATTTTCAAACAAAGACGGCAAGTCCTGCTTTATCTTTCCGCGATTTTCACTTTTATCTTTTTGTTTTTAATGAGGCCGGAAATGTTCGGCCGCTTCGGACAATTAAGTTTGGCGGAACAAAGCGTTTCTCTCCGTTGGCTCTATAATGAAATCGCCGCATTAATGATCGCGAACAATCCCCTGACGGGCGTCGGCTTTGGCAACTTCACAAATCGAATGGCCGAATTCCTGCCTTACGGGACGTCTTTGGAAAGCTGGGCGATTCAGCCGGTTCACAACATTTATCTGCTGATTGCCGCCGAGACCGGCGTCATCGGCCTTTTCTTCTTTTTATGGTTTTTGATAAGCATTGTCATAAAAACTATCGGCTCGCTCCGGCTGAACTTTACTCTGGAGCGGCTGACCCTGCTTTTAATCACGCTCGCCTTTTTATTCATCGGCCTTTTTGATCACTTTTTCCTGACTTTACAACAAGGCCATTTGATGCTATGGATAATACTGGCTTTGTTGACGGTGGCGAGCGCCCATAGTACAACGGATAGTACGCAGGCCTCCGAAGCCTGAGGTCGAGGTTCAATTCCTCGTGGGCGCACCAAACACAAAAACCTCGTGATATTTGCCGAGCAATTGGTATGGATAGAAGTTATATGAGCGCAATAAAAAGTGGCAAAAAGAATATTACTTTGGCTGTTTTGGGAATAATTTTATTTATTGGTATCGTAATTCCAAAATTAACAGTACAGGATGCTGTTTCGCTTACCGCCGAAGAAAAAAATTGCGTACATGCAGGCGTACGGCAACAATTTGACCATCCTCTCCAGCGGATTGCGCTTTGGCTCGGGAAGAGCGCGGTTATTTATAAACAAGGAGATGGAATAATAAAAGAAAATGCACTGGTTGTGAAGTCCTATACAATCTTTCGCATACCATTAACCGACACGCGATTTTTTAATCGATTCACGCAACATGTAATTTGTGATTGGGCTTCGGAGAGAACAGATGGCGTCTTTTCGGAAGTGACTGAATTTACGGAAAACATTCAAAATTTCGTAATAAAGAATATCGGCCAGCCCATTGAAGGTTTTAGCGCGCCTATTTATCTGCAAGCATTCCCCGGGCTTTTGGAGGCGGACTTTGACGGAGTGGAAACTTTGGAGGGTAAATATGTGTATGAGAATGGCAAACTTAATTTTGAGCGCAGAAAATCTGGACGCAGAAGTAGCGCGGGAGATGTGATTGTTGAGAAAGGCCACGAAACGCTGTTTAACAATATCCGTGGCCGACTTGGCAACGATCTTTCCGTAAACGAAATAATAAAGGGAATTACTGCTCGAGGAATCGGCCGCGTGAGCGGCACGATACTGCTCGGCCCGATATGTCCCGTTGTAAAAGACCCGCCCGACCCAAAGTGCGCCGACAAACCGATTTTCGGAACATTTATCGTTCAAAATGCCATGGGGAATGTCGAGTTCTCACGATTTGGAACGCTGAGAGATGGCAGTTTCTCGGTACCACTTCCAGCGGGAGAGTATTCCATCACATGGGAAGAGCCGAAGGGCCCGGGGATACAAGGGCGCTTGGTAAATGTGATAGCGGGTGAAACATCCGAATACGCAATTACATTTGATACGGGGATAAGATGATGGGTTCGAGCAAAGTGTATAAATACAGCACATAAAAAACCCCGCGATTTTGCGGGGTTTTTGTGTTTACCAGCGGAATCTTACTCCCAAGAACGGACCTTTCACAACCGCGCCGAACGTTGTGGAAAATTTGTCGGCGCCGTTGTTCCAGCCGCCGAACAATTCAAGTCCGCTACCGGGCTTTGTCGCCGCTTTCAAACCGAACTCGCCTTGATAAAAATCAAGCGTCTTTGAGTCAAATTCCGCGACATGCGTAGTGTAGAACGAGAACGATTTTTTAAGCGGAATTTCAAAACGAGCGCCGAAAGCGAGCGGCCGTTCATTTTTGAGCGCGCTGTTATGCAAAATTTGCGTTCTAATCTGGAAAAAAACGTAATCATCGCCGTTTTTTGAAAAAGCGGGCGATACGCGAAATTCGGCGCCGACAAGATTTATTTCCGAAGCTCGTCCTTGCACTTTATCAACTTTATGGAAACTCCAGTGATTTAAAAACAATTTGACGCGGCGCAGTTCTTTGCCTTCAAAGGTAAGTTCCGGCATAAGCTGATAATTAATGTCTCTCAGCATTTCCGTCTGGCCGTAATTGTTATTTCCGACGCTTTGCATCGTTCCGGCCAAACCGAAGGTCAATCTGCGGTTGCCCTCAAACGAAATAATCGGCAAATCCGTTCCCAAAACTGCCTGCCAATCGTAATCTTCGGGACCGTGCCAGCTGAACGTCAGGTTGCTTTCAACCCCCTCCAATATCCGCGTTTTTGCTTCAAGGGGCCGGAGGAACGCGAATAAAGATAAAATAGCGATTAAACACGCGGTAAACACCTTCATCTTCTTTCCTTTCCCTTATTATAAATTGTAAAGAACCGTTGAGCCGATAATACAACAAGTTTTAAAAAAAGAAAAGGGCAATTCCGGTTGGAATCGCCCTCTAATTTTTTTATTGTTCTTTTAATTAAGCGCTGTCGCTTTTTGAAACTTCAATGATTTTATCGCCGCTTGTCGCCGTCTCATCCGCTATCTTCACGCCTGCTTTGGCAAGAAGGCCGGAAAGGTCAAACCCCGCGGCTTTTGCTTGTTCCATAATTGCCAAAATCGCTCCCGGCGCCGTTGACATATATCGCTGAAGTGAAGAAGAACTTCCGTTGTTGCCGTTTCCGCCGGTATCAATCATCACAACCTTGTCAATATTTGACATCGGTCTGGCAATCGCTTCCATAACTGGCGCCAATTTTTCGATTGAATTCGGCACAAGAACCTGCAGTGCTTCAAGTATCTGAAGTAACTTACCGGACTCGTTTAGCTGCTTATACGCCTCGGCTTTCTTTAAAACACCCACGGCCTCGGCTTCAAGCTTTGCCTTGATGCCGTCTGCTTCCGCCAACATCTTTGCTCTAATCGCCGCCGCGTCGCCTTCGCCTTCAAGAGTCTTCTTTGCTTTGCTGGCCTCTGCCTCTATCTCAACCGCTTTAGCTTTACCTTCGGCTTCGGCAATCGCCGCCAGCTTCTTTGCTTCAGCCGGCTTAACTTCGGTCGCAAGCAATTCCTTTTCTTTCCGCTCCGCCTCGGCTTCCGCGACCTCCGTCATTTTGCGGGTTTTGGCAAGTTCAACTTCGGTTTCTCTTTCAACAACCATTTTTCTGGCCTCGGCAGTTGCCAAGGGGCCGGCCTGAGCGGCTTTCGCCTGCTCCGCGTTCGTCTCCGCCTCATATTGCGCGATTTTCACTTTCCGCTCTTTATCCGCTTCGGCTTCCTGAGCAATGTTACCCTGACGCACCACCTCGGCCTCTTTTTTTGCCGTTGTGGCGTTTATTGTTGCTTCCCGTTCCGCCTGGGCAGAACCGACCGCGGCGTCCCTCTTAACCTCGGAGGTTCTCTTTTTACCGAGCGCTTCCAGATACCCTTGGGTATCCGAAAGCTCTTTAACGGTCAGAACATCTATCTTCAAACCGAGCTTGGCAAGATCTGTCTGGGATTCGGTTATCATTTTCTGGGAAAAAAGGGCGCGGTCGGAATTCACTTCTTCAATGGTCAGTGTTCCGAGCATTGACCTGAGATGACCTTCAAGCGTCTCATAAGCCATCTTTTTAATCTCGTCCGTCGTCTTTCCCAGCAACCGTTCAACCGCGTTGGACAAAAGCGTTTCTTCACTACCGATCTTTATATTGGCGACCGCCTTGACGGTAAGCGGAGCGCCGTGTTTTGTTATGGCGTCTTTCACTTCCAGTTGGGGAATGGTAATTTCCGTCAGGTCAAGATAATCCACCCTCTCCAGAAGCGGCAGCACGAACGCGGCCCCGCCTTTGACTATCCGATAACCAACAGCAACTTCATGCTCGCCGTCGGTGTCATGCGCCATTCTTTTGTGTCTGCGGCCGGAAATGACGGCAACCCTGCTTGGGGGAATCCTGAGGTAATTATTTTTGACGAATTTCGCGATTACGGTCAAAGAAATAATGACAAGCGCCGCTATCGCAATTGGCACAAAAAGACCTCCGACTATTTCCATCATTCTACTCCTCCTTGTTTGGTTTTACTGGTTAGGGGCGAAACAATCGCAACAACGCCCGTGAGACCGTTAATGCGCACCAACGAACCCTCTTTAATCGGCTCGCCGGTGAAGACGGCCGAACGGGCCACGTAAGAAAGTTGACTTCCTTTTACGATAAGAGTGATTTCGCCGACGGAAAAATCAGCAATCGCAACCGTGACCAAGGCCGTTTTGCCGATAACCTCTGCCTCGCTGACATGACTTGACGCCTGCTGGGCGTAAAAAAGTTTAAGAATTTTGTAAACACAGAATGCGAGCGCGAGACCGTTGGCCAGTGCCAGCAAAGAACTCGTCATAATGTCGTAGCCATAATACCGGACAATTGACCCCATCGCCCCGAAGGCGACGAGGAAGACGGCGATGATTTTTAGATTCAACCAACTCGGGCCATCGCTGACTTCGTGGGCAGAACTCACATCAACATCACCATGATCAAAATCGTGGTCATGATCCACAAAAAGCGACGAAATCATCAATGCGAATCCTATGAAAAGCATCGTCAAAAAAATTGACATAACAATTTCTCCTTTATGTCAAAGAGCCAAACTTCTAACATTTTACAAATTCTGGAGATTTTGTCAAGAGCTCAAAATAACAAAAAGCCCTTCGGAACGGAAGGGCGAATTATTAAAAGAACCTGACTTTTTAAAAAGAGAAGGTGAAGGAGGCCGAAACGCCGTCCCATGCCGATTGGGTCAAATTGTAAGAATTGGTCAGGCCGAAATGAACGGTTTTATCCCGCAAAGGAAGCTTGCCGCCGAGTCTGGCGCTGAGATATTCCTGATAATCCTCCTCAAGCCGATGGCCGGCGAAATTATAAACCAAATTCGTCTCTCCGCTCCGGCCGAGCGAAACGAAAAACGATTTAATTTTTCCCAAATTACCGACGGTGTAAGAAATCTCTTCGCCGTCAAACAGAAGCGAGAGCGTGTCGCTTATTTTCATCTTCGCGATGCTGACGCTCGCCACCGCTTTTCCGTATTCCTGAACCCTGTAAGCGTCGGAAAGGCCGATGCGGTCAAAATTCCTGTTGCCGACGATCCTTGTTCCCGACAAAGACCCTGAAAACATCGCTTCAAAAATTCCCTGATTGGTGTACTTGTTCAATGAATTGCCGCCAAAAGTGAACAGTCCCAAAAAATAGTCGCTTTCCGGTTTTTGGCGAAGAACGGTCACGAATGAAAACGGGTCATTTCTTTCGCCCGGTTTAAGCGGAGAATTTTTTGCCAAGCCGTAAAGTTTGGTCAGCTTTTCGTCACTCAAGTTTTTGGTCAGGCCGAGAACCGCCGAATAGTTCTCCGAAAAATTCGAAATTAGGGCCGTTCCCAGACGTTCGGATGAATCGTCCCCTGTTCTTTCTTCCGAGAAACCGACCAGAAAATCGTGAGCCGCCGCGTTGAACGTTCCGTAGCCAAAACACAAGTCCTTTTGCCGGTTATCCATTTCCGCCCCGAATTCAACCGCCTTCAAAATTCCTTTGCTTCGCCGGACGAAATAAAGGCCATTGGCGCTGAAACGCTCTTCATCCGCTTGCTCAAGCTCGCTCCCTGCAAATTTAATCAGCCAATTTTGAGCGGCATTAAAGGAGGCGGCGTAATCCAGACGATTTTTGGTGAGCGGCAAAACGACAACGCTTTCCGGAGAATGATTGGACTCGGAATAGCTGACGGAAATTATCGGCTGATTTTTGTTCCAGACGATAAAAGCGTTTGACAGAGACGAACTTTGCCCCAAATCCCGGCCGGCAAGATAATTATGCTTGAGAGAAAAATTAACTCCCAGATCGTAATCGGCCAAAGCCGGCGGCGCCAAAGAAAAAGTAAGCAAAATAAACAACGCCCCAATCCAAATTTTCATCGTTCCTCCTCTCTAAAATTTTCAAAGACCTTGTTTCTTTTATAGACCATTTTTTGGCAAAGGTCAACTTATGTTACAATACTATCATGCAATTCATAGCTGACTTTCATATCCATAGCAAATATTCCAGAGCTACCAGCAAAGAAATGAATTTGGAGTCGCTGGACAAATGGGCGAAAATCAAAGGGATTGACGTTTTGGGAACCGGCGACTTCACTCACCCGGCTTGGTTTAAGGAACTCAAAGAAAAACTTGAGCCGGCCGAAGCCGGGCTTTATAAATTGAAGGAAAAATACGCCAAAGAGTTTCAAAAAAGCGGCGGCGACTGGTTTGACTCCAAAAAGCAGACGCGGTTCATTCTGACCGTGGAAATTTCGCAGATTTATTCAAAAGGCGGAAAGGTCAGAAGAATCCACAATCTGATTTTTGTCCCTTCTCTGGAAACTGCCGGGGAAATTAACCGGCGGCTCGGAATGATAGGCAATCTCAAAAGCGACGGCCGGCCGATTCTGGGACTGGACTCAAAGGAATTAGCAAAAATCGTCTTTGATGTTTCCGAAAATTGTTTCCTCGTGCCGGCTCATGCCTGGACTCCCTGGTTCTCCGTTTTCGGCTCAATGTCCGGCTTTGATTCGCTTGAAGAATGCTTTGAAGAATACGCGAAATACATTTACGCGATTGAGACCGGCCTCTCGAGCGACCCTGCGATGAATTGGCGATTGAGCAAGTTGGACAATATCGCTCTGATTTCAAATTCCGACAGTCATTCGGCCCAAAAAATCGGACGGGAAGCGAATATTTTTGACGCGGAGATGAATTATTTTTCCGTTCTTGAAGCGATAAAGTCAAAAAATCCCGATAAATTTTTATCTACCATTGAGTTTTTTCCCGAGGAAGGAAAATATCATTACGACGGTCATCGCGCCTGCGGCGTGTCTTTAAAGCCGGAGGAAACCAAAAAATACAAAAACATCTGCCCCAAATGCGGACGGACTCTGACAATCGGGGTATTGAACAGAATTGATCATCTGGCCGACAGGCCGGAGAGCGGAAAACCAAAAAGAGCGATTCCCTTCAAAAATTTGATTCCATTGGACGAAATCATCGCCGAAGCGTTGGACATGGGAGTTAAAACAAAAGCGGTCGCGGCTCAATACCAAAAACTGATTGCCGCTCTCGGAACCGAATTTAATGTACTGCTGAACGCGCCAATTGAAGAAATCAAAAAAGCCGCGCCGGCACACATTGCCGAAGGAATAAGGCGCGTGAGGGAAGGCAAAGTAAGCATTTCCCCGGGCTATGACGGCGAATACGGAAAAATAAAAATTTTCAGCGAAAAAGAACGAAAAGACATGGCAAAACAAAAAGCGCTTTGGGTTTGACGAGGTTGACGTGTTACTATTAAAGGAGTATTTTATTAAATAAGTAAGCATAATCTAAATTTGCGAATTATTGTAAACTCGCGATAATTCGCAAATACGTAATATAATATGAAAAAATATATTTTTAGTTTAGCGGTCGTATCCGCAATCTTTGGATTGGCTCTGCTTACGGCACAGGCAAATGATACTCCCGGCAGAAAAATCATTGTCTTCTCCGGCGCATTAAATCAAACGGCGCAGGACGAGATTATCGCTCGCGTCGGCGGAACAAAATTAAAAAATCTTGATATCATCGGCGCAAAATCCGTCTGGCTTCCGTCTAAAGCTTCGGAAAAAGCGCTGGCTCATCATCCCGGTATTCTAAGAATTGATGACGATATATTGGTATCCGTCGCAGGCAAGCCGGGTCCCGCTCCCCAGCCCTCGGAATCACTGCCGTGGGGAATTGACCAAATTGACGCTGAGTTGGCATGGAGTACAACTACGGGTAGCGGAATTAAAGTCGGTATTATTGACACCGGAATTGACAAATTCCACCCTGATTTAATTGATAATATCAAAGGCGGAATAAATTTTGTGATTCAAAAAGGAATCGTTAGTCCCACGCAATGGAATGACGATAACGGCCACGGCACGCATGTTGCTGGCACTGTCGCGGCAGTTAATAATACGATAGGCGTTATCGGCGCTGCTCCCCAATCAAATCTTTACGCCATTAAAGTTTTGAACAAAAGAGGTTCGGGTTACCTTTCGGATGTTATTGCCGGAATTCAGTGGGCGACAGCAAACGGCATACAGGTAATTAATATGAGCCTGGGCACTTCCAGTAACATTCAATCGTTCCATGATGCGGTAATCGCGGCTAAAAATGCCGGAATTATAGTAGTGGCTGCGGCGGGAAATTCCGGCGGTTCGGTTAACTATCCTGCGGCGTATCCTGAGGCAATCGCGGTTTCGGCTATTGATAACGCCGAAACAATCGCCTATTGGTCAAGTCGCGGTCCGGAAGTTGATTTGGCGGCGCCGGGAGTTTCAATCTATTCAACTTACAAAGGTTCTTCTTATGCGACTCTTTCCGGCACGTCTATGGCATCTCCTCATGTTGCCGGAGCGGCCGCGCTTGTTCTGACGACTCCTATTTCTTCCGCGTATGACGCGAATTCTAACGGCCTTTGGGAGCCATCGGAAGTTCAAAATAAACTCCAGACGACCGCAAAGGACTTGGGCGGCTCGGGATACGATTTGTTGTACGGCTGGGGATTGGTGGACGCGGCGGCGGCCGTGCGATAAGAGCAGGTCTCTATAGTTTTATTTCATAAAACTCCCCCCAACTTTCATTTGTCGGGGGAGTTTTATTATTGAGAATTTTCGGATATAATAAAGAGGAGATTTAATAACAACTATCCACACCATCATTGCAAGTCCGTTGCGACGGGCGAAGCAATGACATCTAAAATTGAGTATAATAATGCGATTGTTTCAAAAATTTAAAATGCCACCTGTCAGCCAGGTCGTTTTAATTATCATTTTTGCCGAATTCATTATTACGACCGGCTCGGCGCTTGTGAGTCCTGTTTTTGCCCTCTTTGTCGTGCAAAACATAGGAGCGCCGGTAACAACCGTCGGATTCGCGATTGCCATTTACTGGATTACGAAGTCAATCCTTCAACTTCCGATTGCGCGCTATCTTGATAAAAATTACGGCGAGATTGACGATTTTTTTTCAATGCTCGGCGGTTTTGTGCTGGTCATCGTTTCGGTCTTTCTTTACTATTTCGTGACCGCGGCATGGCAGATTTACCTGCTGCAATTTTTCATCGGCATTGGCGACGCGTTCATTATTCCGCCTTTTCTTGCCATTTTTACGCGCCACATTGATCGAAATCAGGAAGCGTTTGAATGGGCGTTACGATCCAGCTTTTCCGCCGGCGGAGGATTTGCGTTAGGCGGCGCGCTGTCGGGCATTCTCGCCGTAACGATCGGCATTCGCCCGCTCTTTATTATAAACGGAACGCTTTTGCTTATCGGAGCGATTATTCTTTTTTTCTTGCGCCCTTACATTAAACCGAAAGTCCCTAAAGAGATAAGCGCGTTTTATAAACCGGTTGCTAAAAAATAAGCGATATAATGACGCGGGATATTGCTTGAATAATGACCAATCAGGAAATCGCAAAAATTTTTTACGAGATAGCGGCGCTTTATGAGATGGAGGGCGTTGAATTCAAGCCGCGCGCGTACGAAAAAGCGGCTCATTCCATTGAGGCATACGAGGCCGGCATTGCGGATGTGTATAAAAAAGGCGGCATTGACGCGCTCTGTAAAAATCCTAAAACGAAAATTCCTGGCGTGGGACAAAGCATGGCCGAACACATCGCCCAACTGATTGATAAAGGGCGTTTTGCCGAATATGAACGCTTAAAAAAGAAAGTGCCGGTTGACATTCAAGGGCTGACCGCGATTGAAGGAGTCGGCCCGAAAATGGTTTTCAAACTTTACAAAAAGCTCGGCGTCAAAACCGTTGACGATTTGGAAAAAGCGGCCAAAGCCGGCAAAGTCAGAAAATTGGAGGACTTCGGTGAAAAATCCGAAGAAAATATCCTGAAAGGAATAGAGTTTTTAAGAAAATCGACCGGAAGATTTATTTTGGGTTTCGTCTTGCCCGATTTGAAAAAAATAGAAAGCCGGCTCAAAGAACTTCCTCAAGTCAAGCAAATCTCACTGGCCGGTTCGGTCAGGCGAAGAAAAGAAACCGTCGGCGATTGCGATATTTTAATCACTTCCGACAATCCAAAACCGGTGATGAATTTTTTCGTTTCAATGCCCGAAGTTGAGCGGATTTACGCTCACGGCCCGACCAAATCCGCGGTAAAATTAAAAAGCGGGATTGACGTTGA
>MEYT01000001.1:0-861 GCA_001774105.1 Candidatus Azambacteria bacterium RIFCSPLOWO2_01_FULL_46_26 | reverse complement strand
ATTGACGTTGATTTGAGAGTCGTGCCGCCGGAGAGCTTCGGAGCGGCAATGCAGTATTTTACCGGCAGTAAAGACCACAACATCGCGCTCCGCGAAATCGCGATTAAAAAGGGCTGGAAATTAAACGAGTACGGCATTTTCAAGGGCAAAAAACAAATTGCCGGCAAGACCGAAGAGGAGGTATATAAAAAACTTGGACTGAACTATATAGAGCCGGAGATGCGGGAAAATTTGGGAGAAATTCAGTTGGCTCAAAAAGGAAATTTGCCGAAACTCATCGGTTATAACGATTTAAAAGGCGACTTGCAGATTCAAACCGACTGGACCGACGGCGCGAATTCAATTGAGGAAATGGCCGAGGAGGCAAAAAAACTCGGACTTGAATACATCGCCATCACCGACCACACAAAATCGCTGGCAATGACCGGCGGTTCTGACGAAAAAAAATTACTGCGTCAGATGGCGGCAATTGACAAACTTAATTCAAAAATCAAAAATCAAAAATCAAAATTTAAGATTCTCAAGGGAGCAGAAGTGAATATTTTAAAGAATGGATTACTGGACATCGCGGATGATGTGCTGGCGAAACTTGACGTGGTCGGAGCCGCTGTTCACAGCCACTTTAATCTTTCGCGAGAAGAACAGAGCAAACGCGTCATTCGGGCGATGGAAAATCCCAATGTTGACATTCTGTTCCATCCGACGGGCCGGATTATTCAGCGCCGCGCGGCGTATGATTTAGACATTGACGAAATTATTAAAGCGGCAAAACGCACGGGAACTATTTTGGAGATTGACGCTTATCCGGACAGATTAGACATTAAAGACGAATATGTAAAAAAATGCGTAGAGCAAGGCGTT